>NZ_JBNDMQ010000006.1:0-344944 GCF_050436665.1 Paraburkholderia sp. EB58 | reverse complement strand
CGACGGCACCCTGGTGCAGGAAGGCACGCCGAACGAAATCCTCACGCGCCCGGCGGACGATTATGTGCGGCGTTTTGTGGAGCGGCGCGCGGGCGTGCAGCATTGAGGCGCTTCGGCTAAGCGAGGGAACCCCGGCGTTGCCGGGTAGAATGCATGCGAAGCGACGGATCGCGGACTGCGGTCTGTCGCCTGCATTTAGCCCTGCCGTTCCTTCGTCCCCCATGAATCTCGAAAGCGTTCTATTCACCCAGGGTTTCGGTTCACGACGTCAATGCCGCGCGCTGATCGCTGACGGCCGCGTGACGATCGACGGCGCCGTCCACGCCAATCCCGATGCCGATGTCCCAACCGAGGCGCTCAACTTCACCGTCGACGGCGCAACGTGGCCGTACCGCGAACACGCCTATCTGCTGCTCAACAAACCCGCCGGCTACGAATGCTCGCGCGAACCGCAGCATCACCTGAGCGTCTTCAGCCTGCTGCCGCCACAGTTCGCGGCGCGCGGCGTGCAGTGCGTCGGACGGCTCGATCAGGACACGACCGGGCTCCTGCTGCTCTCCGATGACGGCAAGTTCGTCCATGCGTTCACTTCACCGAAGCGCAAGGTGCCGAAGGTTTACATCGCAACCACCCGCCATCCGCTCGACGACGCACAACTCAGCGCCTTGCGCGAGGGCGTGCTGCTGCACGGCGAGCCAAAACCGATCGCCGCCGTCGCAGCGCATGCCAGCAGCGAGCACTCGCTCGAACTCACCGTGCTCGAAGGCAAATACCACCAGGTCAAGCGGATGGTCGCGGCGGCGGGCAACCGTGTGGAGGCGTTGCATCGCGAACGGATCGGCGGTTTGAGCTTGCCCGCGACGTTAGCCGAAGGCGCGTGGCAATGGCTCGACGAAGCCGACCTCGGATCTTTACGGAGCGGGTAAACCGGTAATAAAGGCGCCCAGCCCCGAGGCGTCGAGAATGCTGTGTGCACCGCCCCACAAAGCGCATCATTTCCGCCCCCTTTGCGCTGCGACGCAGCATGCCCTTCCTGACAAGTCGCCCTATACTCGATTAAACAATGACTACAAAGGTTTCAGGGAGGGGCGCCATGGTCATCAACAATTCGTTCGAGATCCCGGCCGCGATGATTGCGTTTGTTTGCCTTGCCGTGGTCCTGGTCGGCGCGCTGCTGATCGTGATGCACATGCGGCACAAGTATCATCCGAGCCTGATTGGCGCGCTGATCGGCGCAGTCCTCTGTTTTCTGCTGCTGGAAGCACTGCCCGCGCTTACCTGAGGTTGGCTGAGACTGGTGGCGCTGGCGTGCGGCGTGGCGTCGCCTGGTGCGGCTTCATCAGCCGCCCGGAAGTGGTCGCGCTCAGTTGGCGCTCACCTCGTCCTCAGTCGGCGTTTTAGCCGCTCGCCTCAGCATCACCCTGCGCGCTGCGCAGAAAATCCGCCACTGTCGGATAGCGCAGGCGCACCCGCAACTCCCGCTTTATCCGCTCGTTCACAAGTCGCCGCGATTCGCGCATGAACGACATCATCATCGGCTCCATCTGCGCCTCGGCTTGCTCCCGCGTGATTCGCGGCGGACGTTCGAGGCCATACGCATCAGCCACCACGTCGAAGTACTCGCCCATTTTCAGCATCGTATCGTCGGACGCGTGGACCACCCGCCCGCGCCGCCCGAACCTCATCATGCGCACCAGAATCGCGGCGAGATCGTCGGCGTGAATATGGCTCGTGTAAACGTCATCGGCATCGATCAGCGCGGGGGCGCCCTTTTCGAGCCGCGCGAGCGGCAAGCGGTTGCCGGCATAGATACCGGGAATGCGCGCAATGCTCGCCTGCACGGCGCCGCGCGCGGTGGCGCGCCGCAGCTGCCGTTCGGCCGAAACCCGTCGCAGCGCGCGCGGGTTGGCCGGGCGGACCGCACGCGTTTCGTCGATCAGCGCGCCGCCGCAGTCGCCATAGACGCCCGTTGTGCTGGCGTAAACCATGCGCACAGGCGGCCGCGAACCGGCTGGGTGCCCTACCCCGTCGGGTACAATATCGGCTGTTTCCCGTTCCATCCATGCAGCGCGAAGGCGGCGCAACCGCGCTACCGGCGCAACCGCACTGCGTGCGGGCCGGATGCGGCGTGCGCTCAGGGCTGCGAGCAACGCGCGTGTACGGCTGTCGTCGTCGCCGGTCTTTTGCGGCGGAGCCAGATGCAGCACGCGTGGCGCGAGGCCCGCAAGCCGCTTCAGGCTGCGGCGCGCATCAAGGTCGCCGACTATCGGCGTCACGCCCGCCGCGCGCAATTCGGCGCAACGGGCCGGCTGGGTTGTCAGCGCAAAAAGGTGCGCGCGCGGCCGCAGCAGCTCGGCGCAACGCATGCCGACATCGCCGCAGCCCACAATGAGCACGCGCGGTCGGCGCAAGTTTCGTGTGGCTTTCATGGTGGACGCATTGTAGCCGTCAAGGACGGCTCGCACCGATTACCGACTCTTCGAACTCGAACACGCTATGGCATTTAATGTAACCCTCCGGCAAAGCGGCCGGCAGTTTCAAGTAGAACCCGATGAACCGGTCCTGACCGCCGCCCTGCGCCAGGGTATCGGCCTGCCGTATGGCTGCAAGAACGGCGCCTGCGGTTCGTGCAAGGGTACCGTGCTGAGCGGCGAAGTCGAGCAGCGCCCGCACTCGTCGTCGGCGCTGTCGAACGACGAAAAAACCCGCGGCATGGCGCTCTTCTGCTGTGCGACGCCGAGTACCGATCTCGAGATCGACATCCGCGAAGTGGCCGGTGTGGGCGATGTACAGGTCAAGAAACTGCCGTGCCGCGTGAACGCGATCGAACGCAAGGCCGACGACGTCATCGTGCTGAAACTGCAGTTGCCCGCCAACGAGCGCCTCCAATACCTCGCCGGTCAGTACCTCGAATTCATCCTGAAGGACGGCAAGCGCCGTAGCTACTCGATGGCGAATGCGCCGCATGTCGAAGGCCCGATCGAACTGCACATCCGCCATATGCCCGGCGGCGCGTTCACCGATCACGTCTTCAACACCATGAAGGAGCGCGATATCCTGCGCTTCGAAGCACCGCTCGGCACGTTCTTCCTGCGCGAAGATTCGGACAAGCCGATCGTGCTGCTCGCCTCCGGCACCGGCTTCGCGCCGCTGAAGGCCATCGTCGAACATGCGGTGTTCAAGAACCTCGAGCGGCCGATGACGCTGTATTGGGGCGCGCGTCGCAAAAAAGACCTGTATCTGCTGGAGCTGGCCGAGCAATGGGCGCGCGAAATCCCGAACTTCAAGTTCGTGCCCGTCCTGTCCGAGCCGGACCCGGCCGACGCATGGACCGGCCGCACCGGCTTTGTTCATCGTAGCGTCATCGAAGACCTGCCAGACTTGTCGGGGTATCAGGTGTACGCCTGCGGCGCACCCGTGATGGTCGAGTCGGCGCAGCGTGATTTCACGCAGCACCATGGCTTGCCGGAAGACGAGTTCTATGCGGATTCCTTCACAAGCGCAGCTGACCTCGCCAATCCGGTGTAACTCGCCGGCATAACCCGCCGTGTAACCGTGCATGCGCCACCGTAAGCTCTGAAAGCCTGCGCGGCGGACCCGAAAAATCCGCCGTAGACGAAATTCATGGTTTACACCGGCGCTCGCGTTGTCGTATTCTTTCGCGCATGAACCGCATCCAGTCCGAACTCCGACGTCGCCGCTCGCTGCTCCCTTAGGGACGCCGCCGGCTTTGTCACGGATTCGCGCCGATGAGGCGCATGTTGTTCGAATCACGAAAGCCACGGCATGCCGTGGCTTTTTTGTTTTTTCCGTCCCTTTTTACTGATCCTTCACCCCGCAACGCCCGGAGCCTGCCGCCATGAATTTCAATGAGTACCCCGTCGAGTCGCTGATGTACATCACCAACCGGCCCGAGATCGTTTTCACGCACGGCAAGGGTTCGTGGATTTACGACAATACCGGCAAGCGATATCTCGACTTCATCCAGGGGTGGGCGGTCAATAGCCTCGGGCATTGCAACGAAGGCATGATCGAAGCGCTGAACAAGCAGGCGGAGTTGCTGATCAATCCGTCGCCGGCCTTCTACAACGCGCCGATGGCGCAGCTCGCGGGCCTGCTCACGCAACATAGCTGCTTCGACAAGGTGTTCTTCGCGAACAGCGGCGCCGAAGCGAACGAAGGCGCCATCAAGCTCGCGCGCAAGTGGGGCAAGAAGCACAAGGACGGCGCCTACGAGATCATCACGTTCGACCACAGCTTCCACGGCCGTACGCTCGCCACCATGTCGGCAAGCGGCAAGCCGGGCTGGGACACGATCTACGCTCCGCAAGTGCCGGGCTTCCCGAAGGCCGACCTGAACGACATCGCGTCGGTCGAAAAGCTCATCAACGGCAAGACCGTCGCCGTGATGCTCGAGCCGATCCAGGGCGAAGGCGGCGTGATCCCGGCAACGCGCGAATTCATGCAGCAACTGCGCGCGCTGACACAGAAGCACAACATCCTCTTGATCGTCGACGAAGTGCAAAGCGGCTGCGGTCGCGCCGGCACGCTGTTCGCGTATGAGCTGTCGGGCATCGAGCCGGACATCATGACGCTCGGCAAGGGCATCGGCGGCGGCGTGCCGCTCGCGGCGCTGCTATGCAAGGCCGCGGTCGAAGTGTTCGAAGCCGGCGATCAGGGCGGCACCTACAACGGCAATCCGCTGATGACGGCGGTGGGCTACTCGGTGATCTCGCAACTGACCGCGCCGGGCTTTCTCGAAGGCGTGCGGGCTCGCGGCGAGTATCTGCGCGCGAAGCTGCTGGAACTGTCGGAAGAACGCGGCTTCAAGGGCGAGCGCGGCGAAGGGCTGCTGCGCGCGCTGCTGCTCGGCAAGGACATCGGCAACCAGATCGTCGAAAAGGCGCGCAACCTGCAGCCGGACGGTTTGCTGCTGAACGCGGCACGCCCGAACCTGCTGCGCTTCATGCCGGCCCTGAACGTGACGAACGAAGAAATCGATCAGATGATGGCCATGCTGCAGTCAATTCTCGACACACTGTAATCCGCCTGGAGCAAACATGACGATGACGACGACCACACCGCTCTCGATCCGCTGCTTCGAAGCCAGCGACACCGATGCCGTGGTCGCGTTGTGGCAAGAGGCGTTTCCCGAGTACCGGGACGTCACGCGGCCGCAGCGCAACCCGCATCTATCGATCGCCAACAAGATGGCGACGCAGCCGGAGCTGTTCTTTGTCGCTGAACTCGATGGACCTGTGGTCGGCACGGTGATGTCGGGCTATGACGGGCATCGCGGCTGGATGTATTCGCTCGCGGTGGACACGGCGTATCGGCGGCTCGGCATCGGCAAGCAGCTGGTCGCACATGCGGAGGCGGCGCTGACTGCGCGTGGCTGCCCGAAGGTGAATCTGCAGGTGCTCTCGGCGAAGGAAGATATCCGCGCTTTTTATGAAGCGCTTGGGTATCGCGCAGATGCGGTGATCAGTCTGGGCAAGCGGCTTGGTAAATACGCGGACGCCGCGCCTGCCGCGGTTGAAACAACAAGCGCACCTTCCGCTGCGTAATGCTGGTTGCTTGATCGCCCTCGTTACCTCGTTACGTGAGGCGCGTCGGAAATGGTAAAGACCGCATGCTTAAACGACGCATGCGGCCTTTTTTCTTGCACAGGTCAGAGTGACCGGTTTAGCCACTCATTCACCGAGCTTATTCACCCACTCATTCGCCCAAGTAAGCAGCCCGCACCTTCGGATCATCGAGCATCTGCTTCGCGTCGCCGGACATCGTCACCAGACCCGAGTCCATCACGTAGCCACGATTCGCCGCCTGCAGCGCCAGACGCGCGTTCTGCTCGACCAGCAGCACCGTCATGCCTTCAGCAGAGATCGCCCGCACCACTTCGAAGATCTTCTCGACCATGATCGGCGACAGACCCATCGAGGGCTCGTCCAGCAGCAACAGCTTCGGCTTGCTAATGATCGCGCGCGCCATTGCCAGCATCTGCTGCTCGCCGCCCGACAACGTGCCAGCGTACTGCGAGGCCCGCTCCTTCAGACGCGGGAAGAAGCCAAACATGCGATCCACGTCCGCCTTGATCGCGTCCGTGTCGTTGCGCAGATACGCACCCATCTGCATGTTCTCGACGATCGACATGCGCGCGAAGATACCGCGGCCTTCCGGCACCATCGCCAGACCGCGCTTGAGCAACTCGTGCGCAGGCAGGCCCTTGATCGACTGGCCCATGTACTCGATATCGCCCGCGCCGTACGCCTTCAGACCCGTGATCGCCTTCATCGTCGTGGTCTTGCCCGCGCCGTTCGCGCCGATCAGCGTGACCAGCTCGCCCTGCGCAACTTCCAGGTCGATGCCCTTGACTGCCTGAATGCCGCCGTAATTGACCTGCAGGCCCTTGATTTTCAACATTGCCGTAGCCATCAGTGGACCCCCGCACCCAGATATGCCTCAATCACCTTCGGGTCCTTCTGCACGTCTTGCGGCAGACCCTGGGCGATCACCTTGCCGTAATCGAGCACTGTCATCTGATTGCACAGGCCCATCACCAGTTTCACGTCGTGCTCGATCAGCAGGATCGTCTTGCCGTCCGCGCGGATCTTGTCGAGCAGCTTCGTGAGCTCAACCTTCTCCGTTGCGTTCATGCCTGCAGCCGGTTCGTCGAGCGCCAGCAGCTTCGGATCCGTTGCCAGGGCGCGAGCAATTTCGAGCCGGCGCTGGTGACCATACGACAGGTTGCGCGAGGTGTAGTCCGCGTATTGCAGCACGCCGACGTACTCCAGCAACTCCAGCGCCCGTTCCTTGATCTCGCGCTCTTCCTTGCGCTCCGATGGCGTCTGGAACACTGCGCCAAACAAACCATGTTTGGTGCGCACGTGACGCCCCACCATCACGTTTTCCAGCGCGGTCATGCCGCCGAACAGGCGGATGTTCTGGAACGTACGGGCGATACCGGCCTTCGCGACCTGGTACACCGCGGTCGGCGTGTAGTTCACGTTGTCGAGCTTGAAGTCACCCGAGTCCGGCGTGTACAGGCCCGTGATCACGTTGAAGAACGTGGTCTTGCCGGCACCGTTCGGACCGATCAGGCCGTAGATCTCACCAGACTTGATTTCCAGGCCCACGTCGGACAGCGCCTGCAGACCGCCGAAGCGCTTGTTCACGCCCTTCACGGACAGACGGATTTGTTTATCGCTCATAGAATTTCTCCAATCAGGCCTCAGGCGCGCACCGGCTTCTTGCTGTTGCGCTTCGCGATTTTCGCAATCTTGTCCTCATGCTTCGGCGACGGCCACAGGCCTTCCGAGCGGTACAGCATGATGAGGACCATCGCGAGACCGTACAGCAACTGACGGATCACTTCGGTATCGACAATTTCATGGCCGAAGATCATGTTCTGCAGCGGGCCCATGGTCGAGCGCAGGAATTCCGGGAACACGGCGAGCAGCACCGCGCCGAGAATCACGCCCGGGATGTGGCCCATACCGCCCAGCACCACGCAGGCCAGCACCACGACCGATTCCCAGAAGGTGAACGATTCAGGCGACACGAAGCCCTGGAAGCCCGCAAACATCGCACCCGACAGGCCGCCGAAAGAGGCGCCCATCGCGAACGCCAGCAGCTTCACGTTACGAGTGTTGATGCCCATTGCTTTGGCGGCGATTTCGTCTTCGCGGATGGCGGCCCACGCACGGCCAATACGCGAATGCTGCAGACGCGTACACACCCAGATCACCAGCAAAGCGCACAGCACGAACATGTAGTAATACATGTACACCGTGGTGAACTGGAAGCCGAGGAAGTTGTGGGTCTGCGAGAGGTTGAAACCGGCGATCTTCACCGGGTCGATACCCGTGATCCCCTGCGGCCCGTTGGTGATGTTCACCGGACGGTCGAGGTTGTTCATGAAGATCCGCACGATTTCCCCGAAGCCCAACGTCACGATGGCGAGGTAATCGCCACGCAGACGCAGCGTCGGCGCACCGAGCAGGATCCCGAACAGGGCCGCGAGACCCATCGCGCATGGCACGATGATCCAGATCGGCGCATGCAAGCCGCCCGGAAACAGGTGTGCGATCCAGGCGAAGCTCATCAGGTGCGGCGAAGACAACAGCGCTGCCACATAGGCGCCCACCGCATAGAACGCGATGTAGCCCAAATCCAGCAGGCCGGCAAAGCCCACCACCACATTGAGGCCTAGCGCGAGCATCACGTACAGCATTGCGAAGTCGAGCACGCGCACCCAGTAGTTGCCGCCCAGCGCGCCGATGATCATCGGCGCGGCGACGACGAGGATTGCAGTGATGACGCCGACCGTCAGGGTCTTCGTCATGTTCTTCTCGGGGATGAGCGTCGTGGACGGCTCGATCGGTTGAATTGAGGTCATGTCTAATTACTCCTTACGCGCGATCCGCAACACGTTCGCCCAAGAGGCCCGACGGACGGAACACCAGCACGATGATCAGCACAATGAATGCGAACACGTCCTGGTAGTTACTGCCGAATACCCCGCCCGTGAGGTTGCCGATATAGCCCGCCCCAAGCTGTTCGATCAGGCCGAGCAGCACGCCGCCCACCATCGCCCCGCCGAGATTGCCGATACCGCCCAGCACTGCCGCGGTAAAGGCCTTCATGCCGGGGATGAAGCCCATATAAAAGTGGGCATTGCCGTATTCCGACGCGATCATCACACCGGCGAGAGCAGCCAGCGCCGAGCCGATCATGAAGGTCGCGGAGATCACAAAGTTCGGGTTCACGCCCATCAGACTCGCCACATTCGGATTCTCGGCAATCGCGCGCATCGCACGGCCGAGCTTCGTTTTGTGCACGAGCAGCAGCAGGCCGCCCATCACGAGGAACGCCACCACGATGATCACGATTTCAGTCATCGAGATCACGGCGCCCGGATTGTTGGGCCCGGACTTGATCACGTTGATCGGATCGGTAGGCAGCAGTTGCGGGAACGGCAGCGGATTGCGCGACCAGATCATCATCGCGAGCGTCTGCAGCAGAATCGACACGCCGATGGCGGTGATCAGCGGCGCCAGACGCGGCGCACGGCGCAACGGCCGGTAGGCCACGCGCTCGATCGTATAGCCGACCACCGAGCACACTACCGCTGCGATGATCAACGCAATGATGAGCGTCGGCACATTGCCTAGCCCCGGGAAGTGGTTCTGAAGCACGCCTATGGCAGAGAGCGCAACCATCGCGCCCACCATCAACACATCGCCGTGTGCGAAGTTGATGATGCCCAAGATGCCGTAAACCATCGTGTAGCCTAGTGCGATGATGGCGTAAACGCTGCCAAGCACCAGTCCGTTGAGGATCTGCTGGATGAAGATATCCATTTAATGCTCCTTAGCCCGTGCGACTGGATTCGCGTCCTGCATCAACCGGTGGGCGGTCATGCTGTTCGGAATCGCAACGGCACTGCGGGTACTGATGTAAAAGACCGGTAAGGGTTATCCGCCGCCAACTCGTCATGCGACCGGGATGCAGTCGCCGCTTCGTCGGAACCGGATGCAAAAACGACACCATTGGGTGGGCCAGGTGCCGTCAGGCTGTACTCCCGTCATCACATCTCTACGGCGTCGAGGACCGCTCGTTCGCTGTCCCTGAAGTCGTAAAGCGTAATGGCGCCTTCTTTCAAATCACCCTTGTGGTCGAATGCGATGTGGCCGGTTACCCCGTAACCGGTGGACGGCATCGCAGCCAGCACCTTGGGCGCGTCGAATGAATTGGCGCGCTTCATTGCATCGACGATCACGCACAGCGCCTCATACGTGAACGGCGCGTCAATCTGCACCGGCGTGTGGGAACGGTCTTCGCCCTGCTGTTCGAAGTCCACTCCCGGGGTCATGGTCGAAAGCGCGACTTCCGCCTTCGAGCAGACCGGGTTGCGCATGGCGGATCCCGCCAGCTCACCCACCTTGTCGGTACACACGCCGTCGCCGCCAAGGATTTTTGCCCTGATTCCGAACGTGGCCGCCTGCTTCGGACGCGGCCCGCCCGTCGTGTCCATTCCGCCGGGCTTGCTCACGTCCGGCTGAACACTGTTGATCGTCGTGATAGTGGCCTGGGTATCCGAGGCCTCGTTGCGCTGGAGGCCGTTCGCCCGCCCTTCGGTGGTGATTTGCTCGACCGCCAATTGCGCCCCGTTTTCGTTGTGTTTGCCTGCATAGGCAATTCTTCCCATTAATGGGGCCGCATGGTCAGCGGCGACCTTTTCGTCTGTCCCCGCCTCGCCATCGCTCTTCTTGCTGCACGCGGTCAGCATCTCAACCGCGGCCGGAGCAGGCACGGCGTAAGCAAACGTGACTCGCATTAAGTGGGTCTCCAGCGCCTTGCTAAATTCATTGCTCGAGACCCGGAAGCCTTGAGAACGCGCGCATTGTAACTCCAATTATGCGACGGGCAATATTGTTGAAACGGCAGGGTTTTCCTGCATTGCAACCGCATTTTGTGAGCAATAACGCACATTAGGCGCAACCCGGTTGCGACATTTTTTCGTGCATCAGTTGCACCATCGTAGAACTCAACAGCATCAAGTGTTGCAGCGATCGCGGGCATTCCCTGATTTCATTGAGTTCAGCGATAGGTACTACGTTTCTATATCCGTCGATCTGCGCGCACAATGTTAGTGCATCAAAAATCGGCAGTGGCCAATATCAATGCATCAAATGGGGATCGACCATTGGTCGAGCGATAAAATAAAATCGCCGAGACACAAAATTTTTGTGTGGCAGGTACTGAAAACACATCTGTTTCGGTGATTTGACACTTATTAACAGGGCTCGCGTCCCTTGGCGAAGGGCATAAAAAAAGCGCGCCCAAGGCGCGCTTTCTTACAGAAACGTCAGCGAAATGTCAGGCTGGCAAGCCCAGACCGCGCGGCAACGGAAACGCGATGTTTTCCTCGATGCCTTCGAGCGCACGCACATTACGCACACCCAGTTCGCGCAAACGAGCGATCACGGCCTGCGCGAGCACCTCGGGAGCCGAGGCGCCGGCGGTCACGCCAATGCGACGCTTGCCGACGATCCAGGCCGGATCGATCTGGTCGGGCGAGTCCACCATATAAGAAGGAATCCCGCGCTTCTCGGCGACTTCGCGCAAGCGGTTCGAATTAGAACTGTTCGGGCTGCCCACCACGATCACCACGTCACACTGCGGCGCCATGAACTTGACCGCATCCTGGCGGTTCTGCGTGGCGTAACAGATGTCCTGCTTTTTCGGCTCCTTAATAGCCGGATACTTGGACTTGAGCGCAGCGATGATCTCGGCTGCATCGTCGACCGACAGGGTGGTTTGCGTGACGAACGCAATCCGATCCGGGTCGGCGAGCTGCAGCGCCTGCACATCCTCAATATCTTCGACGAGATACATGCCCTCGGCCGCCTGCCCCATTGTCCCTTCGACCTCGGGGTGCCCCTTGTGGCCAATCATGACAATGTCGAAGCCCTCCTGCCGCATCTTCGCCACTTCGATATGCACCTTGGTGACGAGCGGACAGGTGGCGTCATAGACCCGCAAACCGCGCGACTCGGCTTCCGCCCGCACGTCCTTCGAGACGCCGTGCGCGCTGAAGATCACCGTATTGCCGGCCGGGACTTCCTCTAACTGCTCGATGAAGATAGCGCCCTTCTTGCGCAGATCCTCGACGACATAGGCGTTGTGGACAATTTCGTGGCGCACATAGATGGGTGAACCGTGCAGCTTGATCGCGCGTTCGACGATTTCGATGGCCCGATCGACACCCGCGCAAAAACCACGCGGCTGCGCCAGCAGGATCTCGGCTTCAACCAGAGTCGTATCCGTGGTGCTCATGTTTACAGAATCCCGATGATTTTCACTTCGAACGCCAGCGCCTGGCCGGCGAGCGGGTGATTGAAATCGAACAGCGCGGACGTTTCGCCCACTTCCTTCAACACCCCTGCGTAACGTCCACCACCCGGTGCGTTGAATTCGATCAGATCGCCCGGCGAAAAATTCTCACCAATCATGCTGTTTTCACGCAGCGTGGCAAGCGACACCCGCTGAATCAGCTCCGGATTGCGCGGGCCGAAAGCCTGCCCCGGCGCTAGCTGAAAGGTCGAATGGTGGCCGACCTTCAATCCCAGCAAAATGTCTTCCAGCGGCGGCGCCAGTTGGCCGGCACCCAGCAGCAGCGTGGCCGGCCTTTCGTTGAAGGTGTTGATGACTTCGGCGCCATCGGCAAGCGAAAGCCGGTAATGGAGCGTGACGTGCGAACCGGGTTTCACTTCAGAGATGTCGATGATGCTCATGCAGTAACTCGTTCAGTCGGGACGCGCTGCACGCGTGCGCCCAAGGCGCAGCCTGTGCGGGTGGCAAGCCGTCGTGGTGCCGTGCGCAAAGGCTCTATTGTAAGCCACATATCAAGCGGCGGCTTGGGTGCGTCGTATGCACTGCCGCCATGGGTGAGGACTTTCTCGCCTTCTAACCGGAGAACAATGACATGGACTATTACGCCTGCGTGGACGCGACGGCTAATCCTACGGAGGACAGCGGTGTGTTGGCACTGCCTCGACTCGCCGGGCCCAAGGCGGCGGCAGGCGGATCGGCCGCGCTTAAGCGGCGGAGCACAGTGGCCACGCTCGGGTTGGGCAAGCCCAAGGCGGCCGGTCCCAACCCGGTCGAACCAGGAATCGGGCAGCGTGAGGCCATCGCGCCTCGGTTAGCTTCACCGGGTTCGACCCCGCCTCGACGCGCTGGCCGCAAGCGCTCGCACGGCAAACGCGACATGCCGCGCGAGCGCTTACTCGATTTCGGGCCCGGCACGCTGACGGATGCCGAATTGGTCGCACTGGTGCTCGGTTCGGGACTGCCGGGACACAATGTGTTCGGCATCGCCCACTCCCTGCTGAAGCGCTTTGGCTCGCTGCGTGCGATGCTCGACGCCACGCCGGCGGATTTCGATGGCCTACCGGGTGTCGGTCCGGCAAAGACCGCGCAGTTGCTCGCCATCCTCGAACTGGCGCGGCGCTCGCTCGTCGAAAAAATGCGCGAAAAGCCGCTGATCGATTCGCCCGAAGCGGTCGAGGACTATTTACGCCTGCTGATCGGCTCGCGGCCGCATGAAGTGTTCGTGTGCCTCTTTCTCGACGCCCGGCACCGCCTGATCAGCACCGAAGAGAGTTCGCGGGGTTCGCTCACGCGCATGGCGGTCTATCCGCGTGAGATCGTCCGCCGCGCACTGTCTGCGAATGCTGCCAGCATGATCGTGGCGCATAATCACCCCTCCGGCGCGGTCAAACCCAGCGCGAGCGACCGGCGCCTGACGCAGGTGCTGCGCGACACGCTTGCGCTGATCGATGTCCAACTGGTCGATCATCTCGTGATCGGCACGCACGAGACGTTCTCGTTTGCACGGGCCGGATGGTCGTGAATATCCGGGGGCCACAGCGCCGAGGCGCCCGCCGTATCCCGGCGGCACCCTCACGCTGTCGTGCAGTTGTCCTGCGGTTGCCCCGCATGGCCTGTCGCAAATAAGGTTTGATTTATCGGCTTTTTTTCTGCTAAACTTCCGGTTTGCCTGTTTCCAACCCTGTTCCGAAGCCATCAAAGGACTTCCGGGGGATAAGCGACTGAGTAATCATCGCGACCCTTCCGGGAAACTTTCACGGCGTCCGAACTCAGAATTAGCGTATTAGGAGTGCTCTCATATGGCACGCGTATGCCAAGTAACTGGGAAAGCGCCGATGAGCGGCAACAACGTTTCCCACGCGAACAACAAAACCAAGCGCCGGTTCCTGCCGAACCTGCAAAACCGCCGTATTTGGGTGGAAAGCGAAAACCGTTGGGTGCGTCTGCGCGTTTCGAACGCCGGCCTGCGTCTGATCGACAAGAACGGTATCGACGCTGTGCTCGCAGATCTGCGCGCACGCGGTGAAGCCTAAGGAGTAAATGATGGCAAAAGGCGCACGCGACAAGATCAAGCTGGAATCGACCGCAGGCACGGGTCACTTCTACACCACGACGAAAAACAAGCGCAACATGCCGGAAAAGATGGAGATCAGCAAGTTTGATCCCGTCGTCCGCAAGCATGTGCCGTACAAGGAAACCAAGATCAAATAAGGTCTTGCTTCCGGTTTGTTGACGAAGACGAAAGCCCTGCACTCGTGCGGGGCTTTTTGTTTTTGGCCCGTGTTTTTGGGCCGCGTTTTTCAGCCCCGCTCTTCACCTCGGCTTTCGGCCTGTCGGTACTTTTCGGCCCGTTATCCCGCGCGTTTTCCTCTGCTTGCATCATCGGCCATCCGGCCAGCTTTCCCTCGAGTCGCGCGACGCGTATCCTCTCTCGTTTATCGGTGAGCGGCGACACGAGTCGCAACGGCTGATCAAGCGATGGAGACGCAGGAAATGAATTTTGATGTGGCAATTGTCGGTACAGGTCTGGCGGGTCTGAGTGTTGCACTGAATCTGGCGGAGACCCGGCGGGTCGCAGTGATTGCCAAGGTTTCGATGACAGAAGGCGCGAGCGACTGGGCACAAGGTGGCATTGCCGCGGTGCTGGACTCGGCCGACAGCATCGAAAACCATGTCAGCGACACGCTGATTGCCGGCGGCGGCCTGTGCGACGAAGCAGCCACGCGTTTCATCGTCGAGCATGGGCGCGAGGCCATCGAATGGTTGATCGCCCAAGGCGTCCCGTTCACCAAAGACGATGCCGCCGAGCTCGGCTTTCACCTCACGCGCGAAGGCGGCCACAGCCATCGCCGGATCATTCACGCGGCGGACGCAACCGGACACGCCGTGGTCGCCACGCTCAGCGAGCGTGTACGTCGCCATCCGAACATCACGCTGCTCGAAAACCACTATGCAATCGACCTGATCACGTCGGACCGCCTGGGCCTGCCGGGGCGGCGCTGCCACGGGCTGTATGCGCTCGACCTGGAAGGCGGCCGCACCGTCACCATCGAGGCGCCGCATACGGTGCTCGCCACAGGTGGCGCGGGCAAGGTATATCTCTACACCACGAACCCGGACACCGCGACAGGCGACGGCATCGCCATGGCCTGGCGCGCCGGTTGTCGCGTGTCGAACATGGAATTCATCCAGTTCCACCCGACCTGCCTGTTCCATCCCTACGCCAAATCATTCCTGATCTCGGAAGCTGTGCGCGGCGAAGGTGGCATTCTGAAGCTGCCCGATGGCACACGCTTCATGCCCCAGCACGACGAACGCGCCGAACTCGCGCCGCGCGACATCGTCGCGCGCGCGATCGACTTCGAGATCAAGAAGCGCGGCATCGACTGCGTGTACCTCGATATCAGCCACCAGCCGGCTTCGTTCCTGCAAGAACACTTTCCGACCATCCTTGCGCGCTGCCTCGAGTTCGGCATCGACATCACCAAGGAACCCATTCCGGTCGTACCGGCGGCGCACTACACCTGCGGCGGCGTCGTCACGGATCTGGCCGGCCGCACCGACCTGTCGGGCCTCTATGCGGTCGGCGAGACCTCTTGCACGGGACTGCACGGCGCTAACCGCCTCGCCAGCAATTCGCTGCTTGAGTGCCTCGTGATCGGCCGTTCCGCGGCAGCCGCCATCGAAGCCGAAGGTTTCGGCGCCGCCGTCCACGCGCCGCTGCCTGACTGGGACGAGAGCCGCGTGTCCGACCCAGACGAAGAAGTCGTGGTTGCGCACAACTGGGACGAATTGCGCCGCCTGATGTGGAATTACGTCGGCATCGTGCGAACCGACAAGCGGCTTGCGCGAGCCAAACATCGTCTTGCGCTGCTGCGCGACGAAATCCACGAGTATTACGCGAACTTCAAGGTGAGCCGCGATCTGCTGGAACTGCGCAATCTGGTGGACGTTGCGTCGCTGATTGTCGACAGCGCCCGTTCCAGGCGTGAAAGCCGCGGGCTCCATTTCAGCCGCGACTGGCCCGCCGCACTGCCGAAGGCATTGCCTACCGTGCTGTCACCCGAACATGTGCGTAATCGCAACGTCTGACGCGCGACTTATCGTGCGGGACATCGTCCCGATCGGGACCCGTGTAAAAGCAAAAAGGCCATCGCTCGTCTCGCGTGCGATAGCCTTTTTGCTGCAGCGGCGCTGATATACACCGCACGTTCGAAGCGAAGCGGAAGACTCTGACGATCCGCATCGAGAAGTCCGTTGCGCGCACGTTCTTCGTCAACGCGCCAATCGAAATGCGTTCGACGCCGGTTTCTGCGATCGTACTTATTGGGCGCGGACTTCTGCATACAGTAGTGAGACTGCATCAAACTCAGAGCGTAAGTGGATCTGCTCGACCGCCCCCCGTTACGCCGCCCCCACGTTCGAAAACAGCGACGTGTCCTTTGCGAGATCGCCGCTCGCCTGCACACGCTTCTTGTGACGGGCTGCAAAGTCGAGCATACG
Organism: Paraburkholderia sp. EB58; assembly: GCF_050436665.1. NCBI lineage: Bacteria > Pseudomonadati > Pseudomonadota > Betaproteobacteria > Burkholderiales > Burkholderiaceae > Paraburkholderia > Paraburkholderia sp. EB58. Next base: position 328,543 of record NZ_JBNDMQ010000006.1, on the reverse strand, counting down.
GTCGATCGGCAACCGTGCCCGTTCGCCCACCGCGCGATCGACCAAGATCTCGTTGTGACCATGCTCCAGCACGTCGGCCAGATTCGCCAGTCCGTTCATCGCCATCCACGGGCAATGCGCGCAGCTCTTGCAGGTCGCGCTATTACCAGCCGTGGGCGCTTCGATGAAAGTCTTGCCAGGAGCGGCCAGGCGCATCTTGTACAGAATGCCCAGATCCGTCGCCACGATAAAGTGCTTTGCATCGAGCCGTTGCGCGGCATCGATCAGTTGAGTCGTCGAACCCACGACATCGGCTAGCGCCACCACGCTTTCCGGCGACTCGGGATGCACGAGCACCTTCGCGTCCGGATACTGCGCACGCAGCAGATCGAGTTCAATACCCTTGAATTCGTCGTGGACGAGGCACGAGCCCTGCCATAGCAGCATGTCCGCGCCGGTCTTCTTCTGGATGTAGCTGCCGAGATGCCGGTCCGGCGCCCAGATAATCTTTTCGCCGTGCGCATGCAGGTCGGCGACGATCTCAAGGCCGATCGACGAAGTCACCATCCAGTCCGCCCGCGCTTTCACAGCTGCGCTGGTGTTCGCGTAGACCACCACCGTGCGATCCGGATGCGCGTCACAGAATGCCGAAAACTCGTCAACGGGGCAGCCCAGATCGAGGGAGCAGGTCGCATCCAGATCCGGCATCAGCACGCGCTTGTCGGGACTGAGAATTTTTGAGGTCTCGCCCATAAATCGCACACCGGCCACGACCAGCGTCCGCGCCTCGTGATCGCGGCCGAAACGCGCCATCTCGAGCGAGTCCGCCACGCAGCCACCAGTCTCGTCGGCGAGCTCCTGCAGTTCGGCATCGACGTAATAGTGCGCGACGAGCACCGCCTTCTCACGCGCAAGCAATGCGCGGATACGCGCCTTCAGCGCGAGCTTCTCTTCTGCCGACGGCACGTCGGGCACGTTGGCCCACGCCTGCCCGATGCCACAGGTCAAGCCCTGCGCCTGCGGCCGGTCGTATTCGACGCTCCTGATCGCCTGCTGATTCATGATCCCCTCTGCCTGCTGATGCGCCGCTCATCGCCGTGCGTCGTGTACGTAGCATCCGACGTTTTGTGCGGCCTAGAAAAGCAAAACCCCGCCAAACGCGGGGTTTTGTGACGTGCTCAAATTTTAATAGATTTTGCGCTTACTTTCCGTGCTCAGTTTTGTCACTCAAGCATAGCGACGCAGGCGCATCGCAAACTCCTGAAGTGCCTTGATACCACTTTGTTCCGCGCGATGGCACCAATCCTGCAATTGCACGAGCAGTTGTTCGCGCGAAGCGTTCGAACGCTCCCACATAGCCGCGAGCTCATTGCGCAACTCAATATAGGTACGCAGCTTCTGGCTGTCCGCGAAGATTTGCGGCAATTGACGCTTCTGCGGTTCGTCGAGGCCGGCTTCTTCCTTGTGGAACCAGCTACGTGCACCGCGCATCAGTTGATACTTTTCGCGCGCGCCCACTTCCTTCAGGTGCGCCAGCTCCTGGCGGTATGCACGCTTAAGGGCCTTACCGTAGCGAGCCATGACTTCGTAGCGGTTTGCCAGCACGGCTTGCAAGGTATCCTGGTCGAGCACGAGCTTGCCGGTAGTCAGACGCGGCGTAGGCGCAACCTTCTTCACCTTGGCCAGACGGAAGGCCGACATGATGCGGATGTACATCCAGCCGATATCGAACTCATACCACTTGTTCGACAGCTTGGCCGACGTCGCATACGTATGGTGGTTGTTATGCAGTTCTTCGCCGCCGATCAGGATGCCCCACGGGAAAATGTTGGTGCTCGCATCCGACGAGTTGAAGTTGCGATAGCCCCAGAAGTGCGCGAGGCCATTGACCACGCCGGCCGCCCAGAACGGAATCCAGATCATCTGCACAGCCCAGACCGTCAGACCGACAAGGCCGAACAGCGCGACGTTGAGCACCATCATCAGGCTCACGCCGAGAATCGGATACTTCGTGTAGACGTTGCGTTCCATCCAGTCGTTGGGCGTGCCATGACTGAACTTGCGCATGGTTTCTTCGTTCTTCGCTTCGGTGCGATAGAGTTCGGCGCCTTCCAGCAGCACCTTCCAGATGCCGCGCGTCTGCGGGCTGTGCGGATCTTCTTCGGTCTCGCACTTGGCGTGGTGCTTACGGTGAATCGCGGCCCATTGGCCGGTCAGCATGCCTGTGGTCATCCACAGCCAGAAGCGGAAAAAATGACTGACCGCGGGATGCAGGTCGAGTGCGCGGTGCGCCTGGCAGCGGTGCAGATACACCGTCACGCCAATGATCGTGATGTGCGTCACCACGGCCGTGTACACCACGAGTTGCCACCACGAGAAGCGCAGCAGACCGTGGGCAAGAAAATCAAGCAAGGAATTCAACAAGGCAATTTACCTGTGGAACGAGAGTGACAGGACACCAAAAGACAACACGTACAGAGTAACCGAGAGACTAACCAAAAACGCGGCGTCAAGAAAGTGAAAGCATACGAATAGATTGGACGTTATTCTACGCGAACCGTTCCAAGTGTTTGTAACAATTGGGGATTTTTTGTGGCGTATCAACCTAGGGCAAACACGCTGATGCGGTATTTTTGGCGTGCTCATGGAGCCGCCCTGCCGCGTCAGGCGGCGCTGCCGGGCTCGCTGGCTGCCTCACCGGTCAGATTTACCGGTCGCGACAGTATGTCGCTCGCGCCGACTATTCGCACTTCGCGTTGCGCGTAGGGGATCGAAATGCCGTGCTCGCCGAACAGGCGCCAGATATTGCGGTTAACCGCCGAGCGCACGCCGGACGTACCCGTCGCCGCGTCTTCGATCCAGAAACCCAGTTCGAGGTTGAGACCGTCGGGTCCAAATCCGACCAGGTAAGGCGTCGGCGCGGGGTCGAGCAGGACCCGGTCCACGCCCTGCGTGGCCTGCGCGAGCAGTTCCATGGCCTGGTCGAGGTCTGACGTGTACGTCACCTGAACTGCGAGCTTGGCGTAGCCACGCGTCAGATAGGACGACTGGTTCTGTACGACATCGGTAATCAGCTTTTCGTTCGGAATCAGCGTTTCGATGCCGTCGAGGCCACGCACGACCGTGTAGCGTGTGCGGATCTGCGTGACCATGCCCTGCAGGCCGCCGGTGTTGATCGTGTCGCCGATCCGCAACGAGCGGTCGATCAGGATGATGAAGCCCGATACATAGTTGCTGGCGATCTTCTGCAAGCCGAAGCCGAGCCCGACCCCCAGTGCGCCACCGAATACGCCCAGCACCGTAATATCGATACCCACCAGCGACAGGCTGATCAGCACCGCGGCCAGCATGAACAGCGCGCGCCCGACCCGCGCCACCACCACTTTCAGGTTCGCGTCGAGCGTGCGAGCGCGTATCAGCCGTTCTTCGAACGCGGAGCCCAGCCACATCGCTACCACCATCGTCACACAGACCCACAGCAGTCCCGTCGACAGGGACAACAGCGTCATGTGCGCGTTGGCCACGCGAAAGCGCACGCTGGCCATCCACTCGAGCGCGTCGTCCTGAATGCCCATCACGGTCAGCACCATGCCGACCCAGACGATCAGCGAGACCACCTTTTCGACGAAGAACAGCAGCGTATGGGCTTCACCATCGCTGCCAAAGACCCGCCGGGCGAAGAAGAACATCACGTAGATCAGCCCGATTCCGAACAGCGGCACCAGCGCCAGATCGAGCAGCGCCGTATGCATGAAAGGCGAGGCGATCGCCTGCGCGATCCAGACCAGCGCCGCGCCGATCAGCGGGAAAAACGCGCGGTTGAGGCTTTCCGCGCCGAAGCGCAGCGCCTGATAGTGCGTCTGCCGCCGCAGGTCGACCGTGCGGCGCAGCAGCCAGGCTAGCCCCCACGCGAGCACGAGCGTGCCGAGCAGCAAGCCCACCTGCCAAAGCATCACCGGCTGACCGAAGTCGTGGGCGACGTCGCCGAACAGGTGGGAGAAGATCCGATTCTGCATGGTTGGGTATGCGCATCCAGCGCGCCGCCACTACCTCGGACGGCGGCCGGCGCGGCAAAGCCGCTTAGGAGCGGCGCTCCAGCACGGCGGCGAAGAAACCGTCGGTGGCGTGGCGGTGCGGCCACAGCGACAGGTAGTCTCCCATCTCCAGCTCGACGCGCTGTTCGGCCAGCACGTCACGCGCCGGGACCACGGCGAAGTTCGGGTGATTGGCGAGGAATTGCTCGACGATGGTTTCGTTTTCGGCTTCCAGAATGCTGCAGGTCGCGTAGACGAGCCGGCCGCCCACCTTCACGAGACGCGCGGCGCTCGTCAGGATGGACAACTGCTTGGGCGCGAGTTCGGCGATGGATTCCGGCGACTGGCGCCATTTCAGATCCGGATTGCGCCGCAGCGTACCGAGGCCGCTGCACGGCGCGTCCACCAGCACGCGGTCGATCTTGCCCGCGAGGCGCTTGATCTTCGCATCGTGCTCGCTGTCGATCAGCACCGGATTGACGTTCGACAGCCCGCTGCGCGCAAGGCGCGGCTTGAGCTTGGCGAGGCGCCGCTCGGAGATGTCGAACGCGTACAGGCGGCCCGTGGAGCGCATCATCGCGCCCAGTGCGAGGGTCTTGCCGCCCGCGCCGGCGCAGAAATCGACGATCATTTCGCCGCGCTTGGGCGCCACCAGCGAGCATAGCAACTGGCTGCCCTCATCCTGCACTTCGACCCAGCCGTTCTGGAACGCGTCGAGCTTGGTGAGCGGCGGCTTGCCGACCACCCGCACGCCAAACGGCGCGAACGGCGTGGCGCCGGCCTCGATGCCGGCCTTCGACAGCGCGCCGAGCACGTCGTCGCGGCTCGCCTTGATCGGGTTGGCACGCAGATCCAGTGGCGCCGGGTAGTTCAGTGCGGCGGCGAGTTGCGCCAGTTCGTCGGCCTCGAAGCGCTTCGACAGCGCCTGATAGATCCAGTCAGGCAGATTCATGCGAATCCGCAGCGGCAGGCTCTCCGGGTCGATCTTCGCGACGTGTTCGAGCCAGTTGGACTCCGTGTCGGAGAGAAACGGCTTCAACGCCGAGCGCCCTGCCGTCTGCATCAGGCCCAGCAAGGCCATCCGGCGCGCTGGGCTACCAGTGCCGCTTTCGGCCAGATGGGCGAACTCCATCCGGCGCCGCAGCACTGCGAAGACCGCTTCGGCGATCACGCCGCGCTCGCCGTGCCCGAGTTTCGGGTGGGCGCGGAAAAAGCGGCTGGTGGCAGCATCGGCGGGGCCGGCAAGCTTCAGCACGTCCGCGAGCAGCGTTTCGGTTTGTCCAATCAAAAATCCATGCAGTCTCATACGCCCTCTCCGGCGATCTTGTTGCTATTGATGTCGGCAAAGAGCCATTGCGGCTCCGGCGGCGTCAGCGTGACGCGCAGTCCGTCGAGCGCGAGGCGCCCTTCAACGAACCAGCGCACCGCGCGTGGGTAAATAATGTGTTCGGTTTCGAGTACGCGCCCGGCCAGCGCCACGGCGTCGTCGCCTTGCAGCACCGGCACGGCGGACTGGACCACGATAGGCCCATGATCGAGCTGCGACGTGACAAAATGAACGGATGCGCCGTGCAGCCGCACGCCGGCGTCAAGCGCCTGCTGATGCGTTTTGAGGCCGGCAAAGCTCGGCAGCAGCGACGGATGGACGTTCAGCATGCGCCCCGCGTAGCGGTCAACGAAGCCGGGCGTCAGCACCCGCATGAAGCCGGCGAGCGCAACCAGATCGGGCGCGAAAGCGTCGATTTCGCCCGCCAGCGCCGCGTCGAAGCTCTCGCGGTCGGGAAACTGGCGGTGGTCGACCACCGCCGTGGCAATACCATGTGACGCGGCGAACTCAAGGCCCGCAGCGTCTGGACGGTTGGCAATCACGGCGGCGACTCGCGCCGGCCAGCCTTCGCGCGAACAAGCGCGAACGATGGCTTCCATGTTGCTGCCCCGCCCGGAAATCAGGATGACAAGTTTTTTCATCCGCGGATTTTATCATTCGGGGGACGCCGGAACGGCGCTGCGCCGCCGTGTCTTGCCCTGAGCGTTTATAATCGTGTGTTTTGCGGAGTCCGGTCCGTCCCTGCCGGCCGTCCCCACACTCAACGTCGCCCAACACGCTATTGTGAGAGTCTTCCGCGGTCTTCCCAATGCCGAGAGCCGTGCGCCCTGCGCACTGACCATCGGCAACTTCGACGGTGTCCACCGCGGCCATCAGGCTTTGCTCGCCCATGTGCGGGCCGCCGCCGATGCCCGCGGCCTGCCCGTTTGCGTGATGACCTTCGAGCCGCACCCGCGTGAATTCTTCAACCCGGCCGGCGCCCCGCCGCGTATCGCCATGCTGCGCGACAAGCTCGAGGCGCTGCGCACCAATGGTGTCGACCGGGTGGTGGTCGAGCATTTCAACCAAACCTTTGCGAGCCAGTCGCCGGATGCGTTTGTCGAACGGATTATCGTCAACGGCCTGCATGCGCGCTGGGTGATGATCGGCGACGATTTCCGCTACGGCTCGAAGCGCGCAGGCGATTTCGACTCGCTCAAGGCCGCGGGCTTGCAACACGGTTTTGAAGTCGAACAGATGGCCACCGTCGCGGATCCGTCCGGCGCGCGCATCTCCAGTTCCGGCGTGCGCACGGCGCTGATTGCTGGCGATCTCGACTCGGCGCGCGCCTCGCTCGGCCGCGATTATCTGATCAGCGGCCACGTCGTCCATGGCATGAAGCTTGGCCGCGATCTCGGCTTTCCCACGCTGAACCTGCCAATCGCCCACAAGCGCCCGGCGCTGGCGGGAATTTTTGTGGTTCGCGTGCACGGCATCGAAGCGGAACCGGTACCGGGCGTCGCCAGCCTCGGCTTGCGCCCCACCGTCGACGATTCCGGCCGCGTGCTGCTCGAAGTCCACCTGCTCGACTGGCACGGTGACGCGTATGGCAAACTCGTGCGCGTCGAATTTCTGAAGAAGCTGCGTGACGAGGAGAAGTACGTCGACCTCGAAACGCTGACGGCGGCCATCGCGCGCGACGTCGCCAATGCGCGTGCGTGGTTCGCGGCGGTCGGCACCGGCACGCCGGGCAGCCGCTCCACGGGCTTTGCCACTTCAGCCACCGACCGAATTAGATAGCCGCCGCGGTACGTGTGAGCGTCAGGCACAACACGTACCCCTCGCCGCGCGCATCGAAGGGCGTCCGTGGATCACGCGACATGCCTGCCGGGCGCGCAACGCCCCGCGCATCGTGCGCATATCGCGCCCTTACCGCGCATCGAAAGAATTCACCGCGACCACACCATGAGTAACAAGAAAGCCGATTCGAAACCGCAGTCCCGATACCCGGTCAACCTGCTCGACACGCCGTTCCCGATGCGTGGCGACCTGCCCAAGCGCGAGCCGCAATGGGTCAAGGAATGGCAGGAGCGCAAAGTCTACGAAACGATCCGCGCGGCCTCCAAGGGACGCAAAAAGTTCATCCTGCACGACGGCCCCCCGTATGCCAACGGTGACATCCACCTTGGCCACGCGGTGAACAAGATCCTCAAGGACATGGTCGTGAAGGCGCGCAACATGGCGGGCTTCGACGCGGCCTACGTGCCAGGCTGGGACTGCCACGGCATGCCGATCGAAATCCAGATCGAAAAGCAGTTCGGCAAATCGCTGCCCGCTGCTGAGGTCATGCAGAAGGCGCGCGCCTACGCAACCGAGCAGATCGAGAAGCAGAAGCTCGGCTTCCGGCGTCTGGGCGTACTCGGAGAATGGGACAACCCGTACAAGACCATGAACTTCACGAACGAAGCCGGTGAAATCCGCGCGCTCGCGAAGATCCTGGAAAAGGGCTACGTGTTCCGCGGCCTGAAGCCGGTGAACTGGTGTTTCGACTGCGGCTCGGCGCTGGCTGAGGCGGAAGTCGAATACAAGGACAAGACCGATCCGACCATCGACGTGCTGTTCTCCTTCGCCGAGCCGGAAAAGACCGCTCAGGCGTTCGGCCTTGCTGCGCTGCCGCGCAGCGAAGGCGGCATCGTGATCTGGACCACGACACCGTGGACGATCCCTGCCAACCAGGCGCTCAACGTCCATCCGGAGATCGTCTATGCACTCGTGGATACGCCGCGCGGCCTGCTGATCCTCGCGGAAGAACGCGTCGAAGCGTGCCTGAAGCAATACGGCCTCGAAGGCAATGTCGTCGCCACCGCCGCGGGCGCCAAGCTCGCGAATCTGCGCTTCCATCACCCGCTCGCGTCTGCGCACCCGAGCTACAAGCGTACGGCGCCGGTGTATCTCGGCGACTACGTGACGACGGAAACCGGTACCGGCATCGTTCACTCGTCGCCCGCTTATGGCGTGGAAGACTTCGTGTCGTGCAAGGCGCATGGCATGGCCGATTCGGACATCATCAGTCCGGTGATGGGTGATGGCCGTTATATCGAATCGCTCGCGCTGTTCGGCGGCCTGTCCATCTGGGCTGCCAATCCGAAGATCGTCGAAGCGCTCGACGCGGCCGGCTCGCTGCTGCGCACGGAAAAGTACACGCACAGCTACATGCACTGCTGGCGCCACAAGACGCCGATCATCTATCGCGCGACCTCGCAATGGTTCGCCGGCATGGACGTGAAGCCGAACGACACCGACAAGACGCTGCGCGAAACCGCGCTCGAAGGCATCGAGAACACGGCGTTCTACCCGTCGTGGGGCAAGCAGCGTTTGTTCAGCATGATCGCCAACCGCCCGGACTGGACGCTGTCGCGCCAACGCCAATGGGGCGTGCCGATGGCCTTCTTCGTGCACAAGGAAACCGGCGAGCTGCATCCGCGCACGCTTGAATTGCTCGAAGAAGTCGCGCAACGCGTCGAGAAGGCCGGCATCGAGGCATGGCAAACGCTCGATCCGCGTGAGCTGATCGGCGACGACGCCAACATGTACGAAAAGAACCGCGACACGCTCGACGTGTGGTTCGATTCGGGCACGACGCACTGGCACGTGCTACGCGGCTCGCACAAGGACGAACTGCAGTTCCCGGCTGATCTGTATCTGGAAGGCTCGGACCAGCATCGCGGCTGGTTCCATTCGTCGCTCTTGACCGCCTCCATGCTCGACGGCCGGCCGCCGTACAACGCGCTGCTCACGCACGGCTTCACCGTCGACGGCGAAGGCCGCAAGATGAGCAAGTCGCTCGGCAACGGCATCGATCCGCATGAAGTGGCGAACCGCCTCGGCGCGGAAATCATCCGTCTGTGGATCGCTTCGACCGATTACTCGGGCGAGCTGGCCATCTCCGAGGAAATCCTGAAGCGCGTGACGGAAGGCTACCGCCGCATCCGCAATACGCTGCGCTTCCTGCTCGCGAATCTGTCGGACTTCGACTTCGAGAAGAACGCGCGTCCGGTGGAAGACTGGCTCGAGATCGACCGTTATGCGGTCGCCCTCTCGGCCAATTTGCAAACGGACATCCTCGCGCACTACGACAAGTACGAGTTCCACCCGGTCGTGGCCAAGCTGCAGACGTTCTGCTCGGAAGACTTGGGCGGCTTCTATCTCGACGTGCTAAAGGACCGGCTGTACACCACGGCGCCCGACTCCGTCGCCCGCCGCGCCGCGCAGACCGCGCTGTATCACATCGCCCAAGGTCTGTTGCGCATCATGGCGCCGTTCCTGTCGTTCACCGCGGAAGAAGCGTGGAAGGTGTTCCAGCCGAACAGCGAAACCATCTTCACGGAGACATATCACGCGTATCCGGAAGTGGCTGATGCCGCCGCATTGCTCGACAAATGGACCCTGCTGCGCGCCGTGCGCAGCGACGTGACCAAGGCATTGGAAGAAGCCCGCGTCGCGAACCTGATCGGCTCGTCGCTGCAGGCGGAAGTCGAAATCCGCGCGAGCGGCGCGCGTCACGACGCGCTGGCGAGCCTCGGCGCCGATCTGAAGTTCGTCCTGATCACCTCCTCCGCCACGGTCGTGAAGGTCGAGAGCGAGGCGGACGAAAGCGTCGAAGTGCTCGCCTCGAAATACCTCAAATGCGAACGCTGCTGGCACTACCGCGCGGATGTCGGCGAGAACGCCGAACACCCGACGCTATGCGGCCGGTGCTTTAGCAATCTGTACGGAAGCGGCGAATCGAGGAGCGCGGCATAATGGCAAGAACCCTGTCGAAACCCGCCAGCAGCGGTTCGCTGGCACCGTGGCTTGGCGTGGCGCTGATTGTCATCCTGTTCGATCAGCTCACGAAAATCGCCGTACAGAAAGTGTTTGCATACGGTGTGCCGCATGCGGTTGCGCCGTTTTTCAACCTCATTCTGGTGTACAACCGCGGTGCCGCCTTTAGTTTCCTCGCCATGGCGGGTGGCTGGCAGCGCTGGGCCTTCACGGGCCTTGGCGTAGTCGCGGCGCTGGTGATTTGCTATCTGCTCAAGCGCCACGGCGGGCAGAAGCTGTTCTGCAGCGCTCTCGCGCTGATTCTCGGCGGGGCGCTCGGCAACGTGATCGACCGGCTGGCATACGGCCACGTGATCGACTTCCTCGATTTCCACGTGGGCAGCTGGCACTGGCCGGCGTTCAACCTCGCCGACAGCGCGATTACGATCGGCGCGATACTGCTCGTGCTCGACGAATTGCGGCGCGTGCGCGGCTCGCGCTAACGCCGTGAGTTTCGGGGCCGGCGTGCCTGGCCGGCCATCATGCTTTGTGTCGGAGGCTTTCGTTGGCAACCGCAGAACTCGCAGGAAAACATCTCGTCCTCGGCCTCTCCGGCGGGATTGCCTGCTACAAGATCGCCGAACTCACGCGCCTGCTGACCAAGGCAGGCGCGAGCGTGCAGGTCGTCATGACCGAAGCGGCGACGCAATTCATCACTCCCGTCACCATGCAGGCACTGTCAGGCCGTCCGGTCTTCAGCAGCCAGTGGGACGGGCGCGTGCCGAACAACATGGCGCACATCGATCTGTCGCGTGAAGCCGATGCGATCGTGATTGCGCCGGCTTCGACCGATTTCCTCGCCAAGCTGGCTCATGGCATGGCCGACGACCTGCTGTCGACGCTGTGCGTTGCGCGCGATTGCCCGTTGCTGGTCGTACCGGCGATGAACCGCCAGATGTGGCAAAACCCGGCCACACAGCGCAACGTCGCGCAACTGCGCGCCGACGGCATCGAGGTGCTCGGCCCGGATTCCGGCCCGCAGGCGTGCGGCGAGGTCGGCGACGGCCGTATGTTGGAAGCCGCCGCCACCTACGAAGCCATTGCTTCGTTCTTCCAGCCGAAGATCCTCGCCGGCCGCCGCGTGCTGCTGACCGCCGGCCCGACCTTCGAGCCGCTGGATCCGGTGCGCGGCATCACCAACCGCTCGAGCGGCAAGATGGGCTTTGCGCTTGCGCGCGCGGCCCAACAGGCCGGCGCGGACGTGCATCTGGTGGCCGGTCCGGTGGCACTCGAAACGCCGTGGGGCGTCTTCCGCGAAGACGTGCAAACGGCGCAGCAGATGCACGACGCCGTGATGAGCGCGGTGTCCGACTACGATATCTTTATCGGCGTCGCGGCGGTGGCCGACTGGCGCGTCGATCATGTAAGCGAACACAAGATCAAGAAGACCGCTGAGCGTGCCTTGCCCACTTTCAGCTTCGTTGAAAATCCGGACATTCTCGCTGCGGTGGCGAAGCTGCCTCACCCGCCCTTCTGCGTCGGTTTTGCGGCGGAGAGCGGCAACCTGGATGTACACGGCGAAGAAAAGCGCGTGCGCAAGAATGTGCCGCTTCTGATCGGCAATCTTGGCCCGCTGACCTTCGGCCTCGACGACAACGAAGTAGTCCTGTTCGAAGCAAGCGGTGCGACGAAGCTGCCGCGTGCGGACAAGCAGGCGCTCGCAAGCGCATTGATTGCCGAAATCGCGAAGCGCCTGCCCGATACGAGCCTGATCCGGTAACGCTCAGGCAACTGAGCGGTCCTCGTGCCGGAACCTTGAGTCACCTTGGAGCAGTACTGTCATGACGCTACTTTCCGTGCTCGATCAAACGCCCGTGATCGACGGGCACTCAGTGGCGGACGCGATCGCCGCCACCATTGAACTCGCGCAACTCGCCGACGATCTCGGCTACACGCGCTACTGGTGCGCCGAGCATCACGGCCTGCGCGGCGTGTCGAATCCCTGCCCCGAGGTGATGCTGGCGCGCCTTGGCAGCGTGACCCGACGGATTCGTCTCGGCTCAGGCGGCGTGATGCTGCCGTACTACAGTCCGTTCAAGGTCGCCGAGCAGTTCATGATGCTCGAAGCGCTGTTTCCAAACCGCATCGACCTCGGCGTCGGCCGCGCGCCGGGCGGCGATATGCGCACCGCACAGGCCGTCGCTGCCGGCGACTACAACCGCGGCGACATTTTCCCGCAGCAGGTCGCCGATCTGGTCGGAGTGATGAAGGGCACGCTGCCGGTCGATCACATCGCGCAGGGCGTGTTGCTGCAGCCGCAGGTCGAGACCCGGCCGCAGTTATGGGTGCTCGGTTCAAGCGAGTTCGGCGGCCTGCTGGCCGCGCAACTCGGTATCCGCTTCGCGTTCGCGCATTTCATCAACGCGCATTTCGGCCATCAGGTTGCCCACGCTTATCGCGAGCGCTTCAAGGCCGGCAACGAAGCGCAGCCCTATCTGGCCGCCGCGGTGTTTGTGATCTGCGCGGACACCGAACAGGAAGCGGCCGACCTGGAAAAAGCCGTCGACCTGCGCCGCGTGCAGATGGCCTATGGTCTGAACGCGCCGATTCCGAATATCGAACAGGGCCTCGCTCAGGAATACGGCGAGCGCGAGCAACTGGTGATCGACCGCGAGAAACCGCGCAGCATCATCGGCACGCCTGAGCAGGTGACCGAACGCATGCTCGCCCTGCAGGAGCAATTCCAGGCCGATGAGCTGGTAGTGCTGACCGTGGCGGGAAGTTACCGCGCGCGGCTTCGCTCATACGAACTTCTCGCCGACGCGTTCCAGCTCGGACACTAAGACAACGCCGACCTTTTCACCTCCACCCACCCATTCATTCGAACTGCATGAAACTTGACCTGAAGATTCTCGACGCGCGTATGCGCGAACAACTCCCGGCCTACGCCACGACTGGCAGCGCTGGCCTCGATCTGCGCGCGTGCCTCGACGAACCGCTGACGCTGGAGCCGGGCCAAACGGCGCTGATACCGACGGGTCTGGCGATCCACGTTGGCGATTCGGGCTTTGCGGCGTTGATCCTGCCGCGCTCGGGCCTGGGACATAAGCACGGCATCGTGCTGGGGAATCTGGTGGGGTTGATCGATTCGGATTATCAAGGGCAACTGATGATCTCGACATGGAATCGCGGGCAGACCACGTTCACGCTGAATCCGATGGAGCGGCTCGCTCAACTGGTGATCGTGCCGGTCGTGCAGGCGGAATTCAATATCGTCGACGATTTCGAGCAGAGCGAACGTGGCGCGGGTGGTTTCGGCAGCACCGGCAAGCACTGAGATTTTCTTCTAAAGCGCTCGTGCAAACCGTGGCGTGCGCGCGCTGGCACGAACGGCGGTGCGGTTACGTGACAAGGTGAGGCGAGGCGAGGCGAGGCGCAATAAAAAAACGGCGCGGGCTTTGAGGCCCGCGCCGTTTTGCTTTGCTAGCTACGAAGAGCTGAACGCTTACTCGACTTCGACCGCTTCCGGATTCGGATTGCGCGGCGCAGGCGTTTCGTCGAACGTGAGCTGCACCTTGTCTTCCGCATCCACGTCGACCGTCACGCGGCCGCCGCTCATCAGCTTGCCGAACAGCAGTTCGTCCGCCAACGCACGACGGATCGTGTCCTGGATCAGACGCTGCATTGGACGTGCGCCCATCAGCGGATCGAAACCGTGCTTCGCCAGATGCTTGCGCAGCGCGTCGGTGAAGAGCGCATCGACCTTCTTCTCATGCAACTGGTCTTCCAGCTGCATCAGGAACTTGTCGACCACGCGCATGATGATTTCCTCATCGAGCGAGCGGAAGCTGATGGTTGCGTCCAGACGGTTACGGAACTCCGGCGTGAACATGCGCTTGATATCGACCATTTCGTCGCCGGTTTCGCGGCGCGTCGTAAAGCCGATGACCGATTTGCCCATTGCCTCGGCACCCGCGTTCGTCGTCATGATGATGATGACGTTGCGGAAGTCGGCCTTGCGCCCGTTGTTATCCGTCAGCGTGCCGTGGTCCATCACCTGCAGCAGCACGTTGTAGATGTCCGGATGCGCCTTTTCGATTTCGTCGAGCAGCAGCACGCAATGCGGCTTCTTCGTCACGGCTTCGGTCAGCAGACCGCCCTGATCGAAACCGACATAGCCCGGCGGCGCGCCGATCAGCCGGCTCACCGCATGACGCTCCATGTACTCCGACATGTCGAAACGGATCAGCTCGATACCCAGCGTGAACGCCAGTTGCTTCGCCACTTCCGTCTTGCCGACGCCAGTCGGACCGGAGAACAGGAACGCGCCGATCGGCTTGTCCAGCTTGCCGAGACCCGCACGCGCCATCTTGATCGCGGCCGACAGCGCGTCGATGGCCGGGTCTTGCCCGAACACCACGCTCTTCAGGTCACGATCCAGCGTTTGCAGCTTGCTGCGGTCGTCCTGCGATACGCTTTGCGGCGGGACACGCGCGATCTTCGAGATGATTTCCTCGATCTCGCCCTTGCCGATGGTCTTCTTCTGCTTCGACTTCGGCAGGATGCGTTGCGCTGCGCCCGCTTCGTCGATCACGTCAATTGCCTTGTCCGGCAGATGACGATCCGTGATGAAGCGTGCCGACAGTTCAGCCGCCGCCGACAGCGCACCCGACGAGTACTTCACGCCGTGATGCTCTTCGAAACGCGACTTCAGGCCACGCAGGATCGCCACGGTCTGTTCGACGGTCGGCTCGGTCACATCCACTTTCTGGAAGCGGCGCGACAGAGCTGCATCTTTTTCGAAGATGCCGCGGTATTCGGTGAACGTCGTGGCGCCGATGCACTTGAGCGTGCCCGACGACAGCGCCGGCTTCAGCAGATTCGACGCGTCCAGCGTACCGCCCGATGCGGCACCTGCGCCGATCAGCGTATGAATTTCGTCGATGAACAGAATGGCATGCGGACGTTCCTTCAATTCCTTGAGGACCGTCTTCAGGCGCTGTTCGAAATCGCCGCGGTATTTGGTACCGGCGAGCAGCGCGCCCATATCCAGCGAGTACACCTGCGCATCCGCCAGGATATCCGGCACTTCGCCGCGCGTAATGCGCCACGCAAGCCCTTCGGCAATCGCGGTTTTACCGACACCAGCCTCACCGACCAGTAGCGGATTGTTCTTGCGGCGGCGGCACAGCACCTGCACCACGCGCTCGACTTCCGACTCGCGCCCGATCAACGGGTCGATGCGGCCGTCTTTCGCCATCTGGTTCAGGTTCTGCGTGAATTGCGCGAGCGGCGTTTCTTTCTGCGCGGCAGCTTCGTCAGACTCGGCGTTCGCATCGCTCGCCTTGGCGGCGTCGGTGCTGCTGGTCTTGGCAATGCCGTGCGAGATGAAGTTCACCACGTCCAGGCGCGTCACACCCTGCTGTTGCAGGTAGTAGACAGCGTGCGAATCCTTTTCGCCGAAGATCGCGACCAGCACGTTCGCTCCGGTCACTTCCTTCTTGCCATTCGAGGTGGACTGCACATGCATGATGGCACGCTGGATCACGCGCTGGAAACCCAGCGTGGGCTGCGTGTCGACGTCATCCGTGCCAGGCACGGTTGGCGTGTTGTCATGAATGAAGTTGCGCAGGTTCTGGCGCAGATCCTCGATGTTGGCCGCGCATGCGCGCAACACCTCTGCGGCCGTCGGATTGTCCAACAGGGCCAGTAAAAGATGTTCGACCGTAATGAACTCGTGCCGCGCCTGGCGTGCTTCCATGAACGCCATGTGCAAGCTGACTTCCAGTTCCTGGGCAATCATGCTTCCTCCATCACACACTGCAGCGGATGCCCGGCCTGCCGTGCGTGGGTAACGACTTGCTCGACTTTGGTCGACGCGATGTCCCGCGTATAGACCCCACAAACTCCCCTGCCTTCGCGATGCACCTTCAGCATAATCTGCGTTGCGGTTTCACGATCTTTATTGAAGTATTCCTGCACGACCATCACGACAAATTCCATTGGCGTGAAGTCGTCGTTCAACAGCACCACCTTATACATGGCCGGCGGCTTCAGCTTTTTTTCCTGCCGCTCCAGTACGGTGCCGTCCTGCTTGTCCGGGATAATTGCCATACACCCATTCTAAACAACTCGGACAGGCCCGCAATCCTGTCAAAACCCGACCGGCTGGCCGGTGATCTTGTTTCGCCTCCACATGACGGCACTGCCTGTCACGCGTGCGCCTTGCACGGAGCCGATTGCGGAGCCGGCCCTCCAAGAATGTCGTTGCTTCTGCTGTTGCAGTGCAGTTGGATCGAGTATCGCACAACCTGCCGCAGCAAGCTGAGCGCGTGCGCGACGGCTCTGGGGAAAACCCGGGACACCCCGAGTTTGCTGCCCCGAAAGGCCTCGCGCGATGCGCCAGGTTGGGGCGCTTGCACATCACTTGGTCCTAACCCGGTAAGTCTTGCGGGAGCACCGACCCGCAGAACAGCATGTGAGTCGATTATGCGACTTTTCAAGACGGGACGCTTGCGCGACCGCACATAAGAAAAGCGGGAAAAACCCTGGAAATGGGGTGTTTGCAACGGCCCGGGAACCGTCTCAAAATTTTCTTGACACTCGAATAAAGAGCCCCAACAATCAAGCTGGCACTTTTTTCAGTCAGCCACAAATTCGAAAAAATGCCGATGGTGAGCTTGTGAGGAGGGAGCGGCCGCATGCGGCCGTTAAGCTTTTCGAGGGCTCGTGGTGGTGTCATGAGTTACAGGGGAAGTAGGTATGGCAACTGGTACGGTCAAATGGTTCAATGACGCGAAAGGTTTCGGATTCATTACGCCCGACGAAGGCGGTGAGGATCTGTTTGCACACTTTTCGGCCATCCAGATGAATGGGTTCAAAACCCTGAAGGAAGGTCAAAAGGTCAGCTTTGAGGTCGTGCAAGGCCCCAAAGGCAAGCAGGCATCGAACATCCAGGCCGCCGCCTGAGTCTGTTCGATACCCGTACCCTGGAAACCCGGCTTCGTGCCGGGTTTCTTCATTCTGGGACGCGGTTTGCGCGTCCCGCGGCGCCTCGCCTAACACTCAGGTCAGCGCGTCATACCCGCCGTCACACCACTCTGAGCGTGCCCATCATGCCGAGATCCTCGTGCTCAAGGATATGGCAGTGGAACATCCTATCCCCCGCCTGCTGCTGAACTGAGGCGATCCGTACTATCTCCCCTGGCTGTACGTTGACCGTGTCGCGCCACGCCAGATAAGGCTCGGGCGTCGCGACGCCGCCTTGTTCCCGCTCGAGCACCTGAAATTGCGTGCCGTGCAGATGGAACGGGTGATCCATGTCCGCACAGTTTTCAATCGACCAGCGTTCGACCTCGCCACGACGGCTCGTCATCGTGATGCGCTGTGGATCGAAGCTCGCACCTTTGATCAGGAAAGCCATGCCGGCGGGCACGCCGCTGTGGGATGCGCCGCTGCGGTGCATCGCGGCCATGTCCATTCGCTCCGAAAACACCACGGACTTTTGACTGACCGGCGCTCCGAGCGCTGAGATTTCACGCAGCGTTGCGGCAATCGCCGGGGCGAGGCCGGGGGCGTCCGGGGTGTGCGGTCCGAACTGCACGTCGGCAAGCGGGTGCGCGGAATCGGGCGGCAGACTGTCGTGTGACACCGCCATCTTGCGGCGGTCGTACACCTCGGCGGTCAGGACCGCGCGCGTGGGCTGTGCCGACTGGGTGGATTGCGCCGATTGGGTGGATCGGCCGGATGATGCAGGCGGTGCAGATGGCGCAGATTGTGACGATTGCGCGGCCCCTGGCACTCCTCCCCCGACGCGGACAATAAGCTCCGCACGTTCGCCAGGTGCCAGCAATAGCTCCGTCAGCCCTTCGCGTGGCTGCTGCAGCAGGCCACCATCCGCGCCAACCTGGGCAAAGGTGCGTCCGTTTCCCAGCGACAATCTCAAATAGCGGGCATTGCAGGCATTCCACACCCGCCACCGTTCGTCCGCCGCCATCACGATGAGCGGACGACGCGCGCCGTTGACCAGCACGAACTGTCCTTCGCGGCCGTTCATCCAGTCCACCATATCGTTGGGCGCGATCGTGCCGTCGCTCGCGAGCTTCAGATCGGAGAAGAACAGGTGGCGCTCGGGCCAGCCGGCGAGCGGATCGGCAGCAGCGCGTACCACGATTGGGCCCGCGAGTCCCCGAAACACCTGCTCCGCCGACATCATGTGCGGATGCGGGTGGTACCAATAAGTGCCGACGCTACCCGGCGGCAGCGTAAAGCGGTAGACGCGCGAGGCGCCCGGTGCGACAGGATCGGACGGATTACCGCCCTGGTCTGGCGGCACCGGCAAGCCGTGCCAATGGATCGTCGACGGTTGCGGCAAGCGATTCACGAAACGGATTTCGACCGTGTCGCCCTCGCGCACTTCGATCAGCGGCCCCACAACCTGGCCTTGCAGTGCGGTCGCGGTCGTGATTGCACGGGTGGCTCTGCTGCGGCCGTCGTTTCGCAATGCGAACGCAAGCTGGACGCGACGTACGGTGCGCTCACATCACCGGTGACTCCTCGCATCTGCACGGCGCGCCATCGCCCCGCATGGGCATGATGCGCTCGTGCGCGAACGCGCCTTGTATGGCTAGCAAAGCAAGCGAAAGCACGATGAGGAAGCGCCTGAGACAGATCATTGCGGAACAGTTCGCGCGTATCGCGTGTGCGGGTAATCGGTCGATGCATCATAGCGCAGAGGGCATCGCTTGCTGGTGATCGTTGCCTGCCGCGACAAAATGAACAACCCCGGCCATCTTGCGGCGCCGGGGTGTCAATTTGCGATTTACAAGAGCCGCCTTTTACTTCGCATCGAGACGGCTTGCCGAGCGTTGCAGTTTCAGACTGCGCGCCAGATCGCCCTGAAACACGGCCACACCCTGATGCGTAAAGTTCGAGCGCGTATCCACCGCCGGCGTAATGCCAATACTCTCGATACGCCGGCAGAACGCGTAGTCCTCAGATAGGTACACGCGTGTTTGTGGATCGATCATCGTGTCGAAGAATGAATAATGCAGGGATGCCGCCACGCCCATCTCCTCGTCCTCGCGGCCTTGCATGCGCGTGCGGCAGTGCAACTCTGGAAAGCGCTGGATCAGAGCGCGAAACACTTCTCGCTTGATCAGCATGAATCCGGTGGGCGCATAGAGGACATCCAGAAAACCGTCTGCATCGGGCTCCAGCTTACCGGCGCGTGCCACCGCAGGGTAAGTCGCGAAACGCGCCTGAAAATCAGCTTTGGTAGTTCCGGCCGCCAAGGGCTCGGACAAACCCGCTCGCGGCCAGCCGTCGGATTTCAGCGGGTACACGCCCGCCACCACTGGCCGGTCCGCCTTCAGAAGTCGCACTACATCGTCGCCCTTGAAACCGATGTCTCCGTCAATCCACATCAGATGCGTGAAACGGCTGTCCGCGAGAAACTCGGCGACCATGATGTTGCGGGCGCGGGTGATGAGGCTGTCAAAGCTGTTGAAGTTCGTCCGCAGACCGAACCCATAACGCGCAGAGGCTTCGTACAAATCAAGGAGGCCAAGGACATAGTCCGTTGCGACAACCGAGCCGTAGCTGGGTGTCGCTACATAAACATTCGCGCGAATCTTCTCGTCGGTCATTTTCTCCCCTCGAATATCGAGCGCGTCATCGTTCGGCCAAACCTGTGCCGACGACGCGCTTGCCAAAGCGGCGAACTTATATCAGAGGGGGTGACTTCGAACCAGATGGACTGACGCCTGGCCATTTATCAGGAGGCCTTTTCAAGATGACTGACAATGTTGTAGTCCGCCCTATCGGACTTGATACGATAAATTCAGAATAACGAATTATTTTTGTTTTCGTACAGCGTATTGAGACGCTGATCCTGAAGCAACAACTGAAGCCGGGCGACCGTTATCGGATATCCGAAGCACATTTGCGAGATACAAGAACGGACCCTCGGTGCGACAATTCGTCGCAAGCAACATACCGGCTGGAATCACGCGCATTAGCGCGCCCCACCGCCGGCCAGCACAACACCTGAGCCCAAAAACGCAAAACCCCGGCGACCATCAATCGACCGGGGTTTTTAATTCAGCCCGGGGCGGGCCGAACTTCACGCTCACATATTCTCGATCAGCACCTGACCAAAGCCCGAACACGAGACTTGCGTCGCGCCTTCCATCAGACGCGCGAAGTCGTAGGTGACGCGCTTTTGCAGAATCGACGCTTCCATCGACTTGATGATGATGTCCGCCGCTTCGGTCCAGCCGAGGTGACGCAGCATCATCTCTGCCGACAGAATTTCCGAGCCCGGATTCACATAGTCCTTGCCCGCGTATTTCGGCGCCGTGCCGTGGGTGGCTTCGAACATGGCCACCGAATCCGACAGGTTGGCGCCCGGTGCGATACCGATGCCGCCCACCTGCGCAGCCAGCGCATCCGAAATGTAGTCGCCGTTCAGGTTCAGCGTGGCGATCACGTCGTATTCAGCCGGACGCAGCAGGATCTGCTGCAGGAACGCGTCGGCAATGACGTCCTTGACGACGATGTCGCTACCCGTCTTCGGGTTCTTGAACTTCATCCACGGGCCGCCGTCCACCAGTTGCGCGCCGAATTCCTTCTGCGCCAGCGCATAGCCCCAGTCACGGAAAGCGCCTTCGGTGAACTTCATGATGTTGCCCTTGTGCACCAGCGTGAGCGAGCGGCGATCGTTGTCGATCGCATACTGCAGCGCCTTGCGCACCAGACGTTCCGTGCCTTCCTTCGACACCGGCTTGATGCCGATCGCCGACGTCTCGGGAAAGCGGATCTTCTTCACGCCCATTTCTTCGCGCAGGAACTTGATGACCTTCTTCGCCTGTTCCGAGCCTGCTTCCCATTCGATACCGGCGTAGATGTCTTCCGAGTTCTCGCGGAAGATCACCATGTTGGTCTTGTCCGGTTCACGCACCGGCGAGGGCACGCCCTTGAAGTACTGCACAGGGCGCAGGCAGACGTAGAGATCGAGCTCCTGGCGCAGCGCCACGTTCAGCGAACGGATGCCGCCGCCCACCGGGGTTGTCAGCGGCCCCTTGATCGAGACGACATATTCCTTCACCACCGCCAGCGTTTCTTCCGGCAGCCACACGTCCGGACCATAGACCTTGGTCGCCTTCTCGCCAGCAAAGACTTCCATCCAATGGATCTTCTTCTTGCCCGCGTAGGCTTTCTCGACCGCCGCGTCGACCACCTTGATCATGACCGGCGTGATGTCGGTACCCGTACCGTCACCTTCGATGTACGGAATGATCGGCTGGTCAGAAACGTTGAGCGAGTAGTCTGCGTTGACAGTAATCTTGTCTCCGCCCGTCGGAACCTTAATGTGCTGATACGGCATGATCGGACTCCAGTGATGGCTGTTCTGGTTGAAGCAGATGGGGACTGCGAAACCGGGCGCTCCTCGCTACGCGCAATGCCGAACGCCTGCGAGCGGTCGAGCGGTTATTCTAGCCCACGCTGAACCTCGCAGCGCCGGCAACCGGGCGCGGGTTTTGCGGGAGGGCAAAGCAATGGTGGCAGTATCTTGCCGCTTCGGGCAATCACATGCGCGTCTTATGTCTTATATAAGACATAAGATCTGCTGCGATGGATTATGCATTATTATCCCGCCGTTTGCCACAGAACTTGTCCAGCCGGGCGTCGAGCGGGTGCCAACCGGCGCCGGCTCAAGCGCCCATAAAGGCCGGTGTTCGCCGGATTCCGCATGCGCCTCCTTGCTCTCAATAAGCCGTTCGGCACCATCTGCCAGTTCTCACCGCACGAAACGCGCGCATCGCTGGCCGATTGGGTCAAGGTGCCCGGCGTCTACCCGGCCGGCCGCCTCGATTCGGATAGCGAAGGCCTGCTGCTGCTCACCGATGACGGCACGCTGCAGGCGCGCATCGCCGAACCGCGCCACAAGCTCGTCAAACGTTACTGGGCGCAGGTCGAAGGCGCACCGGATCACGCAGCAATCACGAGGCTCGCAAGCGGCGTCGATCTTGGCGACTATGTGACACGCCCGTGTCACGCGCAACTAATCGAACCACCCGAGACCCTGTGGCCGCGCAATCCGCCCATTCGATATCGTGCGGCGATCCCCACGGCATGGGTCGAACTGTTCATCACCGAAGGCAAGAACCGGCAGGTGCGCCGCATGACGGCGGCAGTCGGCTTCCCTACCCTGCGCCTCGTGCGCGTAGGCATCGGCGCGCTAGATATTTTTTCGCTGGGACTCGAACCGGGCGCCTCGCTCGAACTCTCTCCACGCGCACCGTGGGACGGTATCCGATGATGCTCAAGGTTTAAGCAAACGCCAGCTAAACCGTTGTATCCGCAAGCGTTTTTTATGCAGTGAATATTCATTGCCGCAATTCGCCAAGGGCCTTTGGCCTTTTCATAACGCCGGAATAAATATTCCCGAAAATTTACGTCAACCGCGTCGCAAGCTCACGCGTTATTCGACGCAGATGCCGCCCGAAGCTATCCGGCATTCAGCCTTGAGGGCCTTTGTACAAGCCGTTCTTGCGGTCAGTGCAGGGAGCCCGAGCGCTAGCAGACGCGTCACGAAAATTTGTTGATGCGGCTGTCAACCGAAAGGTGGATGGCACGTTTACCGACATGACTCATACATAACCGGGTCATTTGGTTAATTAACTAAAGCTGAGGATTCACAAAATGAACAAACTGATCGCCGCTCTGGTCGCTGGCCTCTTCGCAACGGCAGCATTCGCACAAGCTTCGGCACCGGTCGCAGCTTCGGCAGCTCCGATGGCAGCAGCTTCGTCGGCAAAGAAGACCACGAAGAAGGCAACGCACAAGAAGGCATCGAAGAAGAAGGCAGCAGCAGCTGCTGCAGCTTCGGGCGCTTCGGAGTAAGTTTGTCGTAAAAACGCAGTCAAGAACAAGCAGCACTTGCCGTTCTTACGGCGTTGAAAGGCAGATCACCGCAAGGCGATCTGCCTTTTTGTTTTTGACGTGCTCTGACGCGCTCGCGTAACATGCGCGGGTTAATTTCCTGCCTGGAGTCTTGCCGTGCGAATTTCCCTGCGCTCATTGTTTGCGCGTTTTGCGATTGCCGTTGCGTTGCCGTTGGCTGCCGCCTCGTTCACGCTTGCCCCTGTTCACAACGCCTACGCACAACAGATGCCGCCCGGCGCGAAGCAGCCCGGCGACTTCCCGCGCACCAAGCTGACGGTCGGCATGTTCGTCATCGACGCCGCCGTCGCCAGCACCGATGCGGATCGTGAGCAAGGTCTGATGTATCGCACGCAGCTCGCGCCGAACGAAGGCATGCTGTTCGTGTTCGGCGAGAACGCCGTGCACTGCTTCTGGATGAAGAATACGCTGATCCCGCTGTCGATCGCCTTCATGCGCGCCGACGGCACGATCACCGACATCGACGAAATGGATGCCGAGACGACCAACAACCATTGCCCGCGCAACAACGGTGTGTATGCGCTGGAAATGAGCAAGAACTGGTTCGAGTCGAAGGGCATCAAGCCGGGGATGGTGATGCAGGGGTTGCCGGCGGCGCAATAAGCGCGAGCGTGCGCCAGCGGTAAGCTATAGTGGTATGCGGTCGCCGGACCAGCGGCCACCGGCTTCCCGTCTTACAGTCCCCACATCCCGCGAAGCCGGTGCCCTCCCGAGGCCACCGGCTTTTTTGCACCTGCACACGCCGCTGCAACGCCCACTGGCTGGCCGTTACGCCCGCCTGGCAAGATTCCTGCAAAAGCGGGTGTCACGCGCTATGCTTATAGTCTTACAGCAGCACCGAGATCGTCCGGGCGGCGTCGCGCGCCGCGCGACGCCCGTCACCGGCGAGAGAAACACTCCAAGGAGGTTCACGTGCCCCGCAAGACTCCCATCGAGCGCTACCGGAACATCGGCATTAGCGCTCACATCGATGCCGGCAAAACTACCACCACCGAACGCATCCTGTTCTACACCGGCGTGACTCACAAGATCGGTGAAGTTCACGACGGTGCGGCGACGATGGACTGGATGGAGCAGGAGCAGGAGCGCGGCATCACGATCACATCGGCTGCCACGACCGCTTTCTGGAAAGGCATGGCCGGCAACTATCCGGAACACCGCATCAACATCATCGACACCCCGGGTCACGTCGACTTCACTATTGAAGTTGAGCGCTCGATGCGCGTGCTCGACGGCGCGTGCATGGTGTACGACTCGGTCGGCGGCGTGCAGCCGCAGTCCGAAACCGTATGGCGCCAGGCGAACAAGTACAAGGTGCCGCGCATCGCGTTCGTCAACAAGATGGACCGGGTCGGCGCCGACTTCTTCCGCGTGCAGCGGCAGATTGGCGACCGCCTGAAGGGCAACGCGGTACCGATCCAGATTCCGGTCGGCGCGGAAGATCATTTCCAGGGCGTGGTCGACCTCGTCAAGATGAAGGCGATCTACTGGGATGAAGAGAACCAGGGCATCAAGTTCGAGTATCGGGACATCCCGCCGGAACTCGCAGATACCGCGAAGGAATGGCACGACAAGATGGTCGAGGCCGCCGCTGAAGCGAGCGAGGAATTGCTCGACAAATATCTGGGCGGCGAAACGCTGACCGAAGAGGAAATCAAGCACGGCATCCGTGTGCGTACGATTGCCAACGAGATCGTGCCGATGCTATGCGGCAGCGCGTTCAAGAACAAGGGCGTGCAGGCGATGCTCGACGCGGTGATCGACTATCTGCCGTCGCCGCTGGACATTCCCGCGATCACCGGTCACGACGAGGACGATAACGAAATCGAGCGTCATCCGAAGGACGACGATCCTTTCTCCGCCCTTGCCTTCAAGATCATGACCGACCCGTTCGTCGGCCAGCTGATTTTCTTCCGCGTGTATTCGGGCGTGGTGAATTCGGGCGATACCGTCTACAACTCGGCCAAGGAAAAGAAGGAACGCCTCGGCCGGATCCTGCAGATGCATGCGAACGAGCGCAAGGAAATCAAGGAAGTCTACGCCGGTGACATTGCCGCGGCAGTCGGCCTGAAAGAAGCCACCACGGGCGACACGCTGTGCGATCCGAACCACATCATCATCCTTGAAAAGATGATCTTCCCGGAACCGGTGATTTCCCAGGCCGTCGAGCCGAAGACCAAGGTCGACCAGGAAAAGATGGGCATTGCGCTCAATCGCCTCGCCCAGGAAGATCCGTCGTTCCGCGTGCAGACCGACGAAGAATCCGGCCAGACCATCATCTCCGGGATGGGCGAGCTGCACCTGGAAATTCTGGTCGACCGAATGAAGCGCGAGTTCGGCGTGGAAGCCACGGTCGGCAAGCCGCAGGTTGCTTACCGCGAAACGGTGCGCAACAAGGTCGAGGATGTGGAAGGCAAGTTCGTCAAGCAATCGGGCGGCCGCGGTCAGTACGGTCACGCAGTGATCACGCTGGAGCCGGCGGCGCAAGGCAAGGGCTACGAATTTGTCGACGCCATCAAGGGCGGCGTGATTCCGCGCGAATACATCCCGGCGGTCGACAAGGGTATTGTGGAAACGCTGAAGGCCGGCGTGCTGGCGGGCTATCCGGTGGTCGACGTGAAGGTGACGCTGACCTTCGGTTCGTACCACGACGTCGATTCGAACGAAAACGCGTTCCGCATGGCCGGTTCGATCGCGTTCAAGGAAGCGATGCGCAAGGCCAAGCCGGTGCTGCTTGAGCCGATGATGGCCGTGGAGGTGGAAACGCCCGAAGACTTCATGGGTAACGTGATGGGCGACCTGTCGAGCCGTCGCGGACTCGTGCAAGGCATGGAGGACATCGCAGGTGGCGGCGGCAAGCTGGTGCGCGCCGAAGTGCCGCTCGCGGAGATGTTCGGCTATTCGACCTCGCTGCGTTCGGCAACTCAAGGCCGTGCGACCTACACGATGGAGTTCAAGCACTACGCTGAAACGCCGAACAACGTCGCCGAAGCCGTGATCAACGCGAAGCAGAAGTAAGCGCTGTAGGTTCGTGTGGAAGAAGCCCGTTCATGTGAGCGGGCTTTTTTTCGCCCGGACCATTTGCGCCGCGATCGTTTCCCACACGCCCACACGCTGCGCGCGCAATCCGTGAACATGCAAGAATGGCGACAGGCCCGCCTGGGATGCCCACCTTGGCCAAAGGAGACACGCCATGAGCCACGACCATCCGCACGACCACGACCACCCTCACGCTCATGAATCCGACGCTGCGCCCTCCGCCGCAAGCGCACCCATCGACTGGCGCGAGCACGGCGTCAAGGTCATCCGCGGCGACCAGCTCGACTCAAACACCGCGCAAACCCCCGGCATGAATCGCGCAGCCGCAATCAATGCGGCGCGCGTCGGTGCGCAGAAAATCTGGGCGGGCACGGTGACGATTCATCCGAATGCGAAGACCGGCGCGCATCATCACGGCGCGCTCGAAAGTGTGATCTACGTGGTACGTGGCCAGGCACGCATGCGCTGGGGTGAGCACCTCGAATTCACCGCGGAGGCCGGTCCCGGCGACTTCATTTTCGTGCCGCCCTACGTGCCGCACCAGGAAATCAACGCCAGCACCGACGACCCGCTCGAATGCGTGCTGGTGCGCAGCGACAACGAAGCGGTCGTGGTCAATCTGAACATCGACGCCGTCGAAGCACCGGAAACCGTGTATTGGGTCGATCCGATTCACAAGCATCCGCACGAGCACTAAGCCAACCGGTAAAGATGTCGTCGCCGCGGCGGTTCTTCTGCCGCTGCATCGGCAAGTGTTATACGGCGCCCGCAGGGCGTTGTCAGCGCGATACAGGTTGACCCCTTTAAGCGCGCCTCGCTGGCCCGTGGCCGCCGCAAACGTTCCGAATCGGTAGGCAATCGCTTACACTGAAACCGCTTTTCGCCATCGCAATACCGTCGCCCCTGCCGTGCGTCAGCCGCCCGGCACCAATCAGAACGGACTGGACACCCCATCGATGAAGACTTCCGCGGATCGACTCCTCGCGCTCGAAACTGCACGCCGCAGCGCCGATAACTACGGCAATCACGCGATCGACGAATTCCTCGCCGGCCGTCTGTCGCGCCGCGAGTTGCTGCGCTACGCAAGCGTCATTGGACTCTCGCTTGCCGGCGGCGGCCTGTTCGCCACGCCGCAAGCGCGCGCGCAGGGCGCAGCGGGCGGAGCCAACGCCACCATCCGCGTGGCCCATTTGACGCCCGCCGGCGCGATCGACCCGCTCACCGTCACCGACGCCGGCGGTCTCGCGCTGCTGGTTCAGACCGGCGAATTCCTGATCGACGACGACGGCGAACACCTGGTCCTGAAGCCGGCGCTCGCGCTGTCATGGAAGCCGAACGACAAGGGCGACGTCTGGACCTTCAAGCTGCGCCCGAACGTGAAGTTCAGCGACGGCCAGCCGTTCACGGCCAAAGACGTCGTTGCCACCTTCGACCGCCTCGCCGATCCGGCAAGCGGCTCGGCGGCGCTCTCCGTATTGAAGGGTGTGCTGTCCAAGGGCGGCACCCAGGCCGTGGACGATCACACGGTGGCATTCCATCTCGACGCGCCGAACGGCAACTTCCCATATTACGTTTCCTCGGACAATTACAACGCCATCCTGTTGCCAGCAAACTATGCGGGCAATTACGAAAAGAGCTTTATCGGCACCGGTCCGTTCAAGCTCGAGAAGTACACACCGAAGGTCGGCGCCTCGTTCGTACGCAATCCCGACTACTGGGGCGAAAAAGCGTTGCCACAACGCGTGCAGTTTTCGTTCTACGCCGACGAACAGGCGCAGATTCTCGCGCTGCAAGGACGTCAGGCTGACGTGATGGGCACGTTCACCGTGCAGGGCGGCGCGGGTCTCATGAACAACCCCGAGTTCAAGACGATAGCCGTGAAGTCGAGTGCGCATCGCCAGATCCACATGCGCAACGACGATCCGCTCTTCAAGGACAAGTGCGTGCGCCAGGCCATGGCGCTGTCACTGGATCGCGATGTGATCGTGCGTGGCCTGTTTCGTGGCAAGGCGCAACTCGGCAACGATAGCCCGTTCGCGCCGGTGTTTCCGTCGTCGGACGCGGGTGTGCCGCAACGCAAGATCGACGTTGCCAAAGCGAAGCAACTGCTCGCGCAGGCGGGAGTCGCCAACGGTTTCGACGTCACGCTCACCACTGAGAAGTACATGGAGATTCCCGATCTCGCCGTGGTCGTGCAGAACGCGGCGAAGGCAATCGGCGTGCGCATCAATCTGAAGGTGGAAAGCCAGTCGCTCTATTACGGCGCGGGCACGCCTGGCAAATCGGACTGGCTCGACTCACCGCTCGGCATCACTGACTACGGCCATCGTGGCGTGCCGAACGTGTTCCTGAACGCGCCGCTGACGAGCAACGGCACATGGAACGCCGCGCACTTCAAGAATCCTCAGTATGACCAACTGGTCGCGCAGTTCGTCGCGGCGATCGACATCGGCTCACAGCGCAAGCTGTCCGGTCAGATCCAGACGCTGCTGCTCGACGAGACGCCGATCATCATTCCGTTCTTCTACGATCAACTGATTGCGATGCGTTCGGGTGTCAACGGCATGCGCTTTACTGCGCTTGCGCAGTTGTATTTTGACCGCGTGACGCTCGCTGCCTGATTACGGCACCGTTCGCCACCCGCCCATCATGTCGACCGCGCTCACGCCCTCCACTCCTCGCGTTGCTTCCGGCAACGCGGGACGGGTCGCGCGTTTTCTCGCCACACGTCTTGCGCTGTCGCTGACCACGCTATGGCTGTTGTCGGTGATCGTGTTTGCGGGCGGCCAGTTGCTGCCCGGCGACATCGGCCGCTCGATTCTCGGACCGCTGGCCGATGCGCGCGCGGTCGCCGCACTCAATCATCAGCTCGGCGCGGACCGGCCGCTTCTGACGCAATACGTCGAGTGGATAACGCATTTCGTGCGCGGCGATATGGGGCTGTCCTACGCGTATCGTGAGCCGGTCGGGCCGTTCATCGCCGATGCGCTCGCCCACTCCGCAAAGCTCGGCCTGCTCGCGTTCATCGTCGTCGTACCTTTAGGTATTGCGGGCGGCGTGTGGGCCGCGATGCATGCGGGACGCTGGCTTGACCGCACGATCAGCATCGCCGGTTTGTCGGCGACCGTGGTGCCGGAATTCGTGTCGTCGATCGCGTTGATCCTGATCTTTGGCGTGTGGTTGCGCTGGTTGCCCATCGAAGCCACCTATCCGCCGGGCGCCGGTGCACTCGAACAACTGAAGCATCTGATCCTGCCGGTGCTGCCGCTCGTGCTGGTGTTCTTCGGCTATATCGCGCGCATGGCGCGGGCCGGCACCGTCGAAGCGCTCGACTCCGATTACACCCGCACCGCGATTCTCAAGGGCCTGCCGCAACACGTTGTGATCTGGCGACACGTGTTGCGCAATGCGCTGCTGCCCACCATCACCGTCGCCGCGACGCAGCTCGGCTACATGATCGGCGGCCTTGTCGTGGTGGAGACGCTGTTTCACTACCAGGGCATCGGCTCGCTGATTTACAACGCCGCCAAAGCAAAGGACTTTCCGATGCTCGAAGCGGGCGTGCTGACGATTGGTGTCGTGTATACGGTGGCCAATCTCGTCGCCGACGCCTTGCAGGTGCTGCTCAATCCACGCCTGCGCGTAAGGAGCGGCGAATGAGCACGATTATCCCGGCCACGCCTGTCGCGCGAGAACCGCGCTTCGACCAGTTGCGCGTGCTGCTGCGCTCGCCGACCTTCGTGGTCGGTGTGGTGATCGTCGTCTGGTGGGTCGCCTGCGCGATTGCCGGACGGTGGATCGCGCCGCAAGATGCCTATGCGTCCGACCCGCTCAATTCGCTGATGCCGCCCGATCATGCGCACTGGTTCGGCACCGATCAGCTCGGCCGCGACGTGTTCTCGCGCGTGATTGTCGGCGCGCGCGACATCCTCACCATTGCGCCGCTCGCCACGCTGCTCGGTACCTTGGCGGGCACCGCGCTTGGCCTCGTCGTGGGTTACTTCGAGGGCTGGGTCGACAACGTGGTCGGACGCGCCATCGACGCGGTGCTGGCGCTGCCCCTCGTGATCGTCGCGCTGCTGGCGTTGGCCGCAGTCGGTGCGTCGAACTTCACAGTCATCCTCGTAATCGGCATCACCTTCACGCCAATCACCGCGCGCACGGTACGCGCCGCGGTGTTCGCCGAACGCCATCTCGACTACGTTGCCGCGGCTCAACTACGCGGCGAACGGGCGCCGTACATCATGTTTGTGGAGATCCTGCCGAACGTGCTGCCGCCGATCATCGTCGAAGCTACCGTGC
Source organism: Paraburkholderia sp. EB58 (assembly GCF_050436665.1). NCBI lineage: Bacteria > Pseudomonadati > Pseudomonadota > Betaproteobacteria > Burkholderiales > Burkholderiaceae > Paraburkholderia > Paraburkholderia sp. EB58. The sequence goes on along the minus strand of NZ_JBNDMQ010000006.1, from coordinate 298,114 downwards.
GCCTCGGTTACGCGATCTTCGCGGTGGCGACGCTGTCGTTTCTCGGCTTCGGCATCCAGCCACCTTCCGCCGACTGGGGTCTGGCGTTGTCCGAGTCGTACACGCTAATGGCGGGCGGTGCGTGGTGGACCGTCGTCTTCGACGCGGTAGCAATCGCTTCGCTGGTGGTCGGCGTGAACCTGATCGCCGACAGTGTACAAGGCGTACTAGACCGATGAACGGCCCGCCGCCCGCCTCGTTTCCCGCCTTCGACGTCTCGAAGAGCGAACGCACGGACGCCCTGACCGTCGTCGGCCTGACGGTCACCTACCGGATTCGCGGACGCGATCGCGAAGTCCTGCACGACATCTCATTGCGCGTGCGACGCGGCGAGGCCTATGGACTCGTGGGCGAATCCGGTTGCGGCAAGTCGACCATGGCAATGGCGACGCTGCGCTACCTGCCGCGCAACGGCAAGGTGAAAGCAGGCAAAATCCTGATCGCCGGACAGGACGTGCAGGCGCTCGATGCCGACGCGTTGCGCACCATGCGCGCCACCGCGATCTCGATGGTCTACCAGGATCCGGGGCGGGCGCTGAATCCGTCCATGACGATTGCGCGCCAGGTCGCCGAGGCCTTCGAGGCGGCCGGCGCCACCCGCAGCGACGCGCTCACGCGCACGCTCGAGATGCTGCGGCGCGTTCGAATCGCGGCGCCTGAACGGGTGATGGACAGTTATCCTCATCAATTGTCCGGCGGCATGCAGCAGCGTGTGGTCATTGCAATGGCGCTGGCCTCCAACCCCGCCCTGCTGATTCTCGATGAGCCCACCACCGGCCTCGATGCCACGGTCGAAGCCGAAGTGCTGGACCTCGTCGCACAACTGCGCAAGGAACTCGGCACGGCGGTGCTGTTCATCAGCCACAACCTCGCGGTGATCGGGCGCATGTGCGAACGCGTAGGCGTGCTGTATGCGGGCAAGCTGGTCGAAGAAGGCGCCACGCAAGACGTCTTTGCGCGGCCGCGTCATCCGTACACCGTCGGGCTGCTGCGCTGTTTGCCGACCTCCGGGCGCAGCAAGACGCTTGAGCGGCTCGACACGATAGCAGGTCAACTGCCCGCCCCCGGCTCGATCACGCAAGGCTGCATCTATGCGGACCGCTGCCGTCTTGCCGACGACCGCTGCCGCCGCGATGCGCCGCCGCCGCACCGGGTCGCTGCGGCACACGGCGATCAGATGTCGCGCTGCCACTATCACGAACGTGCGATGGAATTGCCGCGCGCAACCGCCGACACGCCCTCGCCACGCGCCAGCGTCGGCGACGCCGCGCCCGCGCAGGCCGCCGCCCCGGGCACACTCGTGCTGCGTGCCGAGCGGGTCTCGAAGACCTTCCACGTCTCAGGCGTCGCACTGAAGGCGGTCGACGACGTCTCGCTCGATCTCGCCACCGGCGAGACCTTGGGCCTCGTCGGCGAATCGGGCAGCGGCAAGACGACGCTCGCCAAGCTGATGCTCGGCCTGCTCTCACCCGACGCAGGCAGTATCCTCGAACTCGACGGCATGCCCCTGCCGGCACGCGTCACAAGGCGCAACGACGAGCAGGTCAAGTCGCTGCAGATCGTGTTCCAGAATCCCGACTCGGCGCTCAACCGGTCGCACTCGGTGAAGCGCCTGATCGGCCGGGCGCTGTCGCGGCTCGCCGCGTTGCGCGGCGCCGCGCAGGATGAACGGCTCGCCGCGCTCACTGCGGCAGTGCGCCTGCCGAATCGCTATCTGGGCGCACGCACACGGCAATTGTCGGGCGGCCTCAAGCAGCGCGTCGCGATTGCGCGCGCGTTTGCGGGCGAACCGCGGGTGGTGGTCTGCGACGAGCCCACTTCCGCACTCGACGTCTCGGTGCAGGCGTCGATCCTCAACCTGCTCGCCGATCTGCAGCGCGAGCGTGGCACGAGCTACGTGTTCATCTCACACGATCTGCACGTGGTGCGCTACTTGTCCGATCGCATTGCCGTGCTCTACCTGGGACGCCTGCTCGAGATAGGGCCGGCCGCCGCCGTTTTCGACGGACCACATCACCCCTATACCGAAGCGCTGCTGTCCTCGGCCCCCGCGCTCGACGCCGCTCCGCACGGCGAACGGATCCGCCTGTCCGGCGAAGTGCCGAGCGCGGCCGCACCGCCTTCGGGCTGCGTGTTCCATACACGCTGTCCGCGCAAGCTCGGTGCTGTCTGCGAACAGCAGGACCCACCCTTCATCGATGCCGGTGACGGGCACAGGATCCGCTGCCACATCCCCATTCAGGACCTGCGCACACTGCAATGCGCGCCGCGCAACGCGTAGCGCGGCGACCGGCGGTACGCGCGGTGCCACGTGCGGCGCGACGATCCTCGCTACGACTGCCGCTGGTTTAACAAAAGAATTCGGGTGCGTTTCACGTCCGAAACGTTTTCCGTCAATTCGCCCCGCTCCGCGCCGCACCCACCACAAAGAGGCCACATCGGACGGGCCTCAGCGGGCAATGGCATGGATATCGCTACAGAACGAGCGGTATCCGGCCCGCGATGAACGATCCAGTCGCGTGCGCGAACCGTCGCGCTGAGCGCCATCCGAACGGATCAGATCAGCGCCGCGGCACCCCGCGCACGGTCGACATCGCGCGCGGCAAACGACTGGTCGACTGGCGTTTGCCGGACTGCGCGAGGGGAGGGGGAGTCAATCACGCGAGCCGGAACCACCAACGATCGGCAGAACGGTGACAGCGTTCCGCGCACATCGCGTGCGTTATGTAGTGGCACGCGGCGCGCAAAGCGAACGAAGGACGCGATGAGGCCCGCAACGCGACAGGCCATTCGCGGACGACACAGCTTGCGAGACGGCGGCGAACGAGCAGCTGACGCCTCCTCGGGAGAGAAGCAATGAAAACCAGAAGATTAAATCAGTACTGCTACGGGATTGCCAGGGGAGTGGCGGTATTGGCCGCTGGCGCGTGGTTGCTTGCTTCTCATGCGGCGTACGCGGACTCGTCCGATAACGGCGTGAAGCTGGTGGTTGCAGCGGGCGCTCCGTTGTCCGCCGGTGGCGCGGCCTCCGCGACCCAACTCGATCAGGACGATCCTTCCGCGACGGGCGAAGCGGCCTATGCAGCCACCATGGCTGATGATGTCGCAACGATCTTCTCGGTTGAGCAATGTCATGCCACCGAGTCTGGAAGCTGCACGCCTCACCCACGTGGCGGCGCAAGTTCAGGCGCTGCGAGTGCGGGAGCAAACGCCGGTGTGGGCAGCTCAGGGTCGAACGCTGGTGCGGCTAGTGCCGGCAGCGGTCCAAGTGGCAGCAGTAAGGGCGGTGGTAGCGGTCCTAGCGGTGGTGGTCCTAGCGGTGGTGGTCCTAGCGGTGGCGGCCCTAGCGGCGGTGGTCCTAGCGGTGGCGGCCCTGGCGGTGGTGGCCCTGGCGGTGGCGGTCCGGGCGGCGGTCCGGGCGGCGGTCCGGGCGGTGGTTTCGGCGGCGGGTTTGGCGGTGGCATGGGCAGCGGCTGCGGTTGCGGCAGCGGTCCTGGTGGTGGCTTTGGTAGCGGTCCTGGCGGTGGCTTCGGTGGCGGTCCTGGCGGCTTTGGCGGCGGTTTCGGCAGCGGCGGTCACGGAGGCAAGGGTGGAAGCGGCAATGGCGGTGGTCACGGCGGCGGTAACGGACATTAGATCCACGGGAACGGCGCCCCCGAGCCGTTCCTCTCCGCACGCCGTGCTTCGTCGCGGCAGCCCCTCCCGGCAAGAGCAGGCGGTGGCGTCTCGATCCCCCGGTCGAACGTCACCGCCCGGGCCGGGACAGATGGCGATCAGTAACCTCAGCAACGTACATCCAGATTGACGCAAGCCGGATGCATCCCAAACCGGCTGGAACCAAACAGCGACAATCCCCTCATATCAGATTCAACGTTCGATATGAGGGCAACACAACATGCGATCAAATGTCCCCCGCACCGCAGCGCGAGCAGCCACCGGGCTGCTGATGGCAGCAGCACTCGGCTTCGCCGCACTGGCACACGCGCAGACGGCCGACCAGCCGGCACAACAAGCCGCGCAACAGCAGGCCGCCCCTCCCGTCGATCCGTCCTTTTCCGCCTGGTCGCTGATGCAGGTCTGCAAGCAGAAAGCCGATAACGTGGCGGAGGCGCAATGCGTCGGCGCGGTACGCGGCATCATCCACGGCTATCAATACGGCGTGCTGTTCCTCGGTCAGCGCGCCTCGCTGCCGGCCAACGAAACCCAGCGCGTGTCCTTGTGTCTGCGTAATGTGCCGGTCTCGTCGATCGTCGATGACTTCGTCGGCGACGCTGCTCAGGTCAGCGAAGATTCGCTCAAGCGCACGCCCGCCGAAGTCGCGGTGCTCGGCTCCGTCCATCTGCATCACGCCTGCACCTGAGCGCGGTCCGCATCAGAGCATCTCGAGTGGCCGCTTGCTGCGCGGCGGCCTGAAGTAAGTGTCGATAGTCGCGCGCTCATCATCACTCAGTTGAAGATCCAGCGCGCGATGATTGTCGCGCACATGCTCGACGCGACCTGCTTTCGGAATCGCGAACACGCCTGGCTGCCGCAGCACCCACGCCAGCGCCACCTGAAACACCGAGACGCCACGCGCATCGGCAATATCGTCGAGCGGCGAGCGCTTCGGTAGGCGCGCGTGATCCACCGGGCTATACGCCATGGCAGGCATGTCCCGTTCGGCGAGCCATGGCAAGAGATCGAACTCCGGACCACGCCGCGCGACGTTATAGAGAATCTGATTGGTCGCACACGCGTCGCCGCCTGGCACGGAGATCAACTCCTCCATATCGTCGGTGTCGAAGTTGCTGACGCCCCAATGGCGGATTTTGCCCGCCCGCCGCAAGGCCTCGAAGCCTGCGACCGTCTCTTCCAGCGGCACCGAACCGCGCCAGTGCAGCAGATACAGGTCGAGCCGGTCAGTCTTCAGGCGTTTGAGGCTCTGCTCGCAGGCGGCCTGCACTCCGCGCCGGCTGGCATTGTGCGGATAGACTTTGCTGACAAGGAAAACGCGCTCGCGCAGTCCAGCAAGGGCTTCGCCGAGCAGGGATTCGGTCGCGCCGTCGCCGTACATTTCGGCGGTATCGATGAGCGTCATGCCGAGTTCGACGCCGGCGCGCAACGCCGCGATCTCCGTGGCGCGGCGCGCGGGCTGCTCACCCATCTCCCAGGTGCCCTGGCCGAGCGTCGGAATACGCTCGCCGTCGGGCAAGCTCACAGTGGCGATGGCGGTCGTCATGGTTTCTCCTTTGAGGTGCGAATGGCCGTGGCCAATAACCGATTGCCTCTCCAGTTTATCCGCTCGCGAATTGTCAAATCGGCCCCCAGGCAAAAGCCCGCTATAACACCGCGCGCCAATGTCATAGAATTGCCGCTTGCCCTTCTTGCGTCTGCCACATGAACTCTGCCTCGGAAGACCGCTGGCGCGACCTGCGTCCGGACCCGGAAAACGATACGCCGCTTTATCTGCAACTCGCTCGCAAGCTCGGCAACGCGATTCATGAAAACCGCTGGAACGCAGGCGAGGCGCTGCCGTCCGAACGCGTGCTGTCGGACGCGCTCGGCGTTTCGCGGATCACCGCGCGCAAGGCGATCGCCCTACTCGTCGAACAGGGTTTGATCCGCCGGACCCAGGGAGCGGGCAGCTTTATCACGCCGCGCTATGAAGACCCCCTCTCGCGCCTGTCGAGCTTCAGCGAAATGCTGCGGCGGCGCGGCTTCAGTCCAAGTTCGCAATGGATCTCGCGCGAGATCGTGCCCGCCAATCGCGATGAAGTCATTCAACTCGGCTTGTCGCCGGCGGCCGCGGTGACCCGACTGCGGCGCCTGCGTCTTGCCGACGGCATCGTGATGGCGGTCGAGAACTCGACCTTCCCGGCCGCGGTGATTCCCGATCCGCAGGCGATCGGCGATTCGCTGTACAGCTACCTCGAGCAGCGTGGCCTCGGGATCGTGCGCGCGTTGCAGCATTTCCGCGCCGTCAATGCGAGCGACGAGATTGCGCAGCAGATGAGCATTGCGCCGAACGAGGCACTGTTGCTGATCACGCGTGTCGGCTATACCGCCGAGCAGCGCGCAATCGAATTGACCGACACCTATTGCCGCAACGACTACTACGATTTCGTTGCTGAGTTACGCAAGTAGTTCGCCCGGTCATCGGGCACGCCGCGCAGGGGGCTCAGGCAACTGCTGATTCGAAGCCTCGCAGCGCGGCCCTGCTCCTGCATACCGGCCGTGATCACTCGGCCCAGGCGGCCGCGTCAGTGCCGATCGGCACGGGTGGCCGGCTGTAGAACGCGGGCGTCTCCGTCAGACGTTCCGCGGGCAAGGTCCCGCGAATCCGCCCGAACGGCGAATCGACGGTTTCCATGCAATCCTGCACGTCCTCGGACGTGACCTCGGGCCAGCGCCAACCGTCCTCGATCTGCCCCATCGATTGCAGCCAGCGCCCCGTCTGCGCCAACGACACGCGCACGTGCCAGCTACCGCCTTCGGTGGCCCGGCGCGCCAGTGCGACCATCGCACCGAATGCCGCGAGATAGCCGGTGGCGTGATCGAGTGCCTGACACGGCAGATGCTTCGGCTCGTCACTCTGCGCCGCGCGGCTCTCGGTCCACGCAATGCCGCTCGCGGACTGCACCAGACTGTCGAAGCCACGGCGCTGTGCCCACGGCCCGGTGTGCCCATACGCAGAAATGGACACGTAGACGATTCCGGGGCGAATCTGGGCCAGCGCCTCCGGTGAGAAACCGCGCGCGGCGAGCGCACCCGGACGGTAGGCCTGCAGGAAGATATCGGCGTCGCCCACCAGCCCGCGCAACTGCTCGCACTCCGCGGCGTCTCGCAGATCGAGCGTCGCCGAGCGCTTGCCGCGGCCGTTATCGATCACGAGCGGCGCGATATTCGGCAGATGCGGGCCATTGATCATCAGCACCTGCGCACCGTGCTGCGCGAGCGCACGCCCGGCCACCGGCCCTGCAATGATCCGCGACAGGTCCAGTACCCTCACGCCGGCCAGCGGCCGATCGGCGCCGCCGCGCCCGGCGGGTTCGGGCGGCGCGGCGTCGATTCGGATGATTTCGAACAGCGGCAGATTGGCAATCGCCCGCGCCTGCTCGAGCGCCGCCCATTCGCGCGGCGAGCGGATCAGCGCCGCGCACAGACCCGCATCGGCGAGAGTCTGATCGAGCACCGCGCCGTCCCAGCCGCGAATCGCCTCGGCCACGGCCACACGGTCGTTGGCGCAACCCAGCACCTTCAGGATGCCCGCCAGATGATGCGGGAAATTGGTGTGCAACTGAATCCAGCGGCCATCGCGTGTCGCGTAGAAGCCCATCACAGGATCGCGCAAGGCCGGCGGCGGCCCGTCGTTCACGCGCAGATAGCGCTCGCTGCGAAACGCCGCCAGCGCGCGCCGCATCTCCACCTCGACGCGTTGCCGGCAACCGGTACGCAGCCGAAAGCATTCGGCGGCAGCGAGGCCCGTCGCAGCGATCGTGGCGGTGGCGAGCGTGCCGACACGGTAGATCGAAGGCAGGCCCGGATCCTCGCCGGTCAGCGAAACGGCGTCGAGAGCGGCGGAATCGCATCCGGCCGCGGTCCAGAGATGATCGAGTGCGAGCTGAGGTGTCATGGCAATTCGCAAAGTTTCGCAACGAAGGTGAAGAGAGTCCGGGCATCCGTGGATCGGCTGCGTCTTGCACGGTATCCACCGCCAACGGAAGGACAGCAAAACTGGGACCGCCCGGCTGTTGTCTTGCCAAGCCAGTCTAGAATTCCAACCGCTCCCAATCAATCTTGATTAAGATAATCAATATATATTGATTTCTCCGGTTTTCTCGCGCGCTTATATCCATGTCGACCCATCTCACCGCCACCGAAGCGGCCTCCCTGCTCGGCATCAGCGTGCCGACGCTCTATGCCTATGTGAGCCGCGGCATGCTGCATTCGTCGCCGGATGCGCACGGCAAGCACCGGCTGTATGACGCGGCCGAAGTGCGGCGGCTCGCGCGCCGCAAGGCAGACGGCAAGCGCGCCGGCAAGGTGGCGCAGAAGGTGCTCGACTGGGGCGTACCGGTGCTCGAATCGTCCATTACGCTGATCGCCGACGGCCGTCTGCTCTATCGCGGCCACGACGCGGTTGAACTGGCGCGCACGGCATCGCTCGAGGAAGTGGCGACGCTGTTATGGGAATGCAGCCCGCGACGCCTGACTGAGGCGGCGCCGTCGCCGCTTGGCGCGGCGCAATGGTCCGCATGGCTCAAGCTGTGGAGCGACAGCGCGCCGCTCGACCGGGCGCTCGTGCTGCTGCCCGCCGCCGCAGCGCAAATGCCGCGCGTCTGGGCGCAAGGCCGCGATGCACAACTCGATACGGCCTGCGCGGTGATGCGTCTGCTGGCGGCGGCGCTGATCTCGGCAGCGCCATCGAACGAGCCACTGCACCGGCAACTTGCTGCCGCATGGGGCATCCGCAACCGGCAGCAAATGGGCGTGTTGCGCGCAGCGCTGGTCGCCTGCGCGGATCATGAACTGAACGCGTCGACCTTCACGGTCCGCTGCATTACGTCGACGGGAACCCATCTGTTTGGCGCCGTGGTGGGCGGTCTCGCGGCGTTATCGGGCCCGCGTCATGGCGGCGAATCGATCCGCGCCGCCGCCGTGCTCGACGAAGCCGCCCGCGCGCCTGATCTCGACCGCTATCTGGCAACCCGTCTCAACTCCGGTGAGGATGGCATCTACGGCGCGGTGCTGTCCGGCTTCGGACATCCGCTGTACCCAAACGGCGATCCACGTGCGCGCGTCTTGCTGGATTTGCTGACGGAATGTGCGCCGGCGCGCTCGGCGATTGCGGAGGTGCACGCACTGGCCCGCTCAGTGCGCGAGACGACCGGCACGGAGCCGAATCTGGACTACGCGCTGGCCTCCATTGAACGCGTGCTGGGCTTGCCCGCAGGCGCCGCGTTTACGCTGTTCGCGGTCGGCCGGGTGGTGGGCTGGATCGCGCATGCGATGGAACAGAGCGCGGACGGCCGCTTGATCCGGCCGCGCGCACGCTACATTGGGGAGTACGAAGCTCCGCCGTCCTTACCCGTCAAATAAGCATCAGATAAGCGTCAGATGGTCTGCAGCCAACGCGGCACCAGGTTCCGGACGGACGACTGCCCCACACCCTTTGCAGAAGGGTGAACCCGCGCGCCGTGCGTGTCGCTCCCGAAAGCAAGGGCGAGCCTTGCGCCGCCCGGCCCCGCGCTCACCCACGCCCGCTCGCCGCGGTTCAGCTCGAACGTCTCGCCCGCGGACAGCCAGTAATCGCGCAGGTCGCCCTGCACCGTCAGCCAGACCTCGCCCGCCATCACCTGCAGAGTGAGCGCCTGCGTGACACGCCATGCGGCGGCCGGCTCGCCATGATCGAGTTCGAAAGTACGGATTTCACGCATCGCATTGCTCCTTTGAACGGCTTTACTGGTTGACTCATTATTGCCGTGCGATCATGTAAACCCCATGCACAGTTACGAACAGTTTCTGCGAAACTGTGCAGTCGAAAAACCTGACAGTTGCCCGCACCGCGATTCCCAGGCGTAGCCCAGAGGCGCGGTTGGCAGGCCTTTTAGGCGGAGACCTCATGAAACTCGATATCGAACTCAACCGCGAAAACGGCGTGCCGTTGACCGAGCAGATCGTCACCGGCGTGACCTCCTGGATCCGCTCGCGCGCTGCCCATCCGGGCGCCAAGCTGCCGTCGATCCGCCAGTTCTCCGCCGACTACGGTGTGAGCCGCTTCCCGGTGATCGAGGCGTACGACCGGCTGGTCTCGCTCGGCTACCTCGATTCGCGCCACGGCTCGGGATTTTTCGTTGCCGAGCGGCATCGCAGCCTGAACGGTGCTCAAGGCACTTCGGACCCGCGCCGGGCCGAAGAAGAAGCGGTCCACATCCTGCAGCAGTTCAACCACCCTGGAGAGACGCTCAAGCTCGGCAGCGGCTTTATCCCGGAAGCATGGCGCGACATGGACGGCCTCGGTCAAGCAATCCGCCACGTGTCGCGGGCGGACCCCGCGAGCCTTGTCGACTATACGACGCCGTACGGCAACCCGATCCTGCGCGAACACCTGCAAAGCCGCCTCGCGCAACTCGGCATCGAGGCCGACGCATCGCAGATCCTCATCACCAATGGCGCGAGCCAGGGGCTCGACCTGCTGATGCGCTACATGCTCAAAGCGGGCGACACGATGTTTGTCGAAGATCCCGGCTACTACAACCTGTTTGGTCTCCTGAAGCTGCACGGCGTGAAGCTGGTGGGCATTCCACGGACCCGCAACGGCCCGGATCTCGAAGTGCTGCAGGCTCAATTGCGCCTGCACCGGCCGAAGCTGTTCTTCATCAACACGCCGTTTCACAACCCGACCGGCACGATCGTCTCGCCGCCCGTCGCGTTCCGGCTGCTGCAACTCGCCCGCGAACACAACTTCAAGATCATCGAAGACGACATCTATGCCGACTTCCAGACCGAGCTCACCGACCGCCTTGCGACCCTCGACCAGCTCGAACACGTGATCTATGTCGGCGGTTTGTCGAAGACGCTGTCGTCGTCTCTGCGGATCGGCATCGTGGTCGCCGACCACGCGACCATCAAGGATCTGGCCGACATCAAGATGCTGACGAGCATCGGCGGATCGCGCTTTGCAGAAGCCGTTGCCGTGGCCATGCTCGAGCGCGGCACCTACCGCAAGTACCTGGAGCGGCTGCGCCGGCGCATGCGCGATGCCCTCGGTGCGACCGTCCAGGCACTCGAAGCGAGCGGCTGGGAGGTGTTCGAAACGCCGCTCGGCGGCAAGTTCGTGTGGGCGCGCGTGCCGCATATCGAGGACTCGGCGCGGCTCGTCGAATGCGGGGTACCGCTCGGCGTCACTGTCGCACCGGGCAGCTATTTCCGGCCTAACGCCGAAGTCAGCCCGTGGATCCGCATCAACGTCGCGTATGCCGGCGATCCGCGAGCACAGGCGTTCTTCGAGGCGGCGGCGAAGCTCGCCCCGTGAGAGCCCTGTCAGCGCAACATCGCCGGTACACCGCTCGCTCTCACAAGCCAACGCGCGACGTCGCACAACGCAAGGCAAGCCTTGGGCGTGAAAACCACACTGCACAGCCACGGGGATTTCCCTAGAATGTGGACTCCCCAGCCCGTCCGGTGCGCGTGAGCAGCCGCCCTCCATGTCCAATCCGCCGACCGACGCATCAACACCCGCCTCCACCACCGCCCAGCCCACTGCACGCTCACTCACCGTGATGCTGTGGATCGTCGCCACCGGCTTTTTCATGCAGACGCTCGACTCGACCATCGTCAATACGGCGCTGCCGGCGATGGCGACGAGTCTCGGCGAACTGCCGCTTCGCATGCAATCGGTGGTGATTGCCTACTCGCTGACGATGGCGGTGATGATTCCAGTGTCCGGCTGGCTCGCGGATAAACTCGGCACGCGCAAGGTGTTCTTCAGCGCGATCCTGGTGTTCACAATCGGCTCGCTGCTGTGCGCAAACTCGCACACGCTCACCCAGCTAGTGCTGTATCGCGTAATGCAGGGTGTGGGCGGAGCCATGCTGCTGCCGGTCGGGCGACTCGCCGTCCTGCGGACCTTCCCAGCCGAACGTTATCTGCCCGCCCTGGCGTTCGTCGCCATTCCTGGCCTGATCGGACCGCTGATCGGCCCAACGCTCGGCGGCTGGCTCGTCAAGATCGCCTCGTGGCACTGGATCTTTCTGATCAACGTGCCGGTGGGCATCATCGGCTGCATTGCGACCTTCATCTTCATGCGGGACAGCCGCGACCCCGACACGGCGAGGTTCGACCTCAAAGGCTATGTGTTGCTGGTGATAGGCATGGTGGCGATCTCATTTGCGCTCGACGGCCGCACTGAGCTCGGCATCCAGCAAGCCACCGTGCTCGTGCTGCTGATTCTGAGTCTCGCCTGCTTCGTCGCGTATGGACTGCACGCGGTGCGCGAGCCGCACCCGCTGTTCTCGCTCGATCTGTTCAAGATCAATACGTTTAGCGTCGGTCTGCTCGGCAATCTGTTCGCGCGCATCGGCAGCGGCGCGATGCCCTATCTGATTCCGCTGCTGCTGCAGGTGAGCCTCGGATACAGCGCCTTCGAAGCCGGACTGATGATGCTGCCGGTGGCCGCGGCCGGCATGACCTCCAAACGTCTGGCGACCAGGTTGATCACGAAATACGGCTATCGCAGCGTGCTGGTGACCAACACGGTGCTGGTCGGCCTCGCCATGGCCAGCTTCTCACTGACGAGTGCGGGCCAGCCGCTCTGGCTGCGGCTCGTGCAACTCGCGTTCTTCGGCGGCGTGAACTCGATGCAGTTCACCGCAATGAACACGCTCACGCTGAAAGATCTCGGCACGGGCGGCGCGAGCAGCGGCAACAGCCTGTTTTCGCTGGTGCAGATGCTCTCGATGAGCCTCGGCGTCACCGTTGCAGGCGCTTTGCTGACGACCTTCACCGGGCTGATCCACAAGGTGACGGAAGCCAATTCGCTGCCCGCATTCCATGCGACCTTCCTGTGCGTTGGGATCATCACGGCCTGCTCGGCGTGGATCTTCGCGCAACTGTCGGCGGATATCCGCACCACGGCGAAGAAAACCGATCCATCCGAACGGACCTGAAACCTGCAGCTGGTATAAGTCGCTACAGCACTGTTCAGAAATCCCAGCACCCCTGCCGCACCGCCCGTCCGACCCGCAACAGGGCGCACGGCGCACCACGTCTGTGCGCCGCGTGGCCGCAGCGCGCATCCCGGCGCACAATGAGCGGTTGACAACGCGCGAAGCACGATTCCGGCGCGCGCACGGTTCTTGCTCGTCTATCCTGTAAACTTGCGCTTATGCGTGCCAGCTACTACGCCACCCTTCAAAAGACTGACACATGATGAGCATGATCGAACTCGATCCTCCCGGCTTCCAGCCACCGCGCCCGATGGCGGGCGACGAAGGCTCCCGGCGCACCGTCCTGTACGGCGGCTACACGGTGTTCAGCGTGTTTCAGCCGGTGTTTTCCGTTTCACACCGGCGCGCGATCGGTTATCACGCCTCGCTGCGTGCCCATGACGAACATGCTCTGCAGGTGCCGTCGCACGAGGTGTTCACCCAGGCCGCACGGCGCGGCGACCTGCTGGAACTCGGGCGGCTTGCGGAATCGCTGCATCTGGGCAACTTCAATGCGTTCGACAGCCACGACGAATGGCTTTTCCTGAGCCTGCATCCCGCGGCACTGATGGACACCAGCTACGGCGACGCCCTGCTCGCCGGGCTGAAGGCGCTTGGTTTGCCGCCGCAACGGGTGGTTCTGGAGGTATCGGAGCAGGCGGGCGGCGAAACCACGCGCTTTGCGGAGATCGTCGACGCGCTGCGCAAATCGGGCTTCCTGATCGCGCTGGACGGTTTCGGCGCCAAGCATTCGAACATCGACCGGGTCTGGAACCTGCGGCCCGATATCGTCACGCTCGACCGCTGCATTCTGGCGCAGGCGAGCGAGCACTCGCATATCGAACGCGTACTGCCCGGACTCGTCTCGCTGCTGCACGAGTCAGGGCAACTGGTGCTGATGGGCGGCCTGTCGACCGAGCGCGACGCGCTGATCGCACTCGAATGCAACGTGGATTTCGTGCAGGGTGCGTATTTCGCCGGACCGAGCGTGGAGCCGGTGAAGCCGCAAGCGGCCGCGGGTTTGATGGATGCGTTGTCAGCCGCGCTGCGCGAGCGCGTCGCTGCGCGCGAACGCACACAGGCCACCCGGCTCGCTCCCTATGTGAAGGCGCTCGAGACCGCCAGCGCGCAACTGATGGCTGGCGAGTCGGTCGCCCACGCCACCGCGCCGCTGCTCTCGCTTGGCGAAACGGCACGCTGTTTCGTACTGGACGGCTCCGGCCGGCAGATCGGCGACAACGTGCTGCCGCCCGGACGCGCGTCGCAACGCGCCAAGCGGTTTCGCCCGTTGCTGCATTCGGAAGGGGCGAGTTGGGAGCGTCGGCCGTATTTCATCGGAGCCATGCGCACGCCGGGCCAGGTGCATGTGACACCGCCCTATCTGTCGATCAACGAGGCGCACCTGTGCGTGACCGCATCGATTGCGGCGCAGACGCCGCATGGCATGCAGGTGCTATGCGTCGACATCAACTGGGAAGTCGCCGCACACCGTAACTGAGGTGCGTCGCGCGAGCCGCGTGCGGTTGCAGAAACGGATTGCGCTTAACAGACGCACGACGGCGGGTAAACCGAAGCGGCTCCGCGCGGCCTGCAGATGGGCGGCACGCGTAACGATGCGCAACGCCACGATCTGGCCACCTCTCGTCGACACGTCGAGCAGCGCGGCGATTTCTCCCTCCTTCAGCAACGCGATGCCCACCGCGCCGTCGATCGAAAGAAGTTCGGCGTGCGTGGCGTTGGCCGCGTTGGCCGCGTACGTTGCCTCGCCGACCAGCGACGTCGCCGTCTCCACCCAGGCCGCCGCTGCCACCACCGGTTCATTCGCGCGTACTGGCGTGTCGCTGACAATCTCCAGCGCGTCGCTAAAGAGACTCAGCAACCCCGCCCGATCCTGCGTCTCCAGCGCCGCGCGCAGACGTTCCACGAGCCGTGCATGCGCCACCGGATCGGGCCGCTGTAACGGCGCGCCCTCGCGTTGCAAACGCGTTTTCGCGCGGTGCACGATCTGCCGGCAAGCGGCAGGTGTGCGTTCGAGGATCCGGGCAATCTCCGCGTAGTCGCAATCGAAGGCTTCGTGCAACACGAAGGCCGCCCGTTCATCGGGCTTGAGGCGCTCGAGCAGCAGCATCAGTCCGTACGACATCTCCGCGGAACGCAGCGCCAGCTCTTCCGCCGACGGCGCCAGTTCGTCGAGCCACGGCTCCGGCAACCAGCCGGCGGAGAGCGAATTGCGCTCCAGTTGCAGATGACGCAGCCGGTCGATGGCGAGGCGCGCCGTGATCGTGGTCAGCCATGCCACCGGCGTGCGCACTTCGCGGGTGTCGGCGAGATGCCATTTGAGCCAGACGTCCTGCACCACGTCTTCGGCTTCCGCGCGGCTGCCCAGCATGCGGTACGCCAGCGCAACGAGTCTCGCGCGGGCGGCCTCGAAGGCGGATGCCTTGTCGATTCCCTGTTCCGTCATTCGTGATGCTCCCAGAAACGTGAAGAACGCCGCGCTTGCCACGATCGAGACAGGCGCCGCAACCCGCATCCTCTGTGTGTAGACGTTTGAACACCGCCCGATGTGACAGGCCGGCGCAAAAATTTTTCTGTCACACCGCGACGCGCGCTTTCGTCATGTGGACAGACACTCGCGCCTGCAGCGACAGCGCCGGGTTGTCCACTCATCCAACATCAAACGAGGCGCGCATGCACTCCAGTTACCCTTCATTCTCCGGCCTCGGCCTCGTACCCACCGTCATCGAACAGTCCGGGCGCGGCGAGCGCGCCTACGACATCTATTCGCGGCTGCTGCGTGAACGCATCGTGTTTCTGGTCGGCCCGGTGAACGAGCAGTCCGCGAGCCTGATCGTCGCGCAGTTGCTGTTTCTCGAATCCGAGAATCCCGACAAGGACATTTCTTTTTATATTAACTCGCCGGGCGGCTCGGTCTACGACGGCCTCGCGATCTACGACACCATGCAGTTCATCAAACCGGAAGTGTCGACGCTCTGCACGGGCTTTGCCGCCAGCATGGGGACGTTTCTGCTGACCGCAGGCCAGCGCGGCAAACGCTACGCATTACCGAATGCGCGGATCATGATTCACCAGCCCTCGGGCGGCAGCCAGGGCACCGCCGCCGATGTAGAGATCCAGGCGCGCGAGGTCCTGTACCAGCGCGAGCGCCTGAACGCGATGATGGCGGAACATACCGGGCGCAGCGTCGAGGAAATCGTCAAGGACACCGATCGCGACAACTTCATGTCGGCGGCCGATGCGAAGACCTATGGCCTGATCGACGATGTGTTGCTGACCCGCGAAGCGGCGGGTGTTGATGCGAGACGCAATATGATGTGAGTGGGTGGCGCCGCCACATGCAGCCTGTGGGACCGGGCCCGGCGGCGCCCTGCGTCCCTCACCTCTCGTCTTGCACCCGTTGTGCGATTGCAGCGAAATCGCCTTCCTTCATACTCCGAATGATTTTTTCTTCGGCTTGCAGGTCGAGCGAGCGGCTCAGCAGCCCGTAGACGCCACCCGACACAATCAGCCCCACCAGCCACGCGATATCCACACCACCCAGCAGCCGCGCGAAGTAGCCCACGAAGACCTCTTTCTGCGCCTCGGCGTCGTACACGTAGAAAAACGGGATCATCGCAGCAAACCCCACGACATAGGCTGCAATCCCACGCATCTGCCACGCACCGTAGATGCCCTTGGGCGTAAAGAAATGCGGAATCGCGTAACGGCCTTTGCGCACGAAAAAGTAGTCGACCAGATTGACCGCCGTCCAAGGAACGAGGAAGTACAGCATCAGGACGAGGAACGTGTTGAGCAGCGCGATACCGTTGCCCTTGATCGCCAGCACGCAGACCAGCACGACCGCGCTGATCGCCATGATCGACATGACTCGCGCGCCGCGCGTCGGTTTGACCTTGCGGATCGAATCGACACCGGTCAGCAGCGTCAACATCGCGCTGTAGGTGTTGAGCGCGATGATCGGCAGAAAGCCCGCCACCGACACCATCACGATCACGTGGCCCAAACCAGGCAGCATCGACGAACCCACCTGGTTCAAGGCAACCAGTGCATCCTCGGCCTTCAGTTGCTGCGCGAGCCAGGCGCCGAGGCCGATCATCCACGTCCCCGAGAGCGACGCGCCAAGGAAGATCGCGGTGATCAGCTTGCGGCGGCTGGTGTGCTTCGGCAGGTAACGGGAGTAGTCGGACACGTACGGCGCATACGAGATGTTGTAGCTTGCGCCGATGGCGAACTGCGTCGCGAAGGCGATCCAGTTGAAGCCGAGCGCCGGCGCCGGAGCTGCCGCCGAAGCGACCGGTGCACTGTGGCCGACGCCGAACATCAGCGCCAGCGTCACGATTGCGTAAAGCGGCAACGTCACGATCAACGCCCACTTGAAGGCCTTGTGCATCAGATCGTGCCCGTAGATCGACAGTAGCGCGCCGGCGAGGATCGCCACCACGGCGGCCAGCGTCGCATCGAGGCCGAACACATGCTTGAGGCCGTCGGTAATCAGCGAAACGTTGACGACGTTAAACCCCACGAAGACGAACAGCGTGGCCAGCAACGCAAGAATGACGCCGCGATAGCCGAACTGCGCGCGCGACTGGATCATCTGCGGCAGTCCCATCTCCGGGCCCTGCGAGCCGTGAAAGGCCATGAAGATCGTGCCGAACATGATCCCCAGCGCGCCCGCCAACGTGGTCCACCCGGCCGACAACCCCATGCCCGGCCCGACGAAGCCGATCGAAATCGTGAAGAAATGGAAATTGCCGAGGAACCAGAACGGCCCCTGGCTGCCGAGGCGTGCGTGCCGCTCGGTCTCGGGGATGTAGTCGATCGACCGACTCTCGACCTCGATACCCGCGCCGCCACCCGCGACGTTGATCGCTTCTGGTTGATTCATGTGAACCTGTCTCCCGCTTGTCCTGCCTACTCGATAACACCGCTGGCCCGTCGCGCGAGGCGAGGTCTGCGGGCGCGCTTTGCTCCGCTTGCATGTATGGCGCCGAATTCTTCGATTCCGGCGCTGGGAGTAGTTGTAAGCGGCCAAAAGTCAGAAATGAATTACGAAATCGGCACGTTTACTTCGATCCGCGACGATGTATTGGCGCGAAGATACGGCATGGGATGGCGCCGCTATGAACTCCCCATCATCGAAAACCCCGTGAAAAGCATGAGCGCGGACGCCCATCAATTCACAGTGAAGGGCATGTGCCGACGCATGGACCGGGAACGCGCCGTGCACACAAAGCTGTTAACCGCTCGCAGGAGTCGCTATCATGGTCGCGATCCGTCCAGTTTGACGGTTGCCTCATTGGAGAAATACATGGCGTCAGCCAACGAAACCATCAGCATGGCGCTGTTCTGCGACTTCGAAAACGTCGCCCTTGGCGTGCGCGATGCGAAGTTCGAGAAATTCGACATCAAGCTGGTCCTCGAGCGGCTGCTGCTCAAAGGCAGTATTGTCGTCAAGAAAGCGTACTGTGACTGGGAGCGCTACAAGAGCTTCAAGGGCACGATGCACGAGGCCAACTTCGAGCTGATCGAAATCCCGCACGTGCGCCAGTCAGGCAAAAATTCGGCTGACATCCGTCTGGTCGTCGACGCGCTCGATCTCTGCTACACCAAATCGCACGTCAACACCTTTGTCATTATCAGCGGCGACTCCGACTTCTCGCCGCTGGTTTCCAAGTTGCGTGAAAACGCCAAACAGGTGATTGGCGTCGGCGTTCAGCAATCCACCTCTGACCTGCTGATCGCCAACTGCGACGAATTCATTTTCTACGACGACCTGGTACGCGAGAGTCAGCGGACCGTCGTGAAACGCGAGACCGCACGTCCGGCGCAACAGCCCACGGCCGCCGCCAAACGCGCACCGAATGAAGAAAAGCGCCCGAAGGAAGACCTGGAATCGCGCCGGACCAAAGCAGTGGAAATCGCCGTCCAGACCTTCGATGCGCTCGCATCGGAGCGCGGCGACAGCGGCAAGATCTGGGCCTCGGTGCTGAAAAATGCCATCAAACGGCGCAAGCCCGACTTCAACGAAACCTATTACGGCTTTCGTGCGTTCGGCAATCTGCTCGAGGAAGCGCAAGCGCGCGGCTTGCTTGAATTCGGCCGCGACGAGAAATCAGGCGCGTACGTATATCGCAGCACGGCCGCTATTGCTACGACGGTCAGCGAGACGGTGAGCGAAGCAGCGGAGCAGACGCCGGAGAGCTTGGTGGCGGAACCGGCCCAGCCGGTGGAATCGGGCCGCCAGCATGACGCACGACGTCGCGGCCGCGGCAACCGCAAGACCGGACGCGAATTGCCGGCCGAGCCGGCACGCGCAGAACCGGCAGCTAGCCACAACGAGCAGGAGGCACTGGCCGACGAACCGGAGACGCTGGCCAACGAGCCGAACGTTCAGCGCAATCACGGCGGCCGATCGCCGTTCGCGTACGACGAGTCCGTTGAAGAGCAAGAGGAAGTCGTAGCGGAACGCGCGATGTTCACGTTCGACCCGGAACCCGCGCCTGAAGAAGAGTCGACCAGCAATCAGGAAACGCAGGAGAAGCAGGAGACACGCCGCACGGGGCGTGGCAGCCGCAAGACGGCGGCCAAGAAGACCAGGAAGACCGCCACGTCGACGGTCGAGGCAGCGGCCGAAGCCGTGCCCGCTAGCGAGGTGACGCAGGAAGCGCCGGCTCAGCCTGCAGCGGAAGAACCGGCTGCGCGCAAGACCGCGCGTAAATCCACAACGCGCAGTCGTCGGCCGCGCAAGACGGCGGCAACGTCGGACGCGGAGTAATCCAGCGTGCTGGCGCACACGGCACGAGAGTGCACGACGGAACTACGTGCACTCCCCTCAAGCGGACCGGGCTTTGCCGCAACGCCGCCGCTCAGAACCGATGCGTCATGCCCACCGTCGCCAAGACCTGCTTGGTGCCAGGCTCGCTCACCGTCACGCCTGGCCAGCTCACCGTCGCGCTGCCGTTGTTCTTGATGTAGCCCGCGCGGACATAGAAGCTCGTGCGCTTTGAGATCGCGTGATCGGCGCCGATCTGGATACCCGGCGCGTTGTCATGTGCGCCGCGCACATTGCGCTGAATACCCGCGATCTCGATCGTATCCGCTGCCGTTGCCTGGATCGTCGCGCCCAGTTCGGCGATGCTAAGCGAGTGTGCCGTCCCAAGCACCGCCGCCAGCGACCGGGCAGACGGATCCTGTGCACGGTTATACGAATAGTTGAACTGGAAATTCACGATCCCCACGCGGTATGCGAGCGCCCCGATAAAGTGTTCGGTCCCGAGCAGGCTCAGCGCGGTCGGCAGGCCTGCGATAGTTTCCTGCCCCGGATGCTGATTGACGTAGGCAAGGCCAGCATACAGGCCGTAGCCCGTATAACTCGCCCCCAGGTTCAGCATATTGCCGGTGGTCGCGGGCACCGGCTGGGTCACGGTAGACGCGAACGCGTACATGCCGTAAAGCTGCAGACCACCCATGTTCGGTGACTGGTAGAGAATCGAGTTGCTGGCGCGGCCGGAGTCGTACTGCGTGGAAAGCGTTTTCTTGTCGACAGTGAGCACGGCCGCCGAGAATGGCGAAAGCACCTCGTTCGCGCGGAACGGATCGGCGGGATACACCACACGAAAACTCGGCTCGTATTGACGGCCCATCGACAGCGAGCCGTACGTCGAATGGTTCAGCCCCACCCAGGCTTGCCGATAGAACAGCGAAGTCGTATCGGCGAACAAGGTGCCGTTGTTGATGTTGAAGCCCGTTTCGACGTCGAACTGTGCAGCGAGGCCTCCTCCCAGATCCTCATTGCCCTTGAGCCCGAACTGCGATCCCGTGGCGCCGCCACTTCGTTCGGAAAACGAATGATTGCCGCCGTTGTCGAGGTACTGGATGAAGGTGTCGGCCACGCCGTACCACGTCACGGTCGAATCGGCCGCCGCCGCACTACCTGCGACAAGCGCCAGTGTGGCCCCGCAAATACCTTGACTGATCAAACGCATACATGTCTCCTCTTTTTGATAGCCGCTTGCTGCGGACTTGATTGCCTTGCTGTGATACCAGGCGGTCGCTGTCTCCTGCACGCCGCCCCCAAGCGGTGTGCGCAATCGTTCTCTCAGGTCCTGCGTGCCGGGTCCGGCAATAGCGCCGGCCAGGGTCGAAAAATAGAATGAGCGTGCCAATTTGAAGGCAACTGACGCCATAACGCCATTGCATTATTTTCATGAAGAGATTGCAGAATGCACATGGCAGTACGGCTGTGTGACGGCAGCGCGCGACGCGCAAAAAGCGGCGAAACAAGGGCACAAACGCGTTAGGCGCAGCTAAGTCGGCCGGCGGGGAGAAGACGAGGAAAACCTGGGAAGGAAGACTGGCGAGAGGGGCAACGGCAACGCCCAAAAAGCAGAAAGCCCTCGCGTTGGAGGGCTCTCATTGTCACTACCGGTCGCAACTAGTTTTGCGATAACAGCGCAGCATAATACGGAACGTGCATCCTATCCGCTCATGCGGCGCCGCCTGAAACCTTACGCGAAATTCTTCGCAGCAAAGTCCCAGTTCACGATGTTCCAGTAAGCTTCAACGAACTTCGGACGGGCGTTGCGATAGTCGATGTAGTACGCGTGTTCCCACACGTCGATCGTCAGCAGTGCCTTCGCGTCCGTGGTCAGCGGCGTTGCAGCGTTGCTGGTCGACACGAGGTCGAGCGAACCATCTGCCTTCTTCACGAGCCATGCCCAGCCCGAGCCGAACGTGCCGACTGCGGTCTTTGCAAACTCTTCCTTGAACTTGTCGTAGGAACCCCACTTCGCGTTGATTGCGTCGGCGAGCGCGCCCTTCGGTGCACCGCCGCCTTGCGGCGACAGGCTGTTCCAGAAGAACGTGTGGTTCCACACTTGAGCAGCATT
This sequence comes from Paraburkholderia sp. EB58, assembly GCF_050436665.1. Taxonomy (NCBI): domain Bacteria; kingdom Pseudomonadati; phylum Pseudomonadota; class Betaproteobacteria; order Burkholderiales; family Burkholderiaceae; genus Paraburkholderia; species Paraburkholderia sp. EB58. The sequence goes on along the minus strand of NZ_JBNDMQ010000006.1, from coordinate 276,480 downwards.
GTTGAAGATGCCGCCCGATGCCTTCTTGACGATCTCTTCAAGCGACAGGTTCTCGAACTCCGTGCCCTTGATCAGATTGTTCAGGTTAGTCACATAGGTCTGGTGGTGCTTGCCGTAGTGATACTCAAGCGTCTCTTCCGACATGTTCGGAGCGAGTGCGTTTTTTGCGAACGGCAGCGGCGGGAGCGTATGTTCCATGGTGCTTTCCTTCTATCTGTTGTGGGGGGTCAGTCTGAGGATAACGCTGTAGAGCACTCGATTGTAGGCGACTTGGAATAACCCCGCAAACCAACGGACTTTATGTCAGGCATCTGCAAAAACGTCGCTCAAATGACGTAATTAGTGCTGCCGCGACGTCATTATCACGGTCAAATGTACGCCCGCATCGAGCCCGCATCGCGCCTTTAGAAGCCGTCCGCCAGACGTGCCTGCACATCGGCCAGCGTGATATCCGCGGCGCCTTCGGCTAGATGCACGGTCAGATGCCGTCCGGGCTTCAGCGACGCCGGCGCACGCACCGCACGGCCATTGTGCGCGTCGAGCAAAGCGGCATAGCCGCGCTCGAGCGTGCGCTGCGGACTCAGCACTTCGAGGCGCGCGGCAAGCGTCGTCACGCGCGCGCTCTGGCGTTCATGCTGGCGCAGCACCGCAGCGTCCAGACGCTGCGCAAGCGTGTTCACGGCGGTACGATGTGCTGCGAGATCCGGACGCCACCGTTCCCAGCGCATCTGCAGCAGCGAAAATCGCGCTCGGGCATCGCGCGCCGGACGCGCACCCGCAGACGCGAGACGCACGCTCAGTTGCTGCAGATGCGTGCGTTGCCGCGCGAGCCGCTCGGACGGTGAGACAAGCCGGCGCGCGAGCCAGTCGAGTTGTTGCGCGCGCCGCTCCATCATGCGGCCAAAGCCGCGTGCGAGCGTCGCGTGACGGTGATCGAGATCGCGCAGCAACAACGCGCGTTGCGGGCTGACAAGCTCGGCCGCACCAGTGGGCGTCGGCGCACGCACGTCGGCGGCGAAATCGGCGATCGTGAAATCGGTTTCGTGACCGACACCGCTCACCACCGGCACCCGGCTTTCAGCAATCGCTCGCGCCAGCACTTCTTCGTTGAAGGCCCACAGGTCTTCGATCGAACCGCCGCCGCGGCACACGATCAGCACATCGATCTCGCGCCGCGCATTCGCCATCTCGACCATCGCCGCGAGTTTCGCACTCACGCCCACACCCTGCACCGGCGCCGGATAGACGATCACCGGAATATGCGGGGCACGCCGTTGCAGCGTAGTCAGCACGTCGCGCAACGCCGCTGCCTGCAATGATGTGACGATTCCGATTGACCGCGGATGAGCCGGCAACGGCCGCTTGCGCTCCGCGGCGAAGAGCCCCTCCGCTTCCAGTTGCGCCTTGAGTTTCAGGAACGCTTCGTAAAGCCGCCCTTGCCCCGTGCGGCGCACCGCTTCGACATTGAGCTGCAGCTCACCACGCGGCTCGTACATCGTGACGAGCGCCCGCACTTCAATCCGGTCGCCTTCGCGCGGCGTGAACTCGGCGTACTGCGCGCGGCCGCGGAACATCACGCAACGCATCTGCGCCTGCGCGTCCTTGATCGAGAAATACCAGTGGCCGCTCGCCGCGCGTGTGAAATTCGACACTTCGCCCGCCACCCAGACGAGCGGAAAGGAGCGTTCGAGCATCGTGCCAATGGCGCGATTGAGCGTCGACACCGGCACGACGACGTCGCCGCCCGAGGTGGTGGAGGACGAAAAAGGACTTTCGGAGTTCATGCGAGGAATAGGGATAACAGGCCGGACAGACGATAGACCGAGCGGCCATCCACGTCCAGCGCGTCGTACGAATTGTTAAAAGTGTCCACATATCATGAGAATCTTTCGAACCGCTGTCAAGGTGCGTGCGGAGCCCAATAATGCCGAATCAAGTTATTGATTTATATAGATTTTATATCTCACTAATACCAATGTATGCCGACAAGACCCGCACAGAATGGCCTTCCGCGCCTCGCCGATGCTAGGTTCTCCACAAAGTTATCCACAGGCTGCTGAGACCTCTGTTGCCGCCGCCGGGCACCTGGGTGCAACCCTCATGACTTGCCGCTTAGGACACCCGCGCGCTAGAGTGCCGGGTTTAAAGGGCATCATGAGCCATGCGCTTTTGTCTGCTCGCCGGGGCGTGCAGTGTTTTATCCGCTGAGTTTTGTCTGCTGTGGGCTACCCACTTCGTGTGTGGCCTGCTGCATTGCCCGCCGCCGCGCCGCCGCTGCGACGCTCGCCCTGTCCCGTTGGTTTCGCCTGGAGAAACGCGTTGGTACTTGCCCCGTGCATCACGTCATCTGAATCGGTGCCCCAGTTGCAGCGCAAACCCGCGCCGGCCCAATGAGCGACGTCAAAGCCCAGATCGAAACGCGCCTCGCGCGCGAGTGGCAACAACGCGGCCCGCTTGCATGGGCACTGCTGCCGTTCGCCTGCGTGTTCGCCACGATCGCCGCCGCGCGGCGCGCCGCCTTTGCGCTCGGCTGGCTCAAGCGCGTGAGCGTCGGCGTACCGGTGGTGGTGGTCGGCAATGTGACGGTCGGCGGGACTGGCAAGACGCCCACCGTGATCGCGCTCGTCGAAGCGCTGCGCGGCGCCGGCTTCCATCCGGGCGTCGTATCGCGCGGCTACGGCGCGCGCGTGCGCCGGCCGACAGCGGTCACCGCCGCTTCGGCACCGCAGGACGGCGGCGACGAGCCGTTGCTGATCGCCGGCCGCACTGGCGCGCCGGTCTGGGTCTGCCCGGATCGCGTGGCTGCCGCGCAGGCGCTGCGCGCCGCGCATCGCGAGGTCGATGTCATTGTCAGCGACGACGGCTTGCAGCATTACCGGCTCGCCCGCGACGCCGAAATCGTGGTGTTCGACCACCGCCTGGGCGGCAATGGCTTCCTGCTGCCGGCCGGTCCGCTGCGCGAACCGCTGTCGCGCCGCCGCGATGCGACGCTGGTCAACAGCCCGTACGAACGCACGCTGCCGCCCTGGCCGAACACCTTCGCGCTCACCCTCACGCCCGGCGACGCGTGGCATCTCGGCAATCCGGCGCTGCGCCGTCCGCTCGCCCAGTTCAGCGGCGATCGCGTGCTGGCCGCGGCCGGCATCGGCGCGCCGGAACGCTTTTTCGCGACGCTGCGTGCGGCGGGTCTGACGCCCGCCACCCGCGCGCTGCCGGATCACTACGCGTTCAGCAGCAATCCATTCGCGGATGTCGATGCCGATGCGATCCTGATCACCGAAAAGGATGCGGTAAAATTGGGGGCCTGGCACGATGCGCGGATCTGGGTTGTCCCGGTTGAAGCCGCGCTCGATCATCGCCTCATTGAAATAGTTGTGGAGAAACTCCGTGGACGCTCGCCTGCTTGAAATTCTCGTCTGCCCGATCTGCAAGGGCCCGCTCAGCTACGATCGTCCGGCGCAGGAGCTCATCTGTAACGCAGACAAGCTGGCGTATCCGATCCGTGACGGCATCCCCGTCATGCTGGTGGACGAAGCCCGTCAAACGGTCGAAGGCACGCCGGTCGAGCCGGTGAATCCGGGGGCCGGCCATCCGGCGTCCGGCGCGTAAAGCCGCAGCCCCTCACGGCAACCTGCCTGCGAGGCGAGCCCACCGCCCTGGTCGTTTTCGCCGGCGCGCGTCGTTCCCGTGCGCCCTCTTTCGCGTTAAGTTTCAGGTCGTGTTTTGGGTCGTGCTGAACGGCCTACTTCATGTCCTGCTTCATGTCCTGCTTCATCTCCTATTCCGCGCCCCTGTTCCGGTCTAGCCACCGCCCTTCCGATGACCCAAGCCACCACCCCCGCTGCTCCGCCCTTCATCGCCGTCGTTCCGGCACGGCTCGCCTCGACCCGTCTGCCCAACAAGCCGCTGGCTGACATCGGCGGCAAGCCAATGGTGGTGCGTGTCGCAGAACGCGCGCTCGCCTCGGGCGCGCAGCAGGTGCTGATTGCATCGGATGCGCAATCGGTCCTCGACGTCGCCTGCGAACACGGCATCGAAGCCATCCTCACGCGTGCCGATCATCCGTCGGGTACCGACCGTCTCGCCGAAGTGGCGGCGCATTTCGGCTGGAGCGACGACACGATCGTGGTCAACGTGCAGGGCGACGAACCGCTGATCGATCCGGCGCTGGTGTGCGGCGTTGCGTCGCACCTTGCAGCAAGTCCCGGCTGCGCCATTGCGACCGCCGCCCACCCGATCACCGACCCCGCCGAGATCTTCAACCCGAACGTCGTCAAGGTCGTCCTCGACGCCCGTGGGGTCGCGCTGTACTTCTCCCGTGCACCGATTCCGTGGGCTCGCGACGCGTACCAACCGCATTGGCCGGATATCGCCTCGATGCCCGCGCCGCCTGCTCCGGCAACGGTCTACCGGCATATCGGACTGTATGCATATCGTGCAAAGTTTCTGCGCTCTTACCCCGCTCTCACGCACTCTCCGATCGAACAGGTCGAGGCGCTCGAGCAACTGCGCGCGATGTGGCACGGTGAACGGATTGCCGTGCTCGTCACTGACGAGGCGCCGCTGCCGGGCGTCGACACCCCCGCCGATCTCGCCCGCGTAAGGTCGTTATTCGGTCCGTCAGCGTAAAAACCCATGGCATAATCAAACGGCTGTGCGCACCATCTGCAATGATCGTTCGTCAGGGTTTGCCCGGTCGTCCCGCTATCCCCCTTGCAGCGCCGTCGTCTGAGACGTGCAGCGCGAGGCGTATTGCGGCCAGTTCGATGCAGGCCCCCTGAACCCAACGCGCAGATGTCCTTCAAGCGCCGCGAAAGAATTCACATAGATCTGGAGATATCACATGCGTTTGATCCTGTTGGGTGCTCCCGGAGCGGGCAAGGGCACTCAGGCGACCTTCATCAAAGAGAAGTTCGACATTCCGCAAATTTCCACCGGCGACATGCTGCGTGCGGCCGTCAAGGCTGGCTCGCCGCTCGGCGTTGAAGCAAAGCGTTTCATGGATGCCGGCGAACTGGTGCCGGACGGGCTGATCATCAATCTTGTCAAGGAACGCCTGAAGGAATGCGATTGCGCGAATGGCTATCTGTTCGATGGTTTTCCGCGCACGCTGCCGCAAGCAGAAGCCATGAAGCAGGCCGGCGTCGCAATCGACTACGTGCTGGAAATCGACGTGCCGTTCGACGAGATCATCGTGCGTATGAGCGGCCGCCGCGTCCATGCTGCATCGGGCCGTACATATCACGTCAAGTTCAACCCACCGAAGGTCGAGAATGTCGACGACGTCACGGGTGAACCGCTGATCCAGCGCGTCGACGACAAGGAAGAAACGGTCAAGAAGCGCCTCGATGTGTACGTTGCGCAAACCAAACCGTTGATCGAGTACTACACCACGTGGGCAAAGAACGGCGATGCATCGAGCAGCCTGAAAGCGCCCCAGTACCGCGCTATTTCCGGCCTCGGCAGCGTCGACGAAATCCGCGCACGCGTGTTCGACGCGCTGAAATAAGTGCGTTGACGTGGATGACCGATGGCGCGTCGGCTGACGCTGCTGCAGGTTAATCAGACGGCACGCCGGCTAGCTTCGCGAAGACCCGCCCGAATGGGGCGGGTTTTTTAATTTCGCCGCGGCCTGATTTGCTCAGTTATCCGAAGCAAATCAGGCGCACGCCTGTCGCACCATGCCGGTGCAGATACCCTTCCCTTTCGCTTTCCGCGCTGCAGCACAGCCGTTACAATCGACCATCGAAAAGATATTCGATCGTGACGATTACCGAACTGAAGCAAAGGAGAAGACATGGAGATTCGTGACAATGTGTTCCTGATCACCGGCGGTGCATCCGGTCTCGGCGCTGCAACTGCGCGCCTGTTCGCCGCAGAAGGCGGCAAGATCGTGGTGGCCGACCTCAATCAGGACGCCGGCGTGGCGCTCGCCCAGGAGTTGGGCGGCGTGTTCGTCAAATGCGATGTCAGCCGCGAGGAAGACGCTACCCAGGCCGTCGAAGCCGCCACCAAGCTCGGCACGCTGCGCGGCCTGATCAACTGTGCGGGCGTGGCGCCGGCCATCAAGACCGTCGGCAAGGACGGCCCGCATCCGCTCGAGTCGTTCACGCGGACTATCTCGATCAATCTGATCGGCACCTTCAACATGATCCGCCTCGCCGCTGCGGCAATGGCGAAAAATGAGCCGAATGCGCTGGGCGAACGTGGTGTGATCATCAACACGGCATCGGTCGCGGCATTCGACGGCCAGATTGGCCAGGCGGCGTATGCGGCATCGAAGAGCGGCGTGGTCGGTATGACATTGCCGATCGCGCGCGACCTGTCGCGCAACGCCATCCGTGTGATGACGATCGCACCGGGCATCTTCGAAACGCCGATGCTGCTCGGCATGCCACAGGAAGTGCAGGACGCGCTCGGCGCGATGGTGCCGTTTCCGCCGCGCCTCGGCAAGCCGACGGAGTACGCCATGCTCGCCAAGCAGATCTTCGACAACCCGATGCTCAACGGCGAAGTAATCCGCCTGGATGGTGCGATCCGGATGCAGCCGAAGTAACGCGGTTTGCCCGGTGCGATGCAACCATCGCATGAATGAAAACGCCTGCGGCGCGCTCGATGCGCATCGCAGGCGTTGTTGTTTGGGGCTTTTGTATGAAATGAGTGAGTGACTGAGGCTACCGCTACGGCTCTAGCTGGACCACAGGCGCCTCGCCGTCAAACAATGCCGTGGCGCAATACGGTGGGCGCCCCTGCCTCAATCGCGATCGTTATGCTGCGTGCGCTGCCGCAATTCATGCAACTGCGACTCGACGACGGTCGCATCATCGGCATCGGGCCTATCTCCGAGGTAGCGCTCGAGATCTTCGAGCGCCGGGCGCAAATAATCCAGCCTCGCGTACGCGAAACCGCGATCGCGTATTTCCTCGATGTTCTCCGGCAACAGAATCACGAGACGTTGCTGAACGGCCAGCAAGCGCTGCCAGCGTTCCGTCTGAAGATAGGTCGACTTCAGGTTGCCCAGCATCCGTGCGATGATCTCGCGGCGCGTGGCCGGCTGCAGCAGCATCCGCAAGGCGCGGCTGACCGACTCGCCCGCCGACGCCACATAAGGCTCGAGCATCTCGACCATCTCCGACTCGGACAGCGAGTGCCCCGTGGTCGGATCGAGCATCACGTCGCCGTCGGGTGTCGTCACACGCAGCAGAAAGTGCCCCGGAAACGACACGCCGCGCACCGGGACACCGATCTGCTCGGCCATCTCCAGGTACAGCACCGCGAGCGAAATGGGAATGCCACGGCGTCGTTTGAGGACGACATTCAGATGGCTGTTGTCGGGGTCGTAATAGTCGTTGAGGTTGCTGCCGAAGCCCAGCTCGCGAAAGAAAAAGCGATTCAGGATGCCGACTTTCTGCTTGATGTCGGCGTCGGCCGGCATGCGGCGCTGCAGGCGCACCACCAGTTCGTCGATCTCGGCCAGCGTGCCTTGCAGATCGAGGTCGGGGTAGGCGTCCTGTGCAAGCGACAGCGCCGCCTCCGTGAGGGGCAGACTGTCGTCTTCTGCGACCAGCGTGCCGAAATAGTCGAGAACCCGCGTCGTCGTGATCACTTCACTCGCCTTCTGAAATACGCGTACTTGAAGCCCATCAGCCAGAGCATACCGAAATATAACGCAGCGAACAGAACGAGGCACACCGCGAGCAATACGATGCGCGCGAGCGGCTGAGCGTGCAAGCCGATCCAGTCGAAGCTGATAGCAAACCAGTGCATCACACCCGCGAGTACGAGGCACGCACCGATCATCTGCACAAAGAAAACCAGCCAGCCGCTCGACGGCATATAGATGCCGCGCCGGCGCAAGCCAATGAACAACAAGAGCGCGTTCATGCAGGCGCCAAGCCCGACGCTCAAGGTCAATCCGGCATGCGCAAAGATCGGCACGAAGACAAAATTACTCAACTGCGTGACGACCAGCACACCGACGCCGATCTTCACCGGCGTCTTGATATCCTGCTTCGCATAGAAGCCCGGCGCGAGGATCTTGATGAGGATGAGCCCGATCAAGCCGACACCGTACGCCGCCAGCGCGCGGCCGACCATCACGACCGAGTGGCTGTCGAATTTGCCGTAGTGGAACAGCGTTGCCGTAAGCGGCTCGGCGAAGAAAAACAGCGCGACCGCGCTCGGCGCCGCCAGCAGAAACGTGACCCGCAGACCCCAGTCGAGCAGCGACGAATACTCGTGCGGATCGGCATCGACGTGAGCCTTGGAGAGGCTCGGCAGCAGGATCGTGCCGAGCGCGACGCCCAGCAGCGCGGTGGGAAACTCCATCAGCCGGTCGGCGTAGTTGATCCATGACACGGCGCCCGGCCCGATGCGCGACGCGATGTTGGTATTGATGATCAGGCTGATCTGCGCCACGGACACCGCGAACATGGCCGGCACCATCTTCGACAGCACCCGCTTGACGCCGCGATGCGCGAGCGCGCGCACCGGGTTCCAGCCAATGCGCGGCACCATGTCGATCTTCTTGAGGCCGGGCAACTGCACGAGGAACTGCAGCACGCCGCCGACGATCACGGCCCAGGCGAGCGCGTAGACCGGCGTCTTCATATGCGGCGCGACGAACACGGCCGCGATGATGAATGCCACGTTCAGCAGCACTGGTGCGAAGGCGGGCAGTGAAAAGTTCTTGTAAGTATTCAGAACGCCCGACGCCAGCGACGTCAGCGAGATGAACACGATGTACGGAAACATGATGCGCGTCATCGTGACGGCGAGCGGATACGCCTGGCCGTCATGCGCCAGCCCGGATGCCACCACGTACACCACGCCCGAGGCCCCCACCACGCCGATCAGCGACAGGATGGCCAGCGCCCAGGCGAGCACGGTCGAAGTTGCGTCGACAAGCGCCTTGGTTGCGTCATGCCCTTGCTGATTCTTGAACTCGGCAAGAATCGGCACGAACGCCTGCGAAAACGCACCTTCAGCAGAAATGCGGCGCAGCAGGTTGGGAATGCGAAAGGCGACGTAGAAAGCGTCGGTGAATTGGCTGGCGCCGAACGCGCGGGCGATCAGCGTTTCGCGGGCCAGTCCGGTCACGCGAGACAGCAGCGTGAAGCCGCTGACCGTCAGCAGGGCTCGGAATAGATTCATGGGGTGCTTATTATACGGGTGCCGCGGGTGCGGACGATGAGCCAGGACGCCAATCGGACCGATTTATGGCGCAGACGTTCGCTTTGCAGAGCGCGTGCCAAGGGTTGGCGCGTGGCCGGCCGGGCCGCCCACGCGCCGGATCAAGTATTTCCGTTTGCCACGTGCCTGTTTTTGTTGCTATAATCGCTGGTTTCGACGCTCGATCAATTTTCGGCCAGCGTTTGGGCGCACCATAAGCAACCCTCTGCACCCTCTCAATGCCTGCTGAAACGGGCCTGATTCGCGTAGTGAATCAGTAGATTCGTCAGTAATTTCGACACTTTTTGCGCTCTTGGGCAATCGCTTCCAAGGGTTCGATCTAAAAGCAGCGCCCGGCCACTTGAAGGTCAGGTACTGGAAACAGGAACAGGATAAGGAACCGTCATGGCTAACTCCGCACAAGCACGCAAGCGCGCCCGTCAGGCCGCGAAAGCAAACTCGCACAACTCGGCGCTGCGCTCGAAGTTCCGCACGGCAATCAAGGCTGTCCGCAAGGCGATCGACGCCGGCGACAAGGCTAAGGCCGCTGAGATTTTCCATGCGTCGTCGAAGACGATCGACATCATCGCCGACAAGAAAATCGTTCACAAGAACAAGGCAGCTCGCCATAAGAGCCGCCTCGCTGCAGCCATCAAGGGTCTGCAAGCGCCCGCAGCGCAGTAAATCCGGTCAGCCCGCTTCGGTGGGCTACCTCCTGTTTCCGCTGCGTCATGAAAGCCCGCCTCGGCGGGCTTTTTTGTTTGGTGCGTCGTTTGCTTGTTTGTTTGACGCGGCGCCGTCAGGCACAAAAAAACCCGCTCATGCGGGTTTTGCCGTTTTCATTCGCCTTGTTGCATCACAGTTTGCCAGGTTTGATCCTCGCCTGGCTCAAGCTGCCTTCCAGCGCAGCAAGCTCCGTTTTTACTTAGCCTTCAGCGCCTGTTGCGTGCCGTGCTCCGGAGGCAATTCACAGGCCTCGGTCACCAGCAGGTCGTTGTCCTTCGCGAAGTTCATGACGAAATCGAATGCCATTGGCTCGATGTCGCGCAGCCGCGAGTCGAGGATGACGCACTTGAGATCGTCGAGCATCGTAGGGCGGACGTAAACCGAGTACTGCATGTAGGCGTTCGGCCCTTTTCTCACACCCGGCCCAAACATGGACATCACCCCGGCGAGGCGCTCCGACCAGTCGCTCGGCCGAAACTTCTTTCCGTTCGAGGTAATGCCCTGAATGAAATATTCGGTTGGAGCGGATTCGGCCATGTAGGGATACCTGAGTGACTGCCCAGCAAAATGCCAGCGAATGCGGCTGCCTGAACGGCTAACTGAACACGTCGTACACGACCTCGCGGACCTGACCGCCAGGCGCCGCGGTGCCGACAAAGGCCACCTCGGCAATCGTCATGACGGCGCACCGCGAGGAAAGCCTTCCGGGCGCGCGAGCCGTGTCCAGCAAGCGTTGAACCTGCTTGCCGGGCTTTAGGGAAACCCCGAGATTATAGCTCAGCCGACCCTTTTCCGCACCGCACACAGGAACTCTCCTACGAGTTGCCGGCTCGCCCAGGAATGACCACGCTGCCATCTGGCTAGCTCGTCAAATACGTCGAAATCCTTTATGCTCCATAGAGTTACCACAAACGACGGCGGGGCCGTCCGGCAATTTCGCCGGGTGAGACCGCCGTATTTGTTTCATGACCGTCAAGAAAATTCGTCATTACCTGCAGTTCAACGATTTCTCGCTGGAAGACTACGAGTACGTACTCGAACGTGCGCGCATTCTGAAGCGCAAGTTCAAGAACTACGAGACCTATCACCCGCTGCACGACCGCACGCTCGCGATGATCTTCGAGAAAAACTCGACGCGCACGCGCCTGTCGTTCGAAGCGGGCATCTTCCAGCTCGGCGGCCATGCCGTCTTCATGAGCACGCGCGACACCCAGCTGGGCCGCGGCGAGCCGATCGAAGACGCAGCGCAGGTGATCTCGCGCATGGTGGACATCATCATGATCCGCACGTTCGGCCAGGACATCCTCAAGCGCTTTGCCGAGAACTCGCGCGTACCGGTCATCAACGGCCTGACCAACGAGTATCACCCATGTCAGGTGCTGGCTGACATCTTCACGTATTTCGAGCATCGCGGTCCGATTCGCGACAAGACGGTGGCATGGGTCGGCGACGCCAACAATATGCTCTACACGTGGATCGAGGCGGCGCAGATTCTCGGTTTCAAGCTACGCCTGTCCACGCCGCCGGGCTACAAGCTCGACCATGCAATGGTGGCAGCGGAGAGCGCCCCGTTCTACGAAGAGTTTGACGACCCGAACGAGGCTTGCGCCGGCGCCGATCTGGTCACCACGGATGTCTGGACCAGCATGGGCTTCGAGGCGGAAAACGAAGCACGCAAGAAGGCGTTTGCCGACTGGTGCGTGGATGCCGAGATGATGGCGCAAGCCAATTCAGATGCGCTCTTCATGCACTGTCTGCCGGCCCACCGCGGCGAGGAAGTCAGCGCGGAAGTGATCGACGGACCACAAAGCGTCGTGTGGGATGAAGCGGAAAACCGTCTGCACGTGCAAAAAGCTTTGATGGAATTTCTCTTGCTCGGCAAGCTGAACCACTGAGCAAGCTTTGCGTGAGACGCGGCGGGGCCTGATTACGAGGCAGGCTTTCACGTACGCGTCGCGCTTCGCCGTCCGCCGGAGACGTTGAAAGCAGGCTGACGGTGGGCATTCCGGCAACGCGCAACTTTGCATGGGCGAAGCTACGCGCCGCTGGCAAGGCCTGCCGCCCTACCCGCCTACAAACAAACCGGCTCTGCCTCCAGTTCTACCCCAAACCGATCGCGCACGTCGTGCTGAATGGCCCGCGCGAGCGCAAGCACCTCAGCGCCACTCGCGCCACCCCGATTCACCAGCACCAGCGCCTGGCGCTCATGAACAGCCGCTGCGCCCATGGCGCGCCCTTTCCAGCCGCAACGGTCAATCAGCCAGCCCGCCGCGAGCTTCACAGCGCCGTCCGCCTGCCGGTAAGACACCACCTCAGGCTCGCGCTGCTGCAACGCTTCGAACTGCGCGGCATCGATCACCGGATTCTTGAAAAAGCTACCCGCATTGCCGAGTTGCAGCGGATCGGGCAATTTCGCGCGCCGCACAGCCACGACTGCATCGAAAATCGCCTGCGCGTCTGGCGATGTGTCACCATGGCCCTCAGCGGTCAGTTCCCGCGCGATGTCCGCGTAGCTCGCTCGCGGCACCCAGGCCTTCGGCAAACGAAAGGTCACCGAGGTAATCACAAGCCGGTCACGCCCTTCGCGCTTGAAAAAACTGTCGCGATAGCCGAAGCGGCAGGCTGCTGTGTCGAGTTCAAGCACCTCGCCGGTTGCCAGTTCAACAGCGCGCAGCGACGCGAAGCGTTCGCACATTTCCAGGCCGTAAGCGCCGATGTTCTGGATCGGCGCCGCGCCCACCGTACCCGGGATCAGCGCAAGGTTTTCGAGTCCAGGTATCCCCTGTGCAAGGGTCCAGGCCACGAATTCGTGCCAGTTTTCGCCAGCGGCGGCTTCGACATACCAGGCTTCATCGTCTTCACGCGCGAGACGGCGGCCACGCAGGGCAACCAGCAGCACGAGACCGTCAAAGTCGCCGGTCAGCACGACGTTGCTGCCGCCGCCCAGCACCAGTCGACGCAGGCCCGCCGCACGCGAGTCACGCACGGCCGCCAGCAGTTGCGCCTCGTGCTCGATACGGCATAGGAGGCGCGCACGGACGTCGAAACCGAACGTGTTGTGCGCCTGCAGCGGATAGTCGGCGAGGAAAGAAATGGAGTCGGGCACGTGAGACATCAGGGACATCGAATGTGAGAGCCGTCTGCAACGGGCCGGGGCAGCAATCCGGTGATCCGCACGCCGCGGCCTTGGGCAAAAGAGAAAGGCGTCGGTAAAATGACGTCAGGTTCGTGATTATAGCGAGTGCATCGTGCGCAGCCGTCCGGCGGCGCCATGCACCGCGGCACTATTGGGAGAGAGCAATGCCATCGTTTGACGTCGTCTGCGAAGCCAACATGATCGAAGTCAAGAACGCTATCGAGCAGTCCAACAAGGAAATTTCAACCCGTTTCGACTTCAAGGGGTCGGACGCGCGCATCGAGCACAAGGAACACGAGTTGACGCTTTATGCCGACGACGACTTCAAGCTCGGTCAGGTCAAGGATGTCATGGTGTCGAAAATGGCCAAGCGCAACGTGGATGTGCGCTTCCTCGACTACGGCAAGATCGAGAAGATCGGCGGCGACAAGGTCAAGCAGGTTGTCACCGTGAAGAAGGGCGTGTCGGGCGACTTGGCGAAGAAAATCGTGAGGCTCGTGAAAGACAGCAAGATCAAGGTCCAGGCGAGCATTCAGGGTGACGCGGTGCGCGTGAACGGCACCAAGCGCGACGATCTGCAAAGCGTGATCGCGCTGCTGCGCAAGGATGTCACGGACACGCCGCTCGACTTCAACAACTTCCGCGACTAAGGCATTCAGGCCTAGGACTCGGGGACGAAGGCGAGGCGCAGCCACACCGCTCGCCCCCGCTCCATACCCTTGCTCAGTGCCGCTTCGCGGCCGTCTCGGCCTCGGCCTTCTTCTGGGCTTCGGCCTTCTTCTTGTCGCCGATGCGGCTTTCCTGCCCCGCCATCAGTTTCGCAATGTTGCCGCGATGGCGCCATACGAGCAGCGAGCTCATCACGACGATCGCCAGCGCAATGATGTTCGCGCCGAACAGGAAGCCGTCGAAGAGCGGCGCGAACACCGCCGCCGCCAGCGCCGCCAATGACGAATAGCGCGTAAAGAACGCGACGATCAGCCAGGTCAGCAAAGTGGCGATCCCCAGCACCGGGTTGATTGCGAGCAGCACGCCTGCGGCCGTCGCGACGCCCTTGCCGCCCTTGAAGCGGAAGAAAACCGGATACAGGTGGCCGAGGAACACAGCAATCGCGGCAAGCGCGATCGCCGTATCGTCGAGGCCATAATGCGCGCCGAAGTGGCTGACGAGCCAGACCGCGAGCCAGCCCTTGAAGGCATCGCCGATCAACGTCAGAATCGCGGCCGTCTTGTTGCCGCTCCTCAGCACGTTGGTGGCGCCGGGATTCTTCGAGCCGTACGAGCGCGGGTCGGCCAGGCCCATCACGGAACTGACGATCACGGCGAACGACACCGAACCGATCAGATAGGCGACGACGGCGACGATCAGGTTTTGCATCTGGGGACTCTTGTAGGTATCGGAAAGCGCAACAGGTGCAACACGTGCAGCATGCATCCCACCGCACGAACGAAACGGCGAACATTCTACCGAACCGGACCGCCGCAGCCAGCCACTTTTGCAGAGGCTTCGCACGAAAGCGCCGAGCCATACGGGTTTTCTCTACCGTCAAGGCACGCTCAATCCACACTCGCGCATTGCACCGGTTTCGCGTCCAGTAGCGTAGTCAGCACGGCGGGCGCAATGCTGACGAGAAAGCCGCGCCGGCCACCGTTTAGCCAGATCTGCTCGAGTTCGAGGATACTCGACTCGACATACACCGGCATCGCCTTACGGGTGCCGAAGGGCGACGTGCCGCCGATCAGATAGCCCGAATGCCGGTTCGCGACTTCGGGCTTGCACGGTTCGACGCGCTTCGCGCCGATCTGCCGCGCCAGGTTCTTGGTGGAGACGGTGCGGTCGCCGTGCATCAACACGATCAGCGGCTTGGCATGCTCGTCTTCCATGACGAGCGTCTTGACGACCTGATGCTCGTCAACACCGAGCTGACGCGCCGATTCCGCGGTGCCGCCGTGCTCCACGTAGTCATAAGGATGTTCGCCGAATGCGACACCGTGACGGCGTAAAAACTGGGTCGCGGGCGTTTCGGAGACGTGTCTGGATTTGCTCATCGGCGCATTGTAATAGCGACGTCGCGCGACGGCTATTTGCCAAACGGCCAATTGTGCGCCTCTGGCGACTGTGGCACGATCGTTCGAAAATCACCCGGCGCGAAGCGTACGGATACCCCATCGTTTCAAGGAGACAGCGTTGACCACCGACTCGCCCGCGCACAACGCCATTCACGTGCCCAGCTTGCTGGCCGCGCTGCCCCGGCGCATCGCCGAGATCCCGGCGCTGGCCGCCGCGCGCGATCCGCAGCACGTTGCCCTGATCGAAGACGCGCGCCGCCTGACGAGCGCGCAACTGCTCGAAGCCGTCGAGGCAACCGCCGCGTTGCTGCGCGAATGGGGCGTGCGCGGCGGCGACCGGGTCATGATCGTGGCGGAAAACAGCATCGTGCAGGTCGTGCTGCTGTTCGCCACCGCGTCGCTCGACGCCTGGGCTCTCGTGTCGAACGCGCGCCTGTCTGCCGCCGAACTCGACGCGATCCGCGCTCACGCCAGACCCCGCCTCGTCGCTTATGCGATCGAGAGCTCACCCGACGCGCAGCAACACGCGCAGCGCCATGGCGCAGCCACGGCGCCCACGCTCGTACCCGACATCGGCACGTGGGCCTATACGCGGGACGACACCGTCACTTCGGAACCGGTCGAGGCAGAAAGCGAGCGTCAGTGCGCCGCGCTGATCTACACCACGGGCACCACCGGCGCGCCCAAAGGCGTCATGCTTTCGCACCGCAACCTGCTCTTTATCGCGGCGATTTCCAGCGGCCTGCGCGGTGTCGGCCCGGATGATGTGGTGTACGCCGTTCTGCCGATGTCACATGTCTACGGTTTCGCCTCGGTATGCCTCGGCAGCCTGTATGCCGGCGCCACCTTGCAGCTCGCCCCGCGTTTCGTACCGGAAGCCGTGCGCCGCGCGCTTGCCGAAGAGCGCGTGTCGATCTTTCAGGGCGTCCCCGCGATGCACGCCAAGCTGCTCGAATACCTGCAGGCGCATGGTCATGCATGGTCCGCGCCGCATCTGCGCTTTGCCTACTCGGGCGGCTCGCCGCTCGACGCGGCGCTGAAGGCCCATGTCGAAAGCGTCTATGGACTCACGCTGCACAACGGTTACGGGATGACCGAGAGCAGCCCGACGGTCGCGCAGACCATGCTCGATGCGCCGCGCAGCGATTGCTCGGTCGGCCAGGCGATTCCCGGCGTCGAGGTGCGTTTCGTCACGCTCGAAGGCGTGGACGCCGCTCAAGGAGAAATCGGCGAGTTGTGGGTGCGCGGGCCGAACGTCATGCTCGGCTATTACCGCAATCCCGAGCAGACCCGAGCTACGGTTACCGAAGACGGCTGGCTCAAGACGGGCGATCTCGCGCGCCAGGATGCCGACGGCGCCCTGCACATCGTCGGGCGCAGCAAGGAGTTGATCATCCGCTCGGGGTTCAACGTGTATCCGGCGGAAGTCGAGCACGTGCTGAATGCGCATCCGGATGTCGTGCAATCGGCGGTGATCGGGCGGGCGGTCGAGGGTAATGAAGAGGTGGTTGCCTTTGTCGAACTTAGGGCTGGGGCCAAGGTGACGCCGGCAGAGCTGATCGCGTGGTGCGGCGAACGGCTTGCGCCGTATAAGCGACCCGCCGAGGTCAGGCCGCTTGCTGCACTGCCCGCCGCGTCGACCGGCAAGATACTGAAGCATCGGCTGCGCGATCTGGTTTAAGGCAAGCTGGGCGGCCAGCAAGCCAGGCAAACGTCCCGTCCGGCTTGCCCGCGCATCAGCTGTATCGGCACACGAACCGCGTGAGCCGCATCACCGCATGAACGGCATCAACGCTATCAGCCGCATCAACTCATCACCCCCGCGGATGATGCGCCGCATGCAGCGACTTCAACCTCTCCCGCGCAACGTGCGTGTAAATCTGCGTGGTCGAAATATCCGTATGCCCCAGCAGCAACTGCACCACACGAAGATCGGCACCATGATTTAGCAAATGCGTCGCAAACGCATGCCGCAGCGTATGCGGCGAGAGCGGC
The DNA here is from genome assembly GCF_050436665.1 of Paraburkholderia sp. EB58. Classification (NCBI taxonomy): domain Bacteria; kingdom Pseudomonadati; phylum Pseudomonadota; class Betaproteobacteria; order Burkholderiales; family Burkholderiaceae; genus Paraburkholderia; species Paraburkholderia sp. EB58. The sequence continues at coordinate 259,383 of NZ_JBNDMQ010000006.1, read as the reverse complement.
GCGTGCACTTCAGCAGCCGCTGCGTGACGCTTGATAATGTTCCAGAACTGCTGGCGCGTCATACCTTCGGCGCGCGTCGTAACGAACAGCGCATCGGCAGCACGCGCGCCCAGCAACGCGGGCCGCGCCTCGCGCAGATAGCGCTCGATCCACGCATGCGCTTCCTCGCCGAACGGAATCAGGCGCTCTTTCGAGCCCTTGCCCATCACCCGCACGACGCCTTCGTTGAGCCCCACTTCCACCGTCTTCAGCGTGACGAGCTCCGTGACGCGCAACCCGCTCGCGTACATCAGTTCCAGCATCGTACGATCGCGCAGGCCGAGCGGCGTGTCGACATCCGGCGCGCCAAGCAGCGCTTCGACCTGGGCTTCGCTCAGCGTCGCAGGGAAGCGCGCGGGCTGTTTGGCCGAGCGGATGCGCAGCGTCGGGTCCACCTGGGCGCGATGCTCACGCACGGCCCAGGCGTAATAGCGCCGGAATACCGAGAGGCGCCGGTTCGATGAGGTCGACTTATCCTTCTGCCGCACCACGCTATACGCGGTGAGATCGGCTTCGCTGGCGGTATCGAGCGAGCTGTTGCGGCTTAGCGCCAGCCATTCGCAGAACAGGCGCAGGTCGCGCCGGTATGCATCGAGCGTGTTGCGCGACAGGCCGTGTTCGAGCCACAGCGCGTCGCAGAACGCGTCGATCGAGGCGTTGCTCGTCACAAACAGTGGCGACGCAGCGGGCGTAGCGGAGTCGTCAGCAGGATTGGCAATAATGGCTTCGCTCATGCGTAGGGCACACCTTCATGCGCCAGCAGCCAGCGCTTGACCTTGAGGAAATAGCCGTCGTCTGCGTGATGCGCAAAGCCGCCAAGGCCGCTTGACGACACCACACGATGACACGGGATCACCAGCGGAAAATAGTTGGAACCGCACGCCTGGCCGACCGCCCGCGGCGCGCTGGCAACCTGTCTCGCAAGCTGCCCATAGGTCAGCACAACCCCAGGCGGAATCTCGCTGATCACCGCCCACACGCGCTTCTGAAATGCGGTGCCGACAGTGGCCAGCGGCAAGTCGAAACTCGCTGACGCGCGCTCGAAATAGCGTTCGATCTGCTGCGCCACCTGCTTCGCCAACGGTGTCTCAGGCGCGACATTGCGCACCGATTCCGGCAAATAGACGATCTCGCGCACCGTCTCGGCCTGCAGCCGGATGCCGATCTTGCCGAACGGCGCGTCGATCACTGCGTTGAACATGATGTGCCTGCCCGATTTGCTTACCCAACCCACCTGATTCAGCAGAGGCGCCGCGCGCTGCCACGCTGGAACCCCGCTACTGTACGCCGCCTGCTTACGCGGCTTCAAGCGCCCATTCGACGTGCTCGCGTACGAGCGACGACGGATCGTCCACACGCCGGCGCAAGGCGTCGACAATCGCCGCTCGTGCATCGCCGCTAAAGCTCGCCGAATCGGCGCGCAGCGCATTGCCCATGCCGACCGCCAGATTGCGCAGCCAGCACTCGTAGCCGATGCGACGAATCGCGCTGCCCTGCATGCGCGTATCGAACTCGGCGGCGCTCCAGTCGAACAGATCGACCAGCGTCGCGCGATCGAGCCCGTGCCGCACGTCGAAATCAGCGACCGGCGCGGCCTGGGCGAACTTGTTCCACGGGCACACCAGCTGGCAATCGTCACAGCCATACACACGATTACCGATCAGCGGGCGCAATTCCAGGGGAATACTGCCTTTCAGTTCGATGGTCAGATAGGAGATGCACAGGCGCGCGTCGACCTTGTAGGGTGCGACAATCGCGCCCGTCGGGCACGCAGCGATGCAGCGCGTGCAATTGCCGCAATGGGCGCCAGGCGTCTGCGGCGCATGCTCGGGTGAGGTTTCGGCGTCGGTCGGCAAAGGCACGTCGACATAGATTTCGCCGAGGAAAAACAGCGATCCGGCGTCGCGTTGCAGCAGCAAGGTGTGCTTGCCGCGCCAGCCGACACCCGCCTTCTGCGCGAGCTCGACCTCGAGAACCGGGGCGGAATCGGTGAACACGCGGTAGCCGTAGGCGCCGATTTCTGCCTCGATCTTTCCAGCAAGTTGTTGCAAACGATTACGCATCACCTTGTGATAATCGCGGCCCCGCGCGTAGATGGAGACGACCGCTGCGGCGGGGTCGGTAAGCCGTGCATGCTCCTCGGCACGCCAGTTGCGCGGTTCCAGCAGCGCGCTTTCACTGAGCTTTCCAACCTGTGCTTCAGGAGGTACATGAGGGGCCACATGAAGAGGCAAATGTGCGGGCAAATAGGCCATCCGCGCACTGATCACGCGTCGCGTATGGGCCACAAGCTCTGCGGGCCGCGCGCGTTTCATCCCATGTTTGGCCATATAATCCATCTCGCCGTGGCAGCCCTCTTCGAGCCATGCGGCAAGATTAGCCTCGGCAGCGGAGAGATCGGTATCGCTGATACCGACCGCCCCGAAACCTAGTTCGCGGCCCCACGTTTTAATACGCAGGGCAAGCGCCGCCAGCGCCGCTTCATCGAAATGACGCATAGCAGGCGCGTCGTCATCGGACGCAGGCGTGCAGGAAACGGGGGACTCCGGACTTCGGTTCATCACGCCATTTTACGAGAATGCCCGACAACTCCGATCTCTCGATCCAACCGCCCGCCGCCGTCCTGCTCGAGCGTCACTTTGCGCTCGCGGACGAAGCCGCCACCAGTGCGTTCGGCGTGCGCTTCGCGGAGGCTATCGAGGGCGTGCGCAAAGCACTCCGGGCACAAAATGGTAACGCTGCATTTCATGGCCTGCAGGTGCAACTGACCGGCGATCTCGGCGCCGGCAAAACCACCCTCGTGCGCGCCACACTGCGCGGCCTCGGTCACACCGGGCGTGTGCGCAGTCCTACCTATACGCTCGTCGAACCGTATGCGGTCGAAAGACCCGATGGGGAACTTGAGCTCTATCACTTCGATCTGTACCGTTTCACCGATCCGGCTGAGTGGGCCGACGCCGGCTTTCGCGAGTACTTCGACAGCGGCGCGGTTTGCCTCGTCGAATGGCCGCAACGCGCGGGCGGCCTGTTAGGCGTGCCGGATCTCGTTTTCTCGCTCGATGTCGACGGCGACGGCCGGCTGCTGATTGCCCGGGCGTACAGCGAATCAGGAAAAGCATGTCTAGAAAGATGTTAATCAAACCATTTCGCTCGATCGAGTCCGCCGCTACCGCGTCACACAACTGGCGGCGCCGGCAGATTCTCCGCGCAGGCGCCTCGTCGCTCGTACTCGGCCTCGTCGCACCACGCCTCGCCTGGGCCAGCTCGGTGCTCGGCGTGCGAGTCTGGCCGGCTCGCGACTACACGCGCGTGACGATCGAATCCGATCAGCCGCTGCAGAATACCCAACAATTGCTGCAAGGCCCCGACCGGCTGGTGGTGGACCTGAACGGCCTCGACCTCGACCAGGAACTGAAAGACCTGGTGTCGAAGATCACGCCGAACGACCCGCAAATCCAGGCCGTGCGCGTCGGCCAGTATCAGCCGCACGTCGTGCGGATGGTGTTCGATCTGAAGGGCTCGGTGAAGCCGCAAGTGTTCACGTTGCCGCCGGTCGGCTCGTACAAGTACCGGCTGGTGTTCGACCTGTACCCGGCCGTCGCACCGGATCCGATGATGGACCTGCTCGCGCAAAGCGAGCGCAAGCAGCAGCGCCTCGATGAAAACAACGCGCCGCCGAGCACGCTGAGCGGCCCGGGCACCACACCGCCCACCGCGGACAACAGCGAGGCGTTTTTCGACCGTTACGCGCAGGACAACGGCGGCGCGCCGGAAGTACCGCATCCGCCTGTTCATACGGCGCCGGTACCCATCCCCGCGCCGCATGCGCTCGCTCAGGCACCGACGCCAGCCAAGCCGCTGGTGCCGCCGAGCGCACTGGCCAAAAACAACGAAGGCGCCGACAGCACCGACGACACCTACGCCTTCACCACGCCGAAGTCGGGCAAGGGCGGCAATACGGTGCGTCTGCTGACCGTCGCGATCGACCCGGGCCATGGTGGCGAAGACCCGGGCGCCATCGGCAGCGCGGGCACGTACGAGAAGCACGTCGCGCTCGACATCGCGAAGAAGCTGCGCGCGAAAATCGATGCGCAGCCCAACATGCGTTCGATGATGACGCGCGACGACGACTTCTTCGTGCCGCTCAATGTCCGCGTGCAGAAGGCGCGGCGGGTCGGCGCGGACCTGTTCGTGTCGATCCACGCAGATGCGTTTACCACGCCGGAAGCGCGCGGCTCGTCGGTGTTTGCGTTGTCGGAGCATGGTGCGTCGAGCGCCGCGGCGCGCTGGATGGCGAACAAGGAGAACTCGTCGGACCAGATCGGCGGGATCAACATCAAGTCGGACGACGCCGCGGTGAACCGCGCGTTGTTCGATATGTCGACCACGGCGCAGATCCGCGATTCGATGCGCTATGGCAACTTCGTGCTCAACGAGATCGGCGGCATCAACAAGCTGCACAAGGGCTCGGTCGAACAGGCCGGCTTCGCGGTGCTGAAGGCACCGGACATTCCGTCGATCCTCGTCGAGACGGCCTTCATCAGCAACCCGGACGAAGAGAAGCACCTGAACGACGACGCCTATCGCGACCAGATGGCTTCGGCGATCCTGAAGGGCATCAAGCGATATTTCGCAGCGAACCCACCGCTAGCAAAGAATCGCATGACGTGAGGCGCTTGCGCCTATGAAGCAGAACGGCCGCTACGTGCGGCCGTTCTGCGTTTTGGAGGGCGTAAGTAGCCCGGCGTCAGGTCTGTCCACGTACGCGCGGCTTCACGACACGCTGCACGAGCCATCCGCCGAACACATTCACCGCAAGACCGACCATCACGAGCGCCGCGCCAGCAATCTGCGGCGCAGACAAGTGCTCATCCAGAAACACCGAAGCGGACGCAAGACCGACAATCGGCACGAGCAACGAGAACGGCGCGACCTGGCTCGCCGGATAGCGCGCCAGCAGGCGGCTCCAGAGACCGTAGCCGAGCAGCGTCGCAATGAAGGCGAGATACACCACGGCAAAGATCGACGTTGCGTCGATGCCCGACAACGCAGCCGCAATGCGTTGCGGCCCCTCCAACGCGTAAGACAGGGCAAGAAACGGCAGCGGCGGAATCAGACTCCCCCACACGACCAGCCCCACCAGATCGACCTTACCTACCTTCTTCGTGACGATGTTGCCGAGCGCCCACGAACCGGCCGCGCACAACGTCAGCACAAAGCCGGCGAGCGTCATCGCGTGTCCGCCCTGCATGCCGATCACGGCGAGGCCACCGGATGCGATGGCGAGCCCGACGACGTTCGGCACGCGAAATCGCTCGTGGAGAAATATCCCGGCGAAGATCAGCGTGAAGAAAGCCTGCGCCTGCAGCACCAGCGACGCGAGCCCGGCCGGCATGCCGACGTACATGGCGGAAAAAAGAAACGCAAACTGGCCGAACGAAATCGTCGCGCCGTAGGCGAGCAGCCAGCGCCAGGGCATCTGCGGGCGCTTGACGAAAAACACGGCGGGCACCGCGGCAAGGGCGAAACGCAGCGCGCCGAGCAACATGGGCGGCACGCCATGCAGGCCCACCTTGATCACGACAAAGTTGATACCCCAGGCAATCACCACCACCAGCGCCAGCAGCAAATCCTTCGGCGCCATCGCCGTCTCCTTGTTGTTGTCGAAATGGGCAGTTTAACGGAGCCAACCCACACCCCCAAACAGCACCATCCCCTACACACCAGTAGAATGACCCCATCCACCACCCACCGAGCCTGCCCATGTCCTCCTCGATCAAAGCAGTCCTCAAGCCCCACTTGCGCGACATCGGTAACCTGTCCGTGCGCCGTGTGCTGCCTGCGCTGGCCGCGCGCCTGATCGGGCCGTTCATTTTCTTCGATCACATGGGCCCGGCTACCCTCGAACCCGGCGTCGGTCTCGACGTGCGTCCGCATCCGCATATTGGCCTCGCCACCGTCACCTACCTGTTCGAAGGCGCGATGATGCATCGCGACAGCATCGGCTCTGAGCAGAAAATCGTCCCCGGCGACGTCAACTGGATGACGGCCGGCCGCGGCATCGTCCATTCGGAACGTACGCCAGATGAAGATCGCCCGAACGCTCAGACCATGCACGGCATCCAGACCTGGGTCGCCTTGCCGCTCGACGCGGAAGACACCGAACCGTCCTTCGAGCATCACGCCGCCGCCACGCTGCCCGAAATCGAGCGCAATGGCGTCACGCTGCGCGTGATCGCCGGCACCGCGTTCGGCCACACCGCGCCGGTGACGACGTTCTCGGGCACGCTGTACGTAGCCGCCCATTTCACACCGGGCGGCGCATTCGCGCTCGAACCCGAGCACGAGGAACGCGGTGTCTACCTCGTGGACGGCGATCTGGAAATTGACGGCACGCCGCTCGAAGCCGGTACGATGGCCGTGCTGGCGCTCGATGAGACGGTGACGCTTGCCAGCAGCGGCGGCGCCACTGTGATGCTGCTCGGCGGGGAAAAGCTGGACGGCGAGCGCTTCATCGAATGGAATTTCGTCGCCAGCTCACGCGAGAAAATCGAGCATGCCAAGCTCGCCTGGACGAATCAGGAAATGGGCAAAGTCCCCGGCGAGACGGAGTGGATTCCGCTGCCCGAACGCAAATCGCACTGAACGCAATGAATGAAAGGCGAGCAGGGATGCGGTTTGAGCCGGGCTCGCTGGAGCTCCGCCGCAAAGCAGGTGGCGTGCATTGAACCCGCCGCATTTGCCCCCATCTATAGGGTCGAACTGTTATACCGACGAGGATGCAATGGAAACAACCCTGGCCACTTTCGAAAAAGACGTCATCGCCGCTTCGACGCTGGCGCCGGTGCTAGTCGACTTCTGGGCGCCGTGGTGCGGCCCGTGCAAAACGCTCGGCCCGATGCTGGAAAAACTCGAAGCTGAATATGCCGGCAAGTGGCGCCTCGTCAAAGTGAACGTCGACGAGAATCAGGAACTGGCCGCGCACTTCCAGGTGCGCAGCATTCCGCACGTCATGGCCTTTGCCGATGGCCGCCCCGTCGACCAGTTTGTCGGCGTGCTGCCGGAAAGCCAGTTGCGCGCATTCCTCGACCGGCTGGTGCCGCAAGGCGCGGATTCCGCGCGCGTCGAAGCGCAGGCTGCGCTTGCCGAAGGCCGCCGCGAAGATGCTTACGACGCGCTCAAGGCCGCCCTCGCTTACGACCCGGTCTACGACGACGCGCGCCTCGATCTGATCGAACTGCTGCTGGAAGATAACCGCATCGACGAAGCGCGCAACGAGGTCGACCTGCTGTCGCCGAAGACCACCCAGGGCATCGACGCGCGCTTCAACGCCATCAAGACGCGCCTCGACGCCGTGGACGCCGCCGCCGACCTGCCGCCCACCGATGCGCTGGAAGCACGCGTCGCCGCGGAACCCGGCGATCTCGAAGCCCGCTTCGACCTCGCCAGCGCGCTGATTGCGCGGCGCAACTATGCGGGCGCGCTCGAGCACCTGCTTGCCATCGTGCAGCGCGACCGCACGTTCCGCGACGACATCGGCCGCAAGACCATGCTGTCGGTGTTCGATCTAGCCGGCCATCAGCCGGAAATCGTCTCGCAGTGGCGGCGCAAGCTGAGCGCGGCGCTGTTCTGATCTGATCTTGGGACGCGGCCCGCGTGGTCGCGTCTAAGCCGCCCCACCCCACCTCAGCACCTCACTCACCCCGCCGCGCGCTGCGCCAGCGCGCGCAGCACATGAGCGGCGGCGGCAAAGCCGAAGCTCGCCGTCACGCACACGCTTGAACCGAATCCTGCGCAGTTCAGCCCGACCGGCCCGGCATGCCCAGGCGACGTCGTGACGTGCTCGGCTTCCTCATCGATGTCGCAAACGGCCACTTCCGGGTAAATCAACGGCTCGTCCGAATACACCGCGCTCACCTTGAACTTCGCCTTCGGACCGCGCGGGAAGCCATGCTGTTTGCGCAATTGCGCGCGCACCTTCGAGAGCAGCGGATCCTGAATCGTCAGCGCGAGATCGTCGATGCGGATGCGCGTTGGATCGAGCTGACCGCCCGCGCCGCCTACCGTGATCAACGGCTGCTTCTTTTCGACACACCATGCGATCAGCGCGGTCTTGGTACGCACGCTGTCGATTGCATCGATCACGTAATCGAAGCCACCGTCCAGCACCGCAGCAAAGTTGTCCGGCTCGATGAAATCCTCCACCAGACGCACGTCGCATAGCGGGTTGATCTGCGCGATGCGCTCAGCCATCGCTTCGACCTTCGGCTTGCCGTAGTTGCCGTCGACCGCGTGGATCTGCCGGTTCGTGTTGCTTTCCGCGACGTTGTCGAGGTCGATCAGCGTGAGGCTGCCCACTGCGCTGCGCGCCAGCGCCTCGGCCACCCACGAACCGACGCCGCCGATCCCGATCACCGCCACGCTGGCACGTTCGAAGGCGGCGAGCGCCGGCGCGCCATACAGCCGTGCGATGCCGCCAAACCGCCGCGCATGGTCCGCCGCTTCAAAGCCGCCGGGGCCGGTAGTAAGATCGGAAGGCGCGGTGGAGCTAGGTGTCGACATGGTCAGGGGCTCGTCGGGACCGGACAAAAGGCCGGCAAAAAGCGGGGTAAAGAAGCGGATAAAAGCAAACGGGCGTAAAAAGCAAACTGTGAACAAACTGCAACGCAAGCTACGAAGCAAACTACAAATCAGACAAAAACTGTCGAGCCTCAAGCATATTGCATTCGGAAACACAGCCGTGAGACACAGGCATGCGCCAATCCGCTATTTTGCCTGATCGCGTCATAACAGACGCGGAAGCCCTGCGTGAGCCTTGCGCTCAAGGCCCGCGCAGTTGTCACGCCGCACGCAGGAAATTTCTTCCTTAGCTATACTGGCCAAACTGTAGTGTTCGCATAAGAAGATGACCTCACTCGCCGAACTTCGGAAAAACTATTCGCTGGGTTCACTGGACGTGGCCGACGTCGACCGCAATCCGTTCCGTCAATTCGACGCGTGGTTTGCGCAAGCCGTCGACGCCAAACTACCCGAGCCGAATACGATGACGCTCGCCACGGTCGATTCGCGCGGCCGGCCGTCGGCCCGGATCGTGCTCATCAAGGGCGTCGACGAACGCGGGTTTATGTTCTTCACCAACTACGAAAGCCGCAAGGGCCGCGAACTCGCGGACAATCCGCACGCGAGCCTGCTGTTTTACTGGATCGAACTGGAGCGCCAGGTGCGCATCGAGGGCACCGTCGTCAAGGCGAGCGCCGCCGAAAGTGACCAGTACTACGAATCACGGCCGCTCGGTTCGCGCATTGGCGCATGGGCGTCCGAGCAAAGTCAGGTAATTGAAAGCCGCGCAGTACTCGAAGCGCGGGAGAAGGAAATCAGCGCGAAATACGGCGAGCATCCGCCGCGGCCGCCGCACTGGGGCGGTTATCGCCTGATTCCCGAGGCCATAGAATTCTGGCAAGGTAGGCCGTCGCGTCTGCATGACCGGCTACTCTATACACGTGCGGTAGAAGGTGGCGACTGGCAGATCGCCCGGCTATCGCCCTGAACATATAACAACGCCGGCGCGCCCGACCTGCCATAGAAGCAGCGCGCGCACCGGCAAGGTCGTGCGGCCATCGAGGCATCGGAGTCACGCCACGGCACGCAGCGACCTGACAAGCTTTGCTTTGTATTTCATCGGACACGGAGAAATCACATGTTCTGGGAGAAGAAGCTGGCGCAGTGGGTGGAAGACGTAAAAACCAAGGCGAACCTGCCAGCACGCCTTGTGCTATGGGATGGACAGCAACACGACTTTGGGCAGTTTGCCGCGCCCCAGGTTACGTTGCACGTGAAGAGCGCGACAGCGCTGCCTTACCTGCTCGAACCGAGCCTCGACAATCTGGGCGAGGCGTACGTGAAGGGCAAGATCGACATCGAAGGCAAGCTGTCGGATATCATCAACATCGGCTATTCGCTCGCCCGTAACACGGTTACGAGTGCCAGCAAGCTAGCGCGCGTGCGACGCTACTTCAATCACTCGAAATCGTCGGACAAGAAGGCCATCCAGTACCACTACGACGTCTCGAACGAGTTCTACAAGCTGTGGCTCGACGAGAACATGGTGTACTCGTGTGCGTACTTCGAGAATGGCGATGAAGATCTCGCCACCGCACAGATCAAGAAGATCGACCACATCCTCACCAAGATTCAGTTGCAACCCGGCCAGCGTCTGCTCGACATCGGCTGTGGCTGGGGCGCGCTCGTGCTGCGGGCGGCATCGAAGTTCGGGGCGAAGTGTGTGGGCGTGACGCTGTCGCAGAACCAGTTCGATCTGGCCACTGCGCGCGTGAAAGCTGCCGGTCTTGAGGACAAGATCGAGATCCGTCTGCAGGACTATCGCGACGTGCAAGGCCAGTTCGACCGCATCACGAGCGTCGGGATGTTCGAGCACGTGGGCCGCAAGAACCTGCCGGGCTACTTCCAGAAAATCCGCGACCTGCTGGTGGACGACGGCATTGCGATGAACCACGGCATCACGTCGAGCGATTCGGACAGCGGCGAAACGGCGCTCGGCGGCGGTGAATTCATCGACCGCTATGTATTCCCGGACGGCGAACTGCCGCACATCAGCCTCGCGCTCGAAGCGATGCAGCGCGGCGGCCTCGAAGCAGTTGACGTCGAAAGTTTGCGCCGTCACTATGCGCACACGCTCGACATCTGGGCGGAAAACTTCGAAAACCGCGCGGACGAAGCACGCACGCTGGTCGACGACGAGAAATTCCGCATCTGGCGCGTGTATCTGGCCGGCTGCGCGTATGCGTTCGAAAACGACGACGTGTCGATCTACCAGGTGGTGTGCCGCAAGGCCGGCCGCAGCGCGAAGACGTTGCCGTGGTCGCGCCGGTATATGTACGACAAAACGCTGTAACGCAGTTGCGCCGGAGCACAGCACCGCCGCGCAGCCGCTCCGGCGCAACTTTTGACAGCAGAACAAGAAATCGATGGACCAAGGCGGAGCAAACGAAATCCCGTTGCTGACGGATGCAGCGGCGCACCAGCCGGACCTTGATGCCGGGCAACTGGATTTGTTCGGTATGCCGGTGGGCAACCCCGAGAGTGGCGCGGCAAGCGGCAATGGCCGGGCGGGCGGCCCCGCTGCTGCGAAAAGCCTCAAGGAAACCGAGCCGGCCGATCCTGCCGCCGCCCCGCCTAAAAAGCGCCGCACCCGCGACGTCCTCCCCGCTGAACCTTCCACCGAAGTCCTGGAGATCGCCCGCGCGCTGCCGCCACAGATCCATCTAGGCACCTCGACGTGGTCATTTCCGGGCTGGAAAGGCATCGTCTACGGCGACGACTACAGCAACAGCAAGCTGTCGCGCGATGGCCTCACCGCTTACGGCGCGCATCCGGTGCTGCGCACGGTCAGCATCGACCGCTCGTTTTATGCGCCGCTCACCGTCACCGACTATCTGCGCTATGCGCAGCAGGTGCCGGACCACTTCCGCTTCATCGTCAAAGCGCCGGCGCTCGTCACGGACGCCACCGTGCGCGCCGAGCGCGGCGAACCGGTTTCGCTCAATCCATGCTTTCTGAATGCGCAACTGGCCACCGACGAGTTTGTGCAGCCCTGTCTCGACGGACTCGGCACGAAGGCGGGCGCGCTGGTGTTCCAGTTCTCGCCGTTGCCGGATCAGATGCTGGCGGACCCGGCTGGCTTCATCGAGCGACTTGCTGAGTTTCTGGGCGCGTTGCCACGTTTGCCGGAGGGCACCTGGTATGCGGTTGAGATTCGCGATGCGTGCCTGCTGACGCCCCGCTTCATCCGGACGCTGAAAGCGGCCGGTGTGCGCTATTGCGTGGGGCTGCACGCGCGCATGCCCGACCCGCTGCGTCAGACGGCTGCGCTCGCGCTGCTCGATGGCGAACCGGCCGGCCCGTTGATCGTGCGCTGGAGCTTGCACAGCGGCTTCAAATACGAACAGGCGAAGGCGAAGTACGAACCGTTCGACCGCCTCGTCGACGAAGATCCGGGCACGCGCATCGCACTAGCGGAGCTGGCTGCGCGTTATGCGATCGCGGGCCAGCCGGTCGTGATTGCCGTGAACAACAAGGCAGAAGGGTCGGCGCCGCTAAGCTGCATCAAACTCGCGCGGGCGATTGTCGACGCCTACGCGCGGTTGATGGATGAAGGGTCGAGCGTCGAGCCGGATGAACCTGCTTGACGCGCGAGCGCGCCGGGCACCGCCTGCGACGACCCGAGTCCTGCGTGAAGCGCGCCGGCCCCGCTCGCGCTCAGCTCGCCTTCACCCGATGCGCGAACTTCTGACGAAACTTCGCCACCTTTGGCGCCACGACGACCGAGCAATAGCCCTGGTTCGGGTGCTGCGCAAAATAGTTCTGATGATAGGCTTCGGCCGACCAGTAGTTGCCGTCGAGCGGCAACACCTGGGTAACGATCTGCCCATCGTAGATACCTTCGGCTGCGACCTCGCGGATGGCCTGCAGCGCCGTCTCGCGTTGCGCTTCCGAGTGTGTGAAAACCACCGAGCGGTATTGCGTGCCGACATCGTTGCCCTGCCGGTTAAGCTGGGTCGGATCGTGGATCGCGAAAAAAATATCGAGAATTTCGCGGTAGCTAATCGTGGACGGATCGAATTCGACCTTCACGACTTCCGCGTGGCCGGTGTCGCCGTCGCACACCTGCTCATAGGTCGGACGCTGGGTCTGGCCGCCCGCGTAGCCCGACTCCACGGCGCTGACGCCCTCGACGCCGAGAAACACCGCTTCAAGACACCAAAAACATCCGCCGCCGAGGGTGGCGACTTCAACTGTCTGAGTCATGCTGCCTGCTCCTGATTGATTGCCGCCCGCCGTTGTGCGGGGCCACGTCGCGCCGCCACTCATCGCACCCAATCTCGCGGCATCTGCACGTTCGACGCATGAAACGGGCCACGTCAGCGCGACGGCCAAGGTTCGCGGCCAGTCCGCCCGCGATTCCGTTAAAATTGGGACAAATCGCCGATTTTCTACATGACTTTCGAATCAAGTTATTCCCATCGCGGCCGCCACGTGGCCACCCGGCCAGCCCAGTGGACCTGCGTCCGATGAAGCGCGCCAGTCCGCCCAACTTCGACCAGCTCGCCTTCAAGAAGGCGCTGGGCCAGTTCGCCACCGGCGTCACCGTGATCACCACGCGTGCCGCGTCGGGCCAGTTGATCGGTATCACGGCCAGTTCTTTCAACTCGGTATCGCTGACGCCGCCGCTTGTGCTGTGGAGCCTAGCCACGCGCTCGGCGTCGATGCCGGCGTTCCAGGCGAACAGTCATTATGTCGTCAACGTGCTGGCCGCGACGCAGCTCGACCTGTGCAAGCGTTTTGCGACGGTGAAGGGCGACCGCTTCGAGGGCGTCTCGCACGCGGCGGGCGATTCCGGCATGCCGGTGCTCGACGGGGCGCTAGCGTGGTTTGAATGCCACAATCGCAGCCGCTACGTGGAAGGCGACCACGTCATTTTTGTGGGCGAGGTGGAACGCTGCGGGGTCAATGAGAATGCCGGAGACATCGCGCCGCTGGTGTTCCAGAACGGGCAATTTCACGGGCTGAAGCCGCTGTAGGCGGCGCCCGGCAGCAATAAGGCCCGCGACCGGGCCCCATCCCCAACCTTTCCTTCAGTCGCCCGCGACCACGCTGCCTCGGGACGCCGCCGCGGCCACCAGTGCCACCGGCACGCCGGAATCTTCCTTAAGCGTCTGCAGCACGATATTCGAGCGGATATCCATCACTCCGGGCGCCTTGTACAGCCGCTCAAGCACGAAATCCGAATAGTGTTTGAGGTTGTGCGCGAGCACCCGCAGCAGATAGTGGGTTTCGCCCGTCACCACGAATGCGCCGACCACCTCCGGCCAGTCGCGCAACGCCTCGGCGAAGCGCTCGTGCCAGTTTTGCTGGTCGTTGCGCATCGACACCTGCACGAACGCCTCCAGTTCGAAGCCCAGCACCTCGCGGTTCAGGCACGCCCGGTAGCGTTCGATGACACCCTGCTCCTCCAGCAAGCGCAGCCTGCGCAGGCAGGCCGAAGGCGAGAGCGAGATCCGCTCCGCCAGGTCGAGATTGCTGATCCTTCCTTCTTGCTGAAGCACCGTCAAGATACGGCAATCGGTGGCGTCGAGCGAGATCGCGTTCATATTCGGTCTCCCTTTCCTCTTTGAATCAAATTATGTTCCAAGAGAGACCAAAAAACGAGATTTTTTCGCAAGCACATTTCATGACGGGCCGCCTATCATTCCTGCAATAGACTGGAAGAGACAACGGAGACATGAATACCCTCTGGGATATCACCCCCGCCATCGACACCGCGACGCCCGTCTGGCCGGGCGATACGCCGGTCGGCATCGAGCGCGTCTGGCGCATGGAAGCCGGCTCGCCGGTCAATGTCGCCCGGCTCACCCTGTCACCGCACACCGGCGCGCATACGGACGCCCCGCTTCATTATGACGCCGAGGGCGCCGCCATCGGCGCGGTGCCGCTCGACGCCTACCTGGGCCGCTGCCGCGTGATTCACTGCATCGGCGCAACGCCCGTCGTCACGCCAGCGCAGGTGGCCGGCGCGCTGGAGGGCGTGCCGCCGCGCGTGCTGCTGCGCACCTACGAGCGCGCTCCGACCACGTCATGGGACAGCGCATTCTGCGCGGTCGCACCCGAGACGATCGACCTGCTCGCGGCGCACGGGGTCAAGCTGATCGGCATCGACACGCCGTCGCTCGACCCGCAGGACTCGAAGACGATGGACGCGCATCACCGGATCCGCGCCCACCGGATGGCGATTCTCGAAGGCATTGTGCTGGACGCCGTCGCCCCCGGCGACTACGAGCTGATCGCGCTGCCGCTCAAGTTCGCCACGCTCGACGCGAGCCCGGTGCGCGCCGTGCTGCGGGCGCTGCCCGCGACCGCCCACAACACCTGATCACCCAATTTTTTGACTGGACCATCATGAACAACCGTGACGAAGCCGTAGCACTCGACCGGGACGACCCGCTGGGTTCTCTGCGCGACCAGTTCGCGCTGCCGACGACCACCATCTACCTCGACGGCAATTCGCTCGGCGTGCCGCCGGCCGCAGCCGCGCAACGTGCGCAGACCGTGATCGCCGCCGAATGGGGCGAAGGACTGATCCGCAGCTGGAATAGCGCGGGCTGGTTCGCGCTGCCGCGCCGCCTCGGCAACAAGCTCGCGCCGCTGATCGGCGCGGCGCACAACGAGGTCGTCGTCACCGATACGATTTCGATCAACCTGTTCAAGCTGCTCTCGGCCGCCGTGCGGCTCGCGAACCAGCGCGACCCGAAGCGGCGCGTGATAGTCTCCGAACGCTCGAACTTTCCGTCGGACCTGTACATCGCACAGGGGCTGATCGAGCAGCTCGACCGGGGCTACGAACTGCGCCTCGTCGACGATCCTTCCGAACTGCCGGCGGCGATCGGCGACGATACCGCAATTGCGATGATCACTCACGTGAACTACCGCACCGGCTACATGCACGACATGGCGGCCCTCACCAAGCTGATTCACGATAAAGGCGCGCTGGCGCTGTGGGATCTGGCGCACTCGGCGGGCGCCGTGCCGGTGGATCTGAACGGCGTGGGTGCGGACTACGCGGTGGGTTGCACTTACAAGTATCTGAATGGCGGCCCGGGTTCGCCGGCGTTCGTCTGGGTACCGCACCGCCATCAGAATGAATTTGCGCAACCGCTGTCGGGATGGTGGGGCCATCGCGCACCGTTCGAGATGGCCCCGGTTTACAAGCCCGATGACGGCGTAGGCCGCTTTTTGTGCGGCACGCAGCCGATGGTGTCGATGGCGCTGGTCGAATGCGGACTGGATGTGTTCCTGCAAACCGATATGCAGGCGATTCGCCAGAAATCGCTGGCGCTCACCGATCTGTTTATCGAGCTGGTCGAATCGCGCTGCGCCGAGTTTCCGCTCAAGCTCGTCACGCCGCGCGATCACAAGCAACGCGGCTCGCACGCGAGCTTTGAACATCCGAACGGTTATGAAGTGATGCAGGCGCTGATTGCGCGTGGCGTGATTGGCGACTATCGCGAGCCGCATGTGTTGCGCTTCGGTTTTACGCCGTTGTACACGCGCTACGTCGATGTGTGGGACGCCGTTGAAACGCTGCATGAGGTGCTCGTCAAAGAGACCTGGCGGGCGCCTGAATTCGCCGCTCGCGGTGCGGTGACCTGAGGAGCGCGCGATGACCGATCATATGCAAACGCCGTTGATTCCTGGTTCGATGGAAACGTCCGGTGCCGCGCCGGCGCAAGGGGGTTGTCCCTTTGGTCACGGCAGCGGCAGCGTCGCCACGGCTCACGCGGCTCATGCACCTCACGTGCCGCCAGCAGATGACGACGGTTGGCACAACGCCCAGCTCGATTTTTCGAAATCGATGAGCTACGGCGACTACCTGTCGCTCGGCTCCATCTTGTCCGCACAGCATCCGCTCTCGCCGGATCACAACGAGATGCTGTTCATCATCCAGCATCAGACCAGCGAACTGTGGATGAAGCTGGCACTGTATGAGCTGCGTGCCGCGCTCAATGCGGTCCATCGTGACGAGTTGCCGCCTGCGTTCAAGATGCTGGCGCGAGTGTCGCGCATCATGGAGCAACTGGTGCAGGCCTGGAGCGTGCTGTCGACGATGACGCCCTCCGAATACACGGCGATGCGGCCGTACCTTGGAAGTTCGTCCGGGTTTCAGTCGCATCAATACCGGCAGATCGAATTCCTGCTCGGCAACAAGAACGAGCTGATGCTGAAGCCGCATGCGCATCGGCCCGAGGTGCTTTCGGAAGTGAAGGCCACGCTCGACGCGCCGTCGTTCTATGACGAAGTGATTCGCCTGCTTGCGCGGCGCGGGTTTGCGATTGCGCCGGAGCGGTTGGAACGGGATTGGACCCAGCCGACCACGCACGACGCGTCAGTGGAAGCGGCGTGGCTCGAGGTCTATCAAAATCCGTCGCGGCACTGGGAACTGTATGAGATGGCCGAAGAGCTGGTCGATCTGGAAGATGCGTTTCGGCAGTGGCGCTTCCGCCATGTGACGACGGTTGAGCGGATTATCGGCTTCAAGCAGGGCACGGGTGGGACAAGCGGTGCGCTGTATCTGCGCAAGATGCTCGACGTGGTGCTGTTTCCGGAGTTGTGGCATGTGAGGACGATGCTTTAGGTGTCCCGCCTGAGAGATAAACGCTTAGGACTTCGGCCTCGTTACGCATGTGGCAGAAACGACCAGCGTCAAATCGCGGTAAAGAAAGAGGCGCCATGTATCGCGCCTCATTCGTCCGTCACTTGTCTTGCACCTGACCACCAGCCTGCGGCAAGCGAACTTCGCTGCACCCCATCTTCCTCAAGTTCCCGACCGACTCGATCAATCCAAGTTCGACAAGTCGTATTACTCGCTGACAATAAAACACGTCGACCGCACCGCTGACGCGAGCGTCGTTGTCGCTCATCGCGGAATAAATGACTCGCAGCACCTTTCGCCAGTTGTGCGACACATTTTGCATGATCGCCGCATCGATACTTTGCAGTTGCGCCTCAGTCAACTGACTCACCAACTCCTGTTGCGCCGCGGTTAGAGGCGGGTATTCTGAAACATCGTCATGGCTAACCGGATCTTCGTTATCCGGAACGTCGATACCCAGCATGCGTTGGATCGAAGCTTTGGAAACGACGGGGGAGGCGTGCAACCATGGCAGCTTGTCGCCATCCTCGACCCTCACAAGGTCCTCCTGGGCTACGTCAAACCTCCCCAATCTGGCCGCGCAATAGGCTCGTGGCAGATACGCCGAGTCTGCGTAATAGAGATCGCCACTCGACTCTCCAATTTCGATGCATCGGCTTAGGTACCGAATTGCGAGCGCGAAGTCTTCTGTTTCAAGGAGGGACTGGCCAGCAAAAAACTGCATTTCATCGTCATCGCCGTTTTCCGCCGCACACCGCACCAGAATGCCGGAGGCTTCGGCAGTGCGGCCGTATGCTCCAAGGATATGCGCTTTGCGCAGTTCGAAATGAGACCGGTATGGTGCATTGTTCGGGCTAGATATCTCAGCGTCAATGAAAGCGACTGTTTCATCGAGGCTCATCCCTTTTGTAGCACGAGCGAGCCGATCAAGCGCCTCTCGCAATTCTTGAGTATTTCGCACTTAGAATCCTCCACATCTTGCAGGCATACATGAGCGCATGCACGTTTTCCATTTTCCTGTCCAAACTCGCGGTTGGTTGAAATCGCCGCTCGCACGCGTGCATGTGTCCGTACACGCTGCGCGTTCTTCTGCACAACTGTCGGCACACTTCGTCGCGCCCAGCATGGACCTCGGTGCGGGGAGCGGGTTCAAGGTCAAATCTGAGACTGGTTGATCCTGGCCACGATCTACCCCACTGTAGTACAGCTTCATTGCGTCACCTTGTGCTGCCCACAGATAGCACGATGCGCAAACCGGTTCGATGTCCGTCGATGAAGTTGACTGCGAAGACTGCAGCGATCCTGGCAGGGACGGAAACGCGATCGCGACGCCTTTCTCGTAGCTGGCAAGCCACTGGTCTATCTGGTCGCTGCTGACCGCCAGTTCTGGACCATTACTTGTTGCAAGCGTCGCGGTACGCGACACCACCCGGCCGTCAGGGGAATAGCCATAGGTCACCTTGAACAGGCGCGACAGCGCATCGTTGGAGGAGTTTGCACTTACGACATACCAGAAGGTACTCACGCGCCCACGGGAGTCGTAAACGGGGTTCGCCTCGAACCCGGCTCCGTCAATAACGATGGCCCTGTGTGCCGTATCGCGAACAGGCACACGGTAGTATTGCCCGGAAAGTCGCTCGTTAAGCTGGCGCAGATTGCCAGTCTGATCGCGCGTGATCCACCATTGGGCGGTCACGACACCATTCTGCGAAAGCTGGGCGAAGGTAACCCGGTTCGACGAATCATAGGTCATCCCAGAAGTCTTTACCTGGCCGCCTGCTGTGGACGCATTGAATCCATTTGAGCCTGTCGGATCGTCGGTCGTGAGTTCACTTGTGCCAGTCACATTGCCGCTTGCGTCATACGTGAATGCACGCATCATTCCCGGCGATGCAATGAGCGACGGCCTGAGGGTCGTCGCGTCGGCATAGCGTATCGAGAGCGTTGTTATACCTGAGGCAGTTTGAGTAACCGACTGAATCGGTCGACCAGCATCATCGTAGGCGTATGCAACGCTGTCGCCGTTCCCGGTCTTTTGCGTCAGCAGATGACCCGACGCATCCCAGGTCACGCTGCCTGTGCCCGACGTCGAGTTGATAACGGTGGGCCGCTGCATGCCAGCGATCAGGGAGGAGGTCAACGAGGTCGAACCCTGACTGTCGCTGAGGGTAGTCGTTCCACTGCCATACACGAACTGGACATTTCGCGTCGTATCCGGGTGACTTACCGCCGTGGCTCGCCCCTGCGAATCGTAAGTCCATGTGGCGATACGAGAGCCTGTCTCATCAACGACACCGGTCAGCAATGACAGGAATCGCGGGTCGTCGTAAACATAGCGGCGAACATTTCCGTCCGGCCATGGGTGACCGCACCGGTCGGGTCGGTCATCTGTGTGATTCGCCAGTGCGTGTCGTAGCCAAAGCGAAGCGTGAGATCAAAATTGGGACTCGTGGAGGCAGCGTGCGCGGTCACGGAGATAAGCAGCCCTGGCGAGGGAGCAATACTCGCTGGCGTGCTTGAATCGCTGTATGTCAGCGTAGTAGTCGTACCGGTACGCGTACTCACCGATAGCAGGATGCCCTGAGCCGAATATGATTCGGTGGTTTCGGTAGTAAGGTCCAGCAGCGTCCACGACGACGAACCTTGTGTCAAAGTCAGAGACGAGCCGTCCACCGGACGCCACACGCCAGCGGTTTTATTGAACGTGACGCGGTTGCCGTCAGCCCGATATGCAACAACCTGCGGCAAATTGCCGGTCGCATTCGCCAGACCAAGCTGCTTCTGCCAGTTGTAAAACCACGCCGCACCAATGCCAGAGTCCGTTCGAATAAACGGCGACGACCGGTAAGTGCGGCTGAACACTAACGGCGTATCGTCACCGCTCACGAAGTCACTTTCGGAGATCGTGGTTACACCGTTGGCAGGCAGGACGGGGTCTGCGGCCGCGCAATTCTTGTCGGGATCGACTGGGGCAGGCGTACCACACCAACTCTCTATAAGTGGCTGGTCATTGCGACAACCATAGCTCCCCATTCCCGAAGGCGTGTTCGAAGTCACAGTCAGGATGCACTGGGGCGTCCCGGGCGTAGCGCCAGATTTGCCGTACAGACTGAGACAGCTCGAGTCGCCTCCGTCCGCGTTCGCGCCGAAGGCGACGAATAGCGAAGCGAAAGTGACTAGGAGATGACCCAGCATTTGATCTGGCCCGTGGTGTGATTTTGGAATTTTCATTTAAGCCCCCTTTGCAATGCGCCGCTGAAATTCGCGAAAAGGGGGACAGTGCATCGCACAATCGAAAGGCGATATAGGAAAACTCCGAAATTGCTGCCAGGGCGGCATACGCCGACCAAGGTAATCACGTAAAACGTTGCAGAAGTGAAGGGCGGGACGTGAAGCTGAATAAAGATACGTTGACTCCCGGTTTCGTGCGACAAGACGTCGTACTGAGTCAAATGCTTTCATCGAGGTCGTGTTGGGCGGCTTGCGCGACCCACCGAGCTACATGCTCGTCGATAGTCCGCCGGACTTGCAGGTAGCGGCGATACGTTCGATGATGCGTAACGGTTTGAGGTCAGCTTTATGAATTGGACTGCACATCTATGTAAGGGCCGTAAACCGCAAACAGATGCTTCCAGGGACGACCCTCTATCAGACTACCTAGCCGTAAATCCTCCATCGATCGGTAACGCCACCCCACTAATCATCGAAGCCGCATCGCTCAGCAGAAACAGAATCGGCTCCGCCACCTCACGCGGCTCAGCGAAGCGTCTCAACGGAATCCCCTGCAAGGCCGGCCCGCGTTTAGCCGGATCGCTCCAGGCCAGCACGGCCATCGGCGTGAGTGTCACGGTCGGGTTCACGCTATTCACGCGTATCCCATGCGGTCCGAGCTCGATGCATAACGCGCGGGTGATCGCATCCATCGCGGCCTTCGACGCCGAGTAGCTCAGATGATCGTCGAGCGCAACGAGCGCCGCCTGGCTCGATACGTTGACGATGCTGCCCTGCCGCTTGGCCTCGATCATTCCACGCGCCACATGACGCGCCACCAACGCCGCACCGCGCGCATTCACCGCCATTACGTGATCGAAACTTGCCGCGGTCGTATCGATCGCGCGCTCGAGCAAAGCGATCCCCGCGCAGTTCACGAGACCATCGAACGCGTCGAGTTCCGCAAGCGCATCGTCGATCGCCAGCGGATCGCCGACATCGAGCACCAGCGGTTCGCAACCGGTCTCTTCGGCCAGTCGCGCCAGTTCGTTGACGTTGCGCGACGCCGCGACGACACTCGCGCCGCTCGCGCACAGCAGCTCGACGGTCGTGCGGCCAATGCCGCTCGATGCGCCCGTAACGAGCACCGAGCGCCCTGAAAAATCGAAAGTTGTGTTCATAGGGGCAGTAGCCGGCACATGACCGGCTTACCTCGTTGGATAAGCGGCGGATGCAGTCCGCGCGTGACCGCGGGTCTGGACCGCCGGCACGATCGACGGCGCGTCCTCGATACCCGCGCCGCGGGCGGCCGCTTCGTCGGAAACGTCGCGGCTCGCGTCGTTAAGTTGCTGGTAGCGGCGAAACTTCGAGGGCGCCATGCCCTTGGCGATCAGAAACTGCCGGTTGAAATTGGACAGGTTATTGAAACCCACCTTGAAGCAGATATCGGTAATGCTCAACGCGTCGTCCATCAGCAACTGGCAGGCGAGATTGATGCGCATGCGGTTCACGTACTGCACGAACGGCATGCCGGTATGGCGGCGGAAATAACGCGAGAACGCGCTCACACTCTGACCCGCCAGTTGCGCCAGGTCCGACTCGCGTAACTCCGCCGAGAGATTCTGGCCGATGTACGACAGCGCATGATTGATGCGCGTCGCAGCGAACCCCGTAGGGTCGGCCTGGTACGCGGGACTCGCCAGCAGTTCGGTATCCTCAGCGCCCACCAGCACTTCGAGCATTGACATGAACAGCACGAGGCGACGTAAGCCGCGTGCTGCCAGCAACTCCAGAAAGAGCGGCCGGATCGCCGCGCTGGTTTGCGCGCCGAACAATACGCCGCGCCGCGAAGCGGTCAGCAAGGCTTCCACCTGGCCCCACTCTGGAAAACTCTCCATGCAGTGCGTCACGAAATCCTCACCGAACTGCAGGACCAGATTGCGTTGCTCGACGGTTTCGCCCTCGGGCACGTCGCTCACCCAGTTGTGCGGCAGGTTCGGTCCCAGCAATACCAGATTGCCGGGCGCAAAACTGCTGATGTGATCGCCGACGAACATCTTGCCCGTGGTCGCCACGATCAGATGGATTTCGTACTCAGGGTGAAAATGCCAGCGCACCGTGCGGTACGGATAGCCGTGATACCACGCCTTGAACGATTCGTCGCGGCGCACAGCCACGAGTTCGAGATCGGGTTGCACGTGTCTTCCTCCATTGAAGCGGCCCGGTACAGCGCTACTGGTTTGGCGCGCCGCCGGTCTTCGGTTTGTATAACGAAAATTAGACCTCAAACCCGTGGCACGCCACTAAAAACGGCACCGTCGACCGATACTTTTTTGCATTGACTCCAAGCGCCGCACTTTGCTCGTCAAGTTTGATGCGATGCAGCAGCCCCGCAAAGTCCCTCCATACAACGATGCGAACGCGCTGCACCCCTCGTGAAAGGCCTGCCACGCGGCGCTGCGCCACCGATTGCCGCGTTTGTCGCCTTGACTTTCGATTCGCCGGGTACGATCATTCGCTCACATGCAGAGCAAATGCTCCAAATCAGAAAACGCACGCCCAGACCGTGCGAAGCACTTTCGCCACCATGTGGCATGGGACCGGCGTAAGCGCTAAAGCGCTAACCCCGGTCGACAAAGGAGACACACATGAACAGCGACCAAAGCGGCGTCGCGGACGCACAAGTGATCTTGCACATTGGCGCAGGATCGTTTCACCGCGCTCATCAGGCGTGGTATCTGCACCGGTTGAACGAGTTGCGCAAGGAAGGCGAGCCACGCTGGTCGCTCACGGTCGGCAATATTCGTGGCGACATGAATCCGGTGCTCGAAGCACTCGCTGCCCAAGACGGCGTCTATACGCTCGAAACCGTGACGCCGGGCGGCGAGCGCAAGTATGAGACGGTGCGCTCGATCGAACGCGTGGTGCCGTGGTCCGAAAGCCTCGACGGGTTGATCGAGGCCGGCGCCGACCCGGCCTGCAAGATCATCGCCTTCACGGTGACCGAGGGTGGTTATTACCTCGACGAACACGACCGGCTCGACACCGCCAACCCGGATCTCGCGACCGACCTGAAGGGCGGCCACACCACCATCTACGGCGCGCTGGCAGCCATTCTCGAAGCCCGCATGCAACGCAACGCCGGTCCGGTGACGCTGCAAAGTTGCGACAACCTGCGCAGCAACGGCGAACGGTTTCATGCCGGCATGAGCGAGTTTCTCGAGCGGCGCGGCGCCAACGCGCTCGCCGCATGGTTCGATGCCAACACGACCTCGCCGAGTTCGATGGTCGACCGCATCACGCCGCGGCCAACTCCCGACGTGCGCGAGCGCGTGCTCGCCGCCACCGGTTTCGACGATGCCGTGCCGGTGATGGGCGAGGCGTTTATCCAGTGGGTGATCGAAGACCACTTCCGCGCGGGACGTCCTGCGTGGGAGCGCGTCGGCGCGGAACTGGTCGACTCGGTGGTGCCGTACGAAGAAGCCAAGATCCGCATCCTCAACGCCACCCATAGCTGCATTGCATGGGCAGGGACGCTGGTCGGACTGAACTACATCCACGAAGGCACGCATGACCCGGAAATCCGTCAGTTCGCCTTCGATTACGTGACCGAGGACGTGATCCCCTGCCTCACGCCGAGCCCGCTCGATCTGGCGCGCTATCGCGACGTCGTGCTGGACCGCTTCAGCAATCCGCACATCCAGGACACCAACCAGCGGGTCGCCGCCGACGGCTTCTCGAAGATTCCCGGCTTCATTGCCCCGACCCTCGCCGAATGCTTCGCGCGCGGCGTCGAACCGGCCGCCACCGCGATGCTTCCGGCGCTGTTCTTCCGCTTTCTCGACCGCTGGCAGGCCGGCAAGTTGCCCTATAAGTACCAGGACGGCGTGATGGACGAACGCGTCGCCCGCGCCTTCTTTGCCGCGCCGGATCCGCTGCAGGCCTTCTGCGCCGACCGACTGCTGTGGGGCAGCATGGCGCAAACGCCCCATCTGGAGAAGGCACTGCGCGGCGCGCTGGCCCGCGTGGACGCCTGGCTGGCGAGGCGCGGCTGATCTTCTGGAGGTTTGGGGGCGCGCCCACCGCGCCTCCAGGCTTCCGCCTGCGCCCCCGCCGCGCGTCACTCCCTCCGCTCCATCCCAAGCCAGGTCTAACGCCCATGGCATCGGCCACCGTGTGCGGCTAAAGTAGCGCATCCTCATCGACGAAGGTTCCGCGCCCATGTATCTCGGCATCGACCTCGGCACGTCCGAAGTGAAAGTCCTGCTGCTCGCGTCCAGTGGACGAGTCGTCGGCACGGCAGGTTCTCCGTTCACCGTTTCGCGCCCACATCAGCGCTGGGCCGAACAGAATCCCTCCGACTGGTGGGACGGCACGCGCGCCGCCCTGTTCGCGTTGCGCGCGAAGCACCCCGACGAGTTTGCGCAGGTGCGCGGCATCGGCCTGTCCGGCCAGATGCACGGCGCAGTGTTGCTCGACGCGCAAGACCGTGTGCTGCGCCCGGCCATTCTGTGGAACGACATGCGCAGCGTCGACGAATGCGCCGAGCTGACCGAGCGGGCGCCCGAGCTGCATCGGATCGCCGGCAATCTGGCGATGCCCGGGTTCACCGCGCCCAAGCTGCTGTGGGTGGCGCGCCATGAGCCGGAGATTTTCCGGCAGACCGCCTACGTGCTGCTGCCCAAGGATTATCTGCGGCTGCAACTGACCGGCGACAAGGTATCCGATCCCTCGGATGCAGCCGGCACGCTGTGGCTCGACGTGGCGAAGCGCGACTGGTCCGATACGCTGCTCGCCGCCTGCGACATGAACCGCTCGCAGATGCCGCGCCTGTGCGAGGGCAGTGAATCGTCCGGCACCTTGCGCGCCGACATCGCCCGCGAGTTCGGCTTGGGCGATGGGGTCGTCGTCGCGGCCGGCGGCGGCGACAACGCGACCAGCGCCATCGGCATCGGCGCGACGCAACCGGGCGACGGTTTCGTGTCGCTCGGCACCTCGGGCGTGCTGTGCGTGGTCGGCGACAGTTTCCGGCCGAATCCGGCTTCCGCCGTGCATGCCTTCTGCCACGCGATTCCGGACCGCTGGCATCAGATGAGCGTCGTGCTGTCGGCGGCCAGTTGCCTGCGCTGGGTCTGCAAGCTGACCTCGACCGACGAGCCCACCCTGCTCGCCGAAATCGAAGCACTCGCACCCGACGCGCTGGCAAGTGCGCCGTTCTTCCTGCCGTATCTGTCCGGCGAACGCACCCCACACAACGATCCGTATGCGCAGGGGGTGTTCTTCGGCATGAACCACGCAACCGATCGCGCGCTGCTCGGCTATGCCGTGCTCGAAGGCGTGACCTTCGCGCTTACCGACGGGCTCGACGCACTGCGCGCGGCTGGCACCGAAGCGAGGGGGTTGTCGCTGCTGGGCGGTGGCGCGCGCAGCAACTACTGGGCACAACTGCTCGCCGATGCGCTCAACACCACCACCCGCAAACACGGCGGCGGCGAAACCGGCGCCGCGCTCGGCGCGGCCCGCCTCGGCTGGTTGGCGGCCGGAGGCGATCCGGCGCAGGTGCTGACCAAGCCGCCGGTGGAAGTGGAATTCACGCCGAACCCCGCGCGGCATGCAGCTTTGCGCACGCGGCTGGATGGCTTCCGCGCGTTGTACCGGCATGTGCGGCCGCTGTTCGACCTGTCGCGCGAGCGGCTGGCGTAGGGTCCAAGGATGCTGACCATGCCGGAATCAGCAGGCTGAGCGGCTGCTATCAACGGCGCAAACCACAAGAAGCCCACCGTGCCCAAGTCCAACGAAAAACTCGACCTCGCCACGCGCGCCGCGTGGCTCTACTACGTCGCCGGCAACACCCAGAACGAAATCGCCGAGAAGCTGCAGGTCTCGCGCCCGGTGGCACAACGGCTGGTCGCCTTCGCGGTCGAGAAGAATCTGATCCGGGTGCGCGTCGACCATCAGCTCGCCGATTGCCTCGCGCTCGCCGAGCAGTTGTCGAAGCGCTATGGCCTGTCGATGTGCGAGGTCGTGCCGGTCGACAACGACACGCCCGAGGAGATCGACCGCAAGCTGGCCGTCGCCGGCGCGCAGGTCATGGAACGCTATCTGAATGAAGAAAAGCCGATGGTGGTCGCCGTAGGCAGCGGTCGTACGCTGAAAGCGGCGGTCGATCAGATCGCCCAGCTAGACCGCCCGCAGCACCGGTTGGTATCAATGGTAGGGGCGATCGCCCAGGACGGCTCCTCGAACCGCTATGACGTCGCGCTGCACATTTCCGAGAAGACCGGCGGCAAGCATTTTCTGCTACCCGCGCCGTTGCTCGCCGATAACGAGGCCGAACGCGCGCAGTGGTGCAATCACCGGCTGTACCGGATCGTCGAAGCGTTGACGAGCGAGGCGGATGTTGCCTTTGTCGGGGTCGGCAATATCGGCCCGCACTGTCCGCTGTTCGAGGATGGCTTCATTACCGCGGCGGAAGTGAAGGAACTGATGCAACAGAAGGCGGTGGCCGAGATGCTCGGTTTGCCGATCGACGCGGTCGGCGCGCATGTCGAATCGTCGACTGGGCAGCGTGTCACGAGCGTCGCGCTCGATTCACCGCCGCGGCGGCCGACGATTGGCTTCGCCGGCGGCGAGCGCAAGCGTGAGGCGGTGATCGCCGTGCTGAAAGGTGGGTGGCTGTCGGGGCTGGTGACGGATGAGTTGTGCGCGCGGGCGGCGTTGGAAGCCTGAACGAAACAGGCGATAGCACGGCTAGCGGCGCGCACCAGGCTCCCGGCGCAGGCCGCGTCCGTCATACATCAAGCCGCCAGCACCTCAACAATCTTGCGCTGGAAAGCCTTCCCTTGGGCATCGAACAGATGGCAATGCTCAGGCTTCCCCCCCAGCTTTTGCATTTCCCCCTTCGTATGGCGCTCGAGCGGCGGAATCCGCGCGATGATGCCCTCCGGCGACACGCTCGATTCCGCGTACAGATACGCCGCGTCGCCGAGCGATTCAACCGCCATCGTGCGTGCCGAGATGCCGTCGTCGGCCATGCCCACGTGCAGATGCTCAGGGCGAATCCCAACCGTCACCTTGTCGCCCTGCTTCACCGCGCCCGGTTCGACTGCCACGCGCTGCGTCTCGCCGGTTTCATAACGTACCGTGACGCCGTCGTGCGTGACGGACTGCACCACGCCTTCCATGAAGTTCATCTTCGGCGAGCCGATAAAGCCTGCCACGAACTTGTTGGCCGGTGCGTGATACAGCATCGTCGGACTGCCGACCTGCTCGACATTGCCCGCCGACAGCACCACGATCTTGTCGGCCAGTGTCATGGCCTCGACCTGATCGTGCGTGACGTAGATCATTGTGGTTTTCAGTTCGTCGTGCAGACGGGCGAACTCGAGGCGCATCTTTACGCGCAGCGCGGCGTCTAGGTTCGACAGCGGTTCGTCGAACAGGAACACCTTCGGCTTACGCGTAATCGCGCGGCCAATCGCCACCCGTTGCCGCTGGCCGCCGGATAACTGCTTCGGCTTGCGATCCAGCAGGTGGTCGATGTGCAGGATCTTCGCTGCGTTGCGCACCGCCGCGTCGATCTCCGGCTTCTTGGTGCCGGCGAGCTTGAGGCCGAATGCCATGTTGTCGTACAGCGTCATATGCGGATAGAGCGCGTACGACTGGAACACCATCGCAATCCCGCGCTTGGCCGGCGGAATGTCGTTCACCCGCGTGCCGTCGATGTTCAGGTCGCCGCTGGTGATGTCTTCGAGGCCGGCGATCATGCGCATCAGCGTCGACTTCCCGCAACCGCTCGGACCGACGAACACGACGAATTCGCCATCCGCGATGTCGAGATTGATGTCCCGCATCACTTCATTATCGTCGTAGGCTTTTCTGATGCCGCGCAGAGTCAAGCTTGCCATGATGTGTCTCCGTGTGTTGCTCGTACTACGTTAATCCAGTTTGAAAGTGTCTGCTCGCGCCATCCTGCTGCATCGCGACTGCAGAGCGTCTCAATGCGATTCCGCGGTTACTCGCTGGGTCCATTGGTCCACCAGCGCCGGCAACTGCGTCATATCGTCGAACACGTGGGCTGCGCCGGCCGCCCGCAACGCGTCAAACTGCGACTCGCTCGCGTGCCCGCCGCCAATAAAGGCGAGCACGGTCATGCCTGCAGCGTTCGCGGCCGTGACGCCGGTGACGCTGTCCTCCACCACCAGACACGCGCTGCTCGCGAGGCCAAACCCCTTCGCCGCCGCCAGATACACGTCGGGGGCAGGCTTCGGCATCGCGACCGCATCCGCGCAGTAGAGCCGGCCGCCGAAGAACGCTTCGAGGCCTGTGCGCGCCAGTACCGTCTGCACATACGCCCTGTAGCTGTTGCTCGCGCACGCCTTGGGCAGCGCAATCTGCGCGAGCGCCTCGGCGATACCGGCCACGGCCGGCGCCTGCATTGCCGCGATTTCGACGGCATGGCGAATCGCTGCTATATCGTCCGTACTCAAACTGCGGCCAAGTTGCGCGGCGGCGTTTTCGAGCACCCGCTCGATGCGCAATCCGAGCAGCGGCAGCACCACCGGTTCGACATCGCAATCCGGCCAGCGCGCTTCGAGTTCGTGCACCAGCATACTCGCCGCCACGGCTTCGCTGTCGATCAGGACTCCGTCGCAATCGCAGATCAGCGCCAGCTTTGCTTCGGTCACGGTCATTTAACCGCCCCGAACGTGAGGCCGCGCACCAGTTGCTTCTGCGACAGCCAGCCGACGATCAGGATCGGCGCGACCGCCAGCAGCGAAGCGGCAGAGAGCTTGGCCCAGAACAAGCCTTCAGGACTCGAGTACGACGCGATAAACACCGTCAGCGGCGCCGCGTTGGAACTGGACAGGTTGATGCTCCAGAACGCTTCGTTCCACGACAGAATCACCAGCAGCAGTGCGGTTGACGCCAGACCCGGCAAGGACATCGGCATCAGCAGGTAGACGATTTCCTGCCAGGTCACGGCTCCGTCAATCCGTCCGGCTTCGAGAATGTCGCGCGGAATCTCCGCAAAGTACGTGAAGGTCATCCACACCGCAATCGGTAGATTAATCAACGTATAGATGATGATCAGCCCCGAGACGGTATCGAGCAGCCCGGTGTTTTTCCACAACAAATAGATCGGCACCAGCACGCCGACCGACGGCATCATCTTGGTCGACAGCATCCACAGCAGCAAACCCTGGGTGCGGCGGGTCGGAAAGAACGCCATCGCATAAGCGCACGGCACGGCGAGCAGAAGACACACCACCGTGACGCCCGCCGAGATCAGCACCGAATTCCACGCGAACGAGAAATAGTTGCTGCGGGCGAACACCTCACGAAAACTGTCGAGCGTCGGGATGAAGAACAGCGACGACGCATAAGCCTGCTGCTCGGTCTTGAATGCGGTGATCGTCATCCAGAAGATCGGGAAAAACAGCAGCAGTGCGATCAGCCATGCGAACACACCGGGAATGGCGCGCTTGAAGACGGCCCACGGCGCGTTCTTCGATGACGTGGTCGTCGTTGAGACTGGAGAAGCGGCAACGTGGCTCATTTTTCGTACTCCCCTTTCAGGTTCTTCGCGAGCATCCGGACAAGGAAGAACGACACGATGTTCGCCAGCACCACGGCGAGAATCCCGCCCGCCGAGGCAAGCCCGACGTCGAACTGTTGCAGGCCGAGCGCATAGATCAGGTAAGACAAGGTGGTGGTCGCCGTGCCGGGGCCGCCGCCTGTGGTTGTGTAGATTTCCGCGAAGATCGACAGCAGGAAAATCGTCTCCATCATCACCACTACCGCAATCGCCCGTCTCAGGTGGGGCAACGTGATGTAGAAGAACATCGAGAAGGCGCCTGCGCCGTCGATCTTCGCCGCTTCCTTCTGTTCCTGGTCGAGCGACTGGATCGCGGTGAACAGAATCAGGAAGGCGAACGGCAGCCACTGCCACGAGACGATCATGATGATGGCGGTGAGCGGATAGTCGGCGAACCAGTCGATCGGTGTCAGGCCGATAGCGCGCATACCCTGCGCGATCAGGCCGTACACCGGGTGCAGGATCATGTTCTTCCAGATCAGCGCGCTGACGGTCGGCATCACGAAGAACGGCGCGATGGCCAGTAGCCGTGCAATGCCCTGTCCGTAGAACTTGCGGTCGAACAGCACCGACATCAGCACGCCACCCACCACCGTGATCACCAGCGTGGCAACGATCAGTTCGAGGGTATGCCCAATCGACGGTCCGAACGACGGATCGGTGGCGAGATATTTGTAGTTGTCGATGCCGGCAAAACCCTTCTCATCGGGGTTGAGCAGGTTGTAATGCGTGAACGAATACCAGATCGTCATCGCTAGCGGGATGGCCATCCACAACACCAGGACGGCGGTGGATGGTGTCACGAGCCAGCGTGCGGACGCGGCCTTGCGCGATTCGCGCTCTTTTTCGGTCTGGGGATGGGCATGCATGAGATGAAGGCGCAGAGGACGCATGATGTGACCACCTGTTCGGTAAACCGCGGGATATCGCGGCGGGGTCAAGGTGAGCCGGTGCTGGTCCAGGTCGTCTGGACAGGGTGCACAGGCTCAACCAGAGAGCCGCGACGGCCCGCTGTGCTGCCAAGGGCCGGCTGACTGGCGTCAGCCGGCGTGTTTCACGTCACTTCAGATAACCGGCCTGACGCACCGCGCGGTCAGCCGTGGCCTGCCCGGCTTGCAGCGCCTGATCAACCGTCATCTGTCCAGCGAGCGCACCCGAGATACTCTGACCCACTACCGTACCAAACGACTGGAACTCAGGAATGCCGACGAACTGCACACCTGTGTACGGTACCGGCTTGAGAGTCGGGTGATTCGGATCAGCCGTTTCGATCGCCTTCAGCACGAAGTCGGCAAACGGAGCCGCCGCCTTGTACTCAGGACGCGCGTATGTCGACTGACGCGTTCCCGGAGGCGCCGAGGCCCAGCCTTCGTCCTTCGCGACCAGCTCGATGTATTCCTTCGAGGTAGCCCATTCGATGAACTTCTTCGCGGCTTCCGTCTGCTTCGACGACTTCGGAATCGCCAGCGCCCAGGCCCACAGCCAGTGCGAGCCGCGCGGTGTGACTTCGATCGGAGCGGCAGCGAAGCCGACCTTGTCGGCGATCTGCGACTGCTCCTTGTTGTACAGCATGCCGGCCGCCACCGTCGCGTCGATCCACATCGCGCACTTGCCTGAAGACATCAGCGTCAGGTTTTCGTTAAAGCCGTTCGAACTCGCTCCCGGGGGGCCGTCTTTCTGCAGCAGGTTGACGTAAAACGTGACCGCCTTCTTCCACTCCGGCGAGGTCAGTTGTGCATTCCACTTTTCGTCGAACCAGCGGCCGCCGAACGTATTCACGAGCGTCGTGACATACGCCATGTTTTCGCCCCAGCCAGCCTTGCCGCGCAAGCAGATGCCGTACATTCCGTTGGCCTTGTCGGTGAGCTTGTCGGCAAACTGCTGGATCTGGTCATAGGTCGGCTGAGCGGGCATGGTCAGCCCCTTCGCCGCAAACAGATCCTTGCGGTAG
Organism: Paraburkholderia sp. EB58; assembly: GCF_050436665.1. NCBI lineage: Bacteria > Pseudomonadati > Pseudomonadota > Betaproteobacteria > Burkholderiales > Burkholderiaceae > Paraburkholderia > Paraburkholderia sp. EB58. Next base: position 227,361 of record NZ_JBNDMQ010000006.1, on the reverse strand, counting down.
TACGTCATCGAGCTTTCGACGTAGAACGGCAGCGCGTACAGCGAGCCGTTGTACGAGAGGCCTTCGCGCGCCGTCTTCACGACGTCGTTGAGGTCATAGGCGGCGGACAGGTTCGTGATCGGGGTCAGCCAGCCGCGCTTGCCCCATTGCGGCGTCTCGTAAGCGCCGATCGTCATCACGTCGAACTGGCCGCTGCCGGTGGTGATGTCGGTGGTGGCGCGCTGACGCAGCACGTTTTCTTCGAGAATCACCCAGTTGAGCTTGATGTCCGGATTGGCCTGCTCGAACGCCGGCGACAGCTTCTTCAGCTCGATCATGTCCGGATTGTTCAGGGTGGCAATCGTCACCGTCGCGGCCGAGGCATTCAGTGCCGCGCACGCGACAGCGGCGGCGCCGACCGCCTTGAGCGCGGGTTTCATGGCTGCTTTCATCACTTGTCTCCTTTCTGGTACGTTATGTTTTACTGCGTTGTTATGCAAACGGCGCGGCGAGCCGGTCAACCTCATTGCCTTAGCTCATCCAGTTGCCACCGTCGACGTTCAGGGTTTGCGCGGTGATGTAATCGGCATCGGCGGAAGCGAGGAACAGCGCCGCGCCGGTCAGGTCTTCGGGCAGGCCCATGCGGCCGAGCGGCACCGCCTCGCCGACCAGACGCTTCTTTTCACCGGGCTGGCGGTTCTCATAACGGGCGAAAAGCGCGTCGACCTGTTCCCACATCGGCGTATCCACAACACCCGGCGCGATACCGTTGACGTTGATCTTGTGCGGTGCGAGTGCAAGCGCTGCGGATTGCGTATAGCTTAGTACGGCAGCCTTGGTTGCGCAGTAGTGCGAAACCAGTGCTTCACCGCGCCGGCCAGCCTGCGACGACATATTGATGATCTTGCCGCCGTGGCCCTGCTCGACCATCCGCTGCGCGGCGGCCTGCATCAGGAAGAACATGCCCTTCACGTTGACGGCGAAGAGCCGGTCGAACACGTCCCAGGATTCGTCGAGCAGCGGGCGCATGTCGAACAGCGCGGCATTATTAAAGAGGATATCGATCTGGCCGAAACGCTCCACGGTGCTCGCGACGATCCGCTGGATGTCGTCGCGGCGCGTGACGTCGGCGCTCAGTGTTAGCACCCGGTCGCCGTCCGCTGCGCGTAGGGCCTGCGCAAACGAGTCAGCCGGCTTGACGTCGACCAGCACACAGCGCGCGCCCTCGTCGAGATAACGGCGGGCCACGGCTTCGCCGATTCCGCTTGCTGCGCCCGTGAGGATCGCCACCTTCCCTTGCAATCGCGCTGCCACTTGCTTGTCTCCGGTTCGTTTCGAGTTTTGCCGCGTGGTGAGCGAACGCTCATTGCGCGAACAATTGCTCTGTTAGTGATCGAATGATCGGATACGCGTTCGGTCATGTCAAGGCAGGAAACAAGATTTCGATGGTGCAGCGCGGCAGGACTGACAAACCCAATAGATACGTTATATCATTGCATCCCCGCCTCACTGCGAAGCTCTCCCGGGTCGACAAGAGATTCTCACACCCAACTCGCATCTAACTTTTATGCAGCAGGGAAACCGATGAAAAAACTCAGCTCGAAGTGGCATGATGCGCGCCGCGTGCTCAGCCTGTCCAAGTATCTTGTAGCCGGCGCGGCCATGCTGGCTATCGGGCACGCCGCTTTCGCGCAGGACGCGAAGATCCAGGTGGTGGCCGCGGAAAACTTCTACGGCGACGTGGTGCATCAATTGGGCGGCGAACACGTCGACGTCACCAGCATCCTGAGCAACCCGGATGAAGATCCGCATCTGTTCGAAGCCAGCCCGAAGACCGCGCGCGCCTTGCAGCACGCAAGCCTTGTGGTCTACAACGGTGCCGATTACGATCCGTGGATGGCGAAACTGCTGAACGCATCGAAGAACGCGAAACGCACGATCATTGTTGCCGCCGACCTGATCGGCAAGAAAAGCGGCGACAATCCGCACCTCTGGTACGACCCGGCCACGATGCCCGCTGTAGCCCGCGCAGTCACGGCCGCGCTCGAAACGGCTGACCCGGCGAACAAGTCGGCGTACGATGCGAACCTCGCGAAGTTTCTCGATTCGTTGAAGCCGATCGACGCCAAGGTCGCCGAGCTGCATGGCCGCTATGCCGGCGTGCCGGTAACGGCGACGGAGCCGGTGTTCGGTTATATGTCGGACGCGATCGGCCTGTCGATGCGCAATATGCGCTTCCAGCTGGCGACGATGAATGACACGGAAGCGAGCGCGTCGGATATCGCCGCGTTCGAGAAGGACCTGCGCGAAAAGCGCGTGCACGTTCTGATTTATAACAGCCAGGCAACCGAAGCCCTGACCAAACGCATGTTGAAACTTGCCCAGCAGTCGCACGTACCGACCATGAGCGTCACTGAGACCGAACCGGCCGGCAAGAACTACCAGGCGTGGATGTCGTCGCAACTGGACGCGCTCAGCGCGGCGCTGGCCGCAGGGCAGGCAAACACAGGAACCACTCAATGAATCTGACTGGCCGCACGCCGCAAGGGACTGCGCCCGTCCTCGAGCTCGAGGACGTGACGCTGGAACTGGGCGGCCGCGCGATCCTGCGCAATACGAGTCTGCAAGTGAATCAAGGCGAATTCATCGGCGTACTCGGACCGAACGGCGCAGGCAAGACCACGCTGATGCGCGCGGTGCTCGGCCTCGTGCCGGCGGCGAGCGGCACGATCCGCGTACACGGCCAGCCCGTGATGCGCGGCAACCCATCGATTGGCTATATGCCGCAGACGCGCAGCGCGCTGGCTGGCCGCCGGGTGCGCGGCCGCGATTTCGTCGCAATGGCGGCCGACGGCCACCGCTGGGGTCTGCCGCACGCCGATGCGAAGACCCGCGCGGATGTCGAACGCGTGCTGGATCTGGTGGGTGGCCGTGCCCTCGCGGCGCGGCCTTTGTCCGAACTGTCGGGCGGCGAGCGCCAGCGTTTGCTGCTCGCGCAGTGCCTGCTCGGCAATCCGGAACTGCTGCTGCTCGACGAACCGCTCATCAGCCTCGACCCGCATCATCAGAAGAGCGTCGTCGAATTGGTGCGCAATGTGCAGCAGGAACTCGGCATTGCGGTGCTGTTTTCCGCGCACGAACTCAATCCGCTGCTGCACGCGCTAGACCGGGTGCTGTATCTCGGCAGCGGCGTGGCGGCGCTCGGCACCGTCGATGAAGTCATCACGAAGCCGGTGCTATCGCGGCTCTACGGTTCGCCCATCGACGTAATGCGCGTGAACGGCCGCATCTTCGTGATGTCGGGCGACGTCGAAGTCGAAAAGCACGATCACGAACACGAAGACGACGCTCATGATCACGATCATGGTGGCGCGTCGGGCCATACGCATTCACACGGCCACAGCCATGGCCACCACCACGCCTCACGCGACGGACACACGAACGATGTTTGAATACGATTTCATGGTGAACGCATTCGCGGCGTCGGGGATCGTCGCGGTGCTGGCGGGGATTGTTGGCTATTTTCTGGTGATGCGCGGTCAGACGTTCGCTGGTCACGCGCTCTCGCACGTGGGCTTCACCGGCGCGACCGGGGCGGTGCTGCTCGGCATCTCGCCGATCTGGGGGATGATCGGCTTTACGCTGGCCGCAGGCGTCGGCATGGGCGCGCTCGGTGAGCGGCTCGCCGGACGTGATGTGGCGATTGGCGTGATCCTTTCGCTCGCGCTCGGCTTCGGGCTGTTGTTTCTGCATTTCTTTACCGCTTATGCGACGCAGGTCACGGCCCTGCTGTTCGGTAACGTGCTGGGTGTAAACGCGTCGACGCTGGGCGTGCTGGCGGGGCTGGGCGTTCTAAGCCTGGTTGCGCTCGCGGCAATCATGCGGCCCTTGCTGTTCGCTTCGCTGCAGCCGGAGCTGGCCGAAGCCAAGGGTGTGTCGCTGCGGCTCGTGTCCGTGCTGTTTCTGGCGATTGCCGCGCTGGCAGTCGCGGCGTGCACGCAGATCGTCGGCGTGCTGCTGGTGTTCACGCTGATGGTCGGACCGGCGGCTGCCGCGCAAAACCTCACGACGCGTCTGTCCATCGGGCTGGTGCTCGCGGCGCTGCTGGCGCTCGCGCAGGCATGGCTCGGGCTGACGCTCGCTTTCTATACGGACTGGCCGACGAGCTTCTGGATCACCGCGCTGGCGGCGTTGGTGTATGGCGGGAGTTTGTTGGGGCGGCGGTAAGAAACGAATACGGCGCACCGCACTTGCTGCGGATGCGCCGTATTCCGGGTCAGCGGCACGCGCTCATCTCCACGCGCGCCGCCTCATCCTTCAGGGCTTCAGCGCTTCAAGCGAGCAACACCTTCGCGTGATGCGCGAGGTGATCCTCCATGAAGGTCGAGATGAAGTAGTACCCGTGGTCATAGCCTTCGTGACGGCGCAACGTCAACGGCTGGCCTGCCGCACGGCACGCCGCTTCGAACACATCAGGATGGAGTTGCTCGGCGAGAAACTGATCCGACATACCCTGATCGATCAGAATCCCCTCCGCGAACTTGTGTGACGCACTCGCCACCAGTTCACTCGAGTCATACGCCTTCCACGCTGCACGGTCTTCGCCCAGATAGCCGGTGAACGCCTTCTCACCCCACGGACAACGCGACGGCGCCGCGATCGGCGCGAACGCCGACACCGAGCGGTAAATCTGCGGATTGCGCAGCGCCAGCATCAGCGCGCCGTGGCCGCCCATCGAATGACCGAAGATGCCGAGGCGCTCGCCGTCGATCGGCAGGTTCGCCAGTACCGTCTCGCGCAACTCGTCGCGTACGTACGAGTACATCCGGAAGTGCTTCGACCAGGGCGCCTCGGTCGCATCGACATAGAATCCGGCCCCCACGCCGAAGTCCCACGCCGCGCTTTCGCCGGGAATGCCCGCGCCGCGCGGACTGGTGTCCGGCGCGATCAGGGCGATGCCGTGCTGCGCGGCGAAGCGCTGAGCGCCCGCCTTGATCGGGAAGGTTTCCTCGGTACAGGTGAGCCCGGCCAGATAGAACAGCGCCGGCACTTTCGCCGTGTTGACCTCCCCGGCATGCATCACTTGCGGCGGCAAAAACACCGAAAAGCGCATCGGCAAGCCGGTGACCTTCGAGTCGTGCTTGTAAATGCGCTGCACGCCGCCGTAGCAGGCGTGCGAGGCTAGAAGTTCGAGCATCGCGCGCTCCCTTGATTGCAACGTGAGTCCGGCATCAGTACAACACGACCGAGCGGATCGACTCGCCCTTCTTCATCAGGTCGAAGCCTTCGTTGATGCGTTCGAGCGGCAGACGGTGCGTGATCAGATCGTCGATGTTGATCTTGCCTTCCATATACCAGTCGACGATCTTCGGCACGTCAGTACGACCACGTGCGCCGCCGAACGCCGAGCCCTTCCATTGGCGACCCGTCACGAGCTGGAACGGACGCGTGCTGACTTCTTCGCCCGCTGCCGCCACGCCGATGATGAACGACTGGCCCCAGCCCTTGTGCGTGCACTCGAGCGCCTGACGCATCACCTTGGTGTTGCCGATGCATTCGAACGAGTAGTCGGCGCCGCCGTCGGTCAACTGCACGATATGGTCGACCACGTTCTCGACTTCACTCGGGTTGATGAAGTGCGTCATACCGAACTTCTTTGCCAGCTCGACGCGGCCCGGATTGATGTCGACACCGATGATCTTGTCAGCGCCCACCATCTTCGCGCCCTGGATCACATTCAAGCCGATGCCGCCCAGCCCGAACACCACCACGTTCGCGCCCGCCTCGACCTTGGCCGAATACACCACGGCGCCCACGCCCGTCGTCACGCCGCAGCCGATGTAGCAGATCTTGTCGAACGGCGCGTCTTCACGCACCCTCGCCACCGCAATTTCCGGCACGACGATGTAGTTCGAAAACGTGGACGTGCCCATGTAGTGGAACAGCGGCTTGCCGTCGAGCGAGAAGCGCGAGGTGGCATCAGGCATCAGGCCCTTGCCCTGCGTCGAGCGAATCGCCTGGCACAGGTTGGTCTTGCGCGACAGACAGAACTTGCACTGGCGGCATTCCGGCGTGTAGAGCGGAATCACGTGATCGCCCTTCTTGAGCGTGCCGACGCCCGGACCGACGTCGACGATCACACCTGCGCCTTCATGACCGAGAATCGCCGGGAAGATGCCTTCCGGGTCCGCGCCCGACAACGTGTAGTAGTCGGTGTGGCAGATACCCGTCGCCTTCACTTCGATCAGCACTTCACCGGCGCGCGGCCCTTCGAGATCGACTTCCTCGATCGTCAGCGGTGCGCCGGCCTTCCATGCGATGGCTGCTTTCGTCTTCATGATGAATGCTCCTGTAGTTCCTTAAATCTGTGTCTGAATGCCGTACCGTGGCCGGCGCCTATGATCGCCGAAAATGGCGCAACGCGTATTCCAGCACTCGCCGTTTGATTGCTCATGAGCGACACCATTTCACTCGACACCGGGTGCCGCGAACCACGCTTCAACACGTCCATACAGATCGATAAAGCGCGCAAAACGTCCGGCCAGTGCCGCGTCGTTTTGCGGACCCGCGACCCAGGTGGCGCCCGGCGCAAGCGCGGCGAGATCGCCCGCGTGCCAATGGCCGCTCGCGAGGCCACCGAGTATCGCCGCGCCGCGCGCCGCGGCGTTCGGACAATCGACCGCGTACAGATCCACGTTCAATGCATCGGCGAGCAACTGGCGCCAGCGCGCATCCACGGAGCCACCGCCTGCGAGACGCAGCGCCACGACCGTGGCGCCGCTCGCGCGGATCGCATCGAGCCCTGCGCGCAACGAGAAGGCGACGCCCTCGAAGGCAGCCCGCATCATCGTGCCGCGCGTATGGCCGAGGGCGAGGCCCATCCAGCCGCCGCGCGCGGCCGGGTTGAGCCACGGCGTGCGCTCGCCGGTCAGGTAAGGCAGAAATGTGAGACCGGGCGCCACTGTCGTGTCGGCGCTGTCGAAGGCATCGCGATATGCGTCGGCCCATTCATAGGATAACCAGCCACGGACGGTTCCGAGCGCGACGCCGACGTTCTGCATAGCCGCCATCCGGTACCAGTGATCGCTCGCCGCACGATAGCGATGCAGCCCTTGCGCGGCCGCCGGCGCCTCGTTCGCGAGCACGACGATCTGGCCGCCGGTGCCGGTCGTGAGCAGCGCGTCGCCTTGCGCGGCGAGGCCGCTGCCGAGCGCGGCGCACGGGGTATCCGCGCCGCCGTTCGCGAGCACGATGCCCGCGCGCAAGCCCAACGCCGATGCCGCAACTTGCGACAATATGCCGCCGACCGCATACGACGGCGCGAGCGGCGCAAACCATGTTTCCGGCAATTCAAGCCGCTCGAGTTGCGCGCGATCCCAGACGCCGGCGGGATCCGCCAGTGCGGTCGCGCAGGCATCGGACGGATCGGTCTGCACGGCGCCGCCCAAGGCCACCCGCAACCAGTCCTTCGGTTGCAGCGCCCAGCGCGCCGCGTGGGCCGACTGCGGCTCATGCTGCACGATCCAGCGCAGCAACGGTCCCGCCATGCCCGGCGCGACAGGATTCGGCTGCGGCTCCGGCCATTCGCCAAGCAATCCGAGTGCACGTGTATCGGGCCACAGCATCGCAGGCCGTATCGCGCGGCCCTCTGCATCGGTCAACACCACGCCGTGCATTTGTCCGGAGAAACCGACGGCCTCGACGCTGTCGCGCTGCTGCGCCGGCAGCCGTGCCGCCGCTTCGCACAGCGCCCGCCACCATGTGTCGACGGACGTCTCGGCCCAGCCGGGGTGCGGCGTTTCGATCGCGTAAGCGACGCTGGCCGCCGCTGTTTCGCGCCCGGTGCCGTCGACGATTGCAAGCTTCAGTGAACCGGTACCGAGATCAATGCCGAGAAAACTCATGGATGAAAAGTATCGAGGCGTGGAGAGGGAAAAACGCAAAGGGGGGCGCTAGCAAAGCTGGTCCGCAGCACGATTGTCCAACATCGCTGCGAGCGCCCCGCAAAAACGCCATTCGCGGGTTAACCCCGCCATCCTGGGAGCAGTATCAAAACAACACTATGTGTCGCTTCGAATACACCTCATGGATTCTCACACATATCGCTTTCGCCCGGCTCGTCGGCATGATCGCGACCTCGCACCGCTGCATAGGGCTCACAGCCGGTTTTCGCAGTACGCGCATTTCGATTGGCTTTCAAATTGCTCTCACCCATACGATCATCGCGAAGCCGGGAATAGGCCCCAGTGGTCTTGTTGTGCTTTTTCTCTCCGCATACCTTGGAGCCATCCCAAAACGAGATGGTGGAGAGAGACAAAATGCAATCGAACACGGTTCACCCGTGCGACGAGCGACTGCCCGCAGGCCAGTTGCTGACGCTCGGCATCCAGCACGTCCTTGTCATGTACGCAGGTGCAGTGGCGGTCCCGCTCATCATCGGTAGTGCGCTCAAACTGCCCAAGGATCAGATTGCGTTCCTGATCAGCGCCGACCTTTTCTCCTGCGGCATTGCTACGCTGATCCAGACGCTCGGCCTGTGGATCTTCGGCATCCGCCTGCCCGTCATCATGGGCTGCACGTTCGCGGCCGTCGGTCCGATGGTAGCGATCGGCACCAACCCGAGTCTGGGCATTCTCGATATCTTCGGCTCCACTATTGCGGCGGGGGTGATCGGCATCCTGCTCGCGCCCGCCGTCGGCAAGTTGTTGCGCTTCTTCCCGCCGGTCGTGATCGGCGTGGTGATCTCCGTAATCGGCCTCTCGTTGATGGAAGTCGGCATCAATTGGGCGGCCGGCGGCGTCGGTAATCCTGACTATGGCAACCCGGTCTATCTGGGCCTGTCGCTGGTCGTGCTGACGCTGATTCTGATGATCAACAAGTTCGGCAAAGGGTTCATCGCCAACATTTCGGTGTTGCTCGGCATCGTCGCTGGCTTCGTGATCGCCGCGCTGCTTGGGCGCGTCAACATGGAAGGCGTGACGGCCGCACCGTGGGTCGGCATCGTGATGCCGTTCCACTTCGGCCTGCCGCACTTCGATCCGCTCGCCATCGCGACGATGGTCACCGTGATGTTTGTCACCTTCATTGAATCGACCGGCATGTTCCTCGCGGTCGGGGATATGGTGGATCGCCCGGTGGATCAGAAGACGCTGGTGCGCGGTCTGCGCGTCGACGGTCTGGGCACGCTGATCGGTGGCATCTTCAACTCGTTCCCGCATACGTCGTTTTCGCAGAACGTCGGGTTGATCGGCGTAACGGGTGTGAAGAGCCGTTTCGTCTGCGCCATGGGCGGCGTGCTTCTCGTACTGCTCGGCCTGTTTCCGAAGATGGCCCAGGTGGTCGCCTCGGTGCCGGCGTTCGTGCTCGGCGGCGCGGGGATCGTGATGTTCGGGATGGTGGCCGCTAACGGCATCAAGGTGCTGTCGAAGGTCGACTTCGTGAAGAACCAGCACAACCTGTTCATCGTCGCAGTCAGTATCGGTCTGGGTCTCGTGCCGGTCGTATCGCCGCACTTCTTCGAGAAGCTGCCGCCGGCGCTGTCGCCGCTGCTGCATAGCGGGATTCTGCTCGCTTCGGTGTCCGCAGTGGTGCTGAACCTGGTGTTCAACGGCGTGAAGGATGAACGCGCTGCGAAGCGTGAAATCCGCCGCGCTGGGCATGATTTCGACGGCCGTGGTGGGAACGAGGAAGCGGCTCCTGGTGATGAGATGCTGCGTGCTGCGGATTTGCACTGAGTGCGCGGTTGTTAAAAAAAACGCCACGGCATGCCGTGGCGTTTTTCTTTGCTTTCACGAGCGGATTCCGCAGAAGAACCCGCCTTGGCCTGTGCTGCCCTGCGCTTAATTCGCCGAAGGCGCAGAAGCCGCCGCCGGCGTGCCGGTCGCACTGTAGTCGACCGGTGCATCAGCCGGACGCGGTTGATCGCCGTTGTGCTCGATCCAGCCACCGCCCAGGAACTGGTACAGATCCACCAGGTTCGTAAGCCGGTTCAGACGCGCCGCAATCAAGGTCTGCTGAACCGAGTACAGATTGGTCTGTGCGGTCAGCACAGCCAGGTAGCTGTCCACACCATTGTGGTAACGCATCTCAGACAGATTGAGCGCGCGCTGTTCCGCGAAAGTACCGCGCTCGAGTGCCTGGATCTGCTGATCGTAGGTGCCGCGTGCCGCGAGACCATCCGCCACTTCCCGGAAGGCTGTCTGGATCGCCTTTTCGTACTGCGCGATCTGGATGTTCTTCTGGACGTGGGCGAGATCGAGATTGGCCTTGTTCTGACCGCCGGTGAAGATCGGCAGCGTGATCTGCGGCGCGAATGACCACGCCGCGGAACCCGGTTTGAACAGCCCGCCCAGCGAAGGGCTCAGCGTGCCGAAGTTGCCGGTCAGCGAGACCTGCGGGAAGAACGCGGCGCGCGCCGCCCCGATGTTCGCGTTAGCAGCAAGCAGATTCTCTTCAGCCTCGACGATGTCCGGACGACGCGTCAACAGATCGGACGGCAAACCGGCCGGGATGTCCGTGAGGAGATCCTGGTCGTCGAGCTGCTTGCCCGGCGGCAAATCGTCGGGCAACGGCTCACCCACCAGCAACACCAGCGCGTTTTCCGCCTGCGCCCGCAGACGCGCCTGCGCCTGCTGGTTTGCCAGCGCCTGCTGGACCACCGTCTCGGCCTGGCGCAGATCGAGCTCGGAACCCGTGCCCGTCTCGAACTGCAGCTTCGTGATGTTGTACGAGGCCTGCGCCGTGTTCAACGTATCCTGGGTGACCTTCAGCAGATCGTCATCCGAGAGCAACGTCAGATACTGGTCCGCCACCGACGACACCAACGCGATTTCCGCCGCCTTGCGCGCCTGGGCGGTGGACAGGTATTGATCCAGGGCCTGGTCCTTCAGGCTGCGAATCCGGCCGAAGAAGTCGAGCTCCCATGACGCGTTGAGCCCAACCGAATACTCGGTGCTGAGCTCCTCACCCGGCAGCGCGAGGTCCGCCGGAGTACGCGTCCGGGTCTCCGAACCCGCTGCATTGATGGTGGGGAACAGGCTCGCCCGCGCCACCCGATACTGCGCCTGCGCCTGCTGGATATTCAGCACCGACACGCGCAGATCGCGGTTGTTCTTCAGCGCGAGCTCGATCAGCCGCTGCAGGCGCGCGTCGGCGAAGAAATCGCGCCAGCCGATGTCGACCGCGGCCTGCCCGTTGGCGCTACGTGCGCCGCCGTTGGCCGGGCCCGGCTGCGTCGCGTAGACGCCGCTCGCCGGGAACGCGCCGGAGACCGGCGCGGCGGGCTGCACGTACTTCGGCTCCATCGTGCAAGCCGTAGCAAGGATCGCGACCGCTACTGCAATCAAAGAGTGTTTTTGCATCTCAATGTCCTTCCTTGCCCGAGCCATTGCCGCCTTGCGGGTCATGAGGATGGTGCTGGTTATAGTGTTCGAGCGCCGCATCCGGGTCTTCCTTCTCACCGCCGAACTTCGCACGAACCACGACGAAGAACATCGGGATCATGAAAATCGCGAGGAAGGTGGCGGTCAACATCCCGCCGATCACGCCAGTACCAATTGCGTGCTGGCTCGCCGAGCCTGCGCCGTTACTGATAGCCAGCGGCATCACGCCGAGAATGAACGCGAGCGAGGTCATCAGAATCGGCCGCAACCGCAGACGCGCAGCTTCGAGCGCGGCCTCGACCGGTCCCATGCCTTCGCCCTGCTGCAGCTCGCGGGCGAATTCCACGATCAGAATCGCGTTCTTCGCCGACAGCCCCACCGTGGTCAACAGACCCACCTGGAAGAACACGTCGTTCTCGAGGCCGCGCAGCGTGGCGGCCAGCAGTGCGCCCAATACGCCGAGCGGCACCACCATGATCACCGAGAACGGGATCGACCAGCTTTCATACAGTGCCGCGAGACACAGGAACACGACGAGGATCGAGATGCCGTACAGAATCGGCGCCTGCGAACCGGACTGGATTTCCTGGAACGACAGACCCGTCCATTCGTAACCGATACCCGCCGGCAGCTTCGCCGCAAGCGCTTCCATGGCCGCATTGGCCTGACCCGTACTCTTGCCCGGCGCTGCGGCACCCTGGATTTCCACCGCGGAAATACCGTTGTAGCGCTCCAGCTTCGGCGAGCCATACGTCCACTGGCCGCTCGCGAACGCCGAGAACGGCACCATGGTGCCCGCACCATTGCGCACGTACCAGTCGTTCAGGTCTTCCGGGTTCATCCGGAACGGCGCGTCACCCTGCAGATACACCTTCTTGATCCGGCTGTCCGTATCGAGGAAGTTGTTCACATAGGAGGACGCCCACGCGATCGAGAACGTCTGATCGATCGTGGCGAGCGAAACACCCAGTGCCGAAGCCTTCTCGTGGTCGATCGTCACCTTGAACTGCGGCGTGTCGTTCAGGCCGTTTGGACGCACCTGCGCCAGCATCGGGTCCTTCGCAGCCATGCCGAGCAGCATGTTGCGCGCTTCCATCAGCTTCTCGTGGCCCACCCCTGCACGGTCTTCGAGTTCGAAGTCGAAGCCGGCTGCGGTACCCAGCTCAGGAATCGACGGTGGGTTGACCGGATACACCAGTGCGTTCTTGTAGCTCGCGAAGTGCATGAACAGACGTCCCACCAGGGCCTGAACCTTCTCATCGGCGTGCTGGCGCTGCGAGTAGTCCTTCATCCGCACGAACACCAGACCCGCGTTCTGGCCACGGCCCGCGAAGCTGAAGCCGTTCACCGTAAACACGGATTCGACAATGCCCTTCTCGGTCGTGAGCAGGTAGTCCGAAATGTCCTTCAGCGCATGCGCCGTGGTTTCCTGGGTCGAGCCCGACGGCGTCTGCACCAGCACGAACATCGTGCCTTGGTCTTCATCCGGCAGGAACGACTTCGGCAGGCGCACGAACAGCATCCCCACCGCCACGATCACCACCAGATAGATGATGAGCCAGCGTCCCGAGCGCTTGATCACGTGGTGCACGCCGCTGTGGTACTTGTCGCGGCTCTTCTCGAAGGTCCGGTTGAACCAGCCGAAGAAGCCCTTCTTCTCTTCGTGATGGCCCTGCGGAATCGGCTTGAGAATCGTCGCGCACAGTGCCGGTGTCAAAACGAGTGCCACCATCACGGACAGCACCATCGCCGACACGATGGTCAGCGAGAACTGCCGGTAGATCGCACCCACCGAGCCGCCCGAGAACGCCACCGGCACGAACACCGCCGACAGCACGAGCGCCACGCCGACCAGCGCGCCGGTAATCTGGTCCATGGCCTTGCGGGTGGCGTCGCGTGGCGATAAACCCTCTTCGGCCATCACCCGCTCGACGTTCTCCACCACCACGATTGCATCGTCCACCAGCAAGCCGATGGCGAGCACTAACCCGAACATCGACAGCACGTTGATCGAGAAGCCCACCGCGCTCATGATCGCGAACGTACCGAGCAGCACCACCGGCACCGCGATCGTGGGAATCAACGTCGCGCGCAGGTTTTGCAGGAACAGGTACATCACCAGGAACACCAGCACGATACCTTCGAGTAGCGTCTTGACCACTTCCTCGATCGACAGACGCACGAACGGCGTCGTGTCATACGGGTACTTCACGACGAGACCGTGCGGGAAGTACTTCGACAGCTGCGCGATCTTCGCGCGAACCGCGTTGGCCGTAGCCAGTGCGTTGGCGCCCGTGGCGAGCTGAATACCGAAGCCTGCCGTCGGCACGCCGTTGTACTTCGTGTCGAAGTTGTAGTTTTCGCCGCCGAGATCGATACGCGCCACGTCCTTCAGCAGCACGCGCGAGCCGTCCTGGTTCACCTTCAGCAGAATGTTGCCGAACTGCTCAGGCGTCTGCAGCAGCGTGGCTTCGCTGATCGTAGCCTGCAGCAGTTGCCCCGGCACCGACGGCGTACCGCCCAGCGAACCGCCCGACACCTGGACGTTCTGGTTCGTGATGGCCGTCTGCACATCAACCGGCGTCAGGCCGTAATTGTTGAGCTTGTTCGCATCGAGCCAGATCCGCATGGCGTACTGCGAGCCGAACAGCGTGACCGTACCCACACCGTCAATCCGGCTGATCGGATCTTCGATGTTCGAGGCGACGTAGTTCGCCAGGTCATACTTGTTCATGCTGCCGTCTTCGGAGTTGAAGGCCATGACGAGCAGGAAGCTGCTGCTCGACTTGGTGACCTTCGTCCCCTGCTGCTGCACTTCTTGCGGCAGAAGCGGCGTGGCGAGCTGCAGCTTGTTCTGCACCTGCACCTGCGCGATGTCAGGATTGGTGCCGGCTGCGAACGTCAGCGTGATGGTAGCCGTGCCCGAGTCGTCCGACGTGGACGAGAGGTACAGCAAGTGGTCAAGACCACTCATCTGCTGCTCAATCACCTGCGTGACGGTGTTTTCAACCGTCTTCGCCGACGCGCCCGGATAGGTCGCGCTGATCTGGATCGCCGGTGGTGCGATGGTCGGGTATTGCGCGATCGGTAGCGTAAAGATCGACGCGATGCCGGCGAGCATCAAGATGATGGCGATCACCCATGCAAAAATAGGGCGATCGATAAAAAACTTTGCCATGAAACAGGCTCCCTGTTATTACGCGCCCGATGCAGCGGAGGCAGCTTGTGCCGACTTCGCACCGCTAGCGGCCGGCGCAGCTTCAGCGGTTGCGTCGGAAGCGGGTGTGCCAGGCAGTTGCGCGGGGACGGTCTTGACTTCCATGCCCGGACGAACCTTGTCGGTGCCCTGCACGATCACGCGGTCGCCCGCATTCAGACCGCTATCGACCACCCAGTTCGAACCGTATGTAGCCGAGGTAACGAGCTGGCGCAGCGCGACCTTGTTGTCCGAACCGACAACCAGCGCAGTCGGAGTGCCCTTCTGGTCGTGCGTGATGCCGACCTGCGGCACGATGATCGCCTTGTCGTTCACACCTTCTTCGATACGCGCACGCACGAACATGCCCGGCAGCAGCACGTTGTCCTTGTTCTGGAACAGCGCGCGAACCGTGACCGAACCGGTGCTCTGGTCGACCGTGACGTCGCTGAACTGCAGCTTGCCGGTTTCCGAATAGGTGCGGCCGTCTTCGAGAATCAGCGTGACCTTGGCTGCATCCGGGCCGCTCGTCTTCAGACGCCCTTCCTGGACTTCACGGCGCAGCTTCAGGCCGTCGAGGCTCGATTGCGTCAGGTCGACGTACATCGGGTCGAGCTGCTGCACGGTGGACATCAGCGTGGCGGCGCTCGCCTGCACGTAAGCGCCCGGCGTGACCTGCGAAATGCCGACTTGGCCACTCACCGGCGAGACGACATCCGTGTATCCCAGGTTGATCTGGGCGGTATCGACCGCTGCCTTGCCCGAAGCCACATCCGCTGCTGCCTGGCCTTCCGAAGCCACGGCGTTGTCGTAGTCTTGCTTACTAACGGCGTTGGCCGCGACCAGCACCTTGTAGCGGTTGGCCTGCGCGGTGACCGACACGAGATTCGCCTCTGCCTTGGCGAGCGTTGCCTTGGCGCTGTTCAAGGTGGCGATATACGGCGCCGGGTCGATCTTGTAGAGACGCTGACCGGCCTTCACCTGGCTGCCTTCGGTGAATTCGCGGCGCAGCACAATGCCGTCCACCCGCGCGCGCACCTGCGCCACGAGGAATGCATTGGTACGGCCCGGCAGTTCAGTGACGACAGGCACGGCCGTCGGTTGAACAGTCACGATGCCGACTTCCGGCGTTTGTTGTGGCGGGGCCGATTGTTTTGGTCCGCACGCTGCCAGCAATATGGCGGCCGTCGCGGCACTGATTAAGCGAAATGGAACCCGTTCGACGCGCATGGAGCGACCTCTGTCAAGGCTGAGAGAATGAAAAAATGCGTGAAAAGTGCGCGCATCCCTACCCCGGGGAAACAGCGCACACATGCGTCTCGCGACGCGTGACCGGAAGCCCAATAATGCGAATTGGATGGACGACCTGCGAAATGCACGAAACCCGGAAATGCCGCACGGCGCCGACCTTTTCGGTACGGCGCTAAGCGTTTTGAAAGGCAACAGTGATGGATATTAACCGGTCGTCACTGCTTGGGCTATCGGATCGATGGGGTGCTATTATATATACATCCGCGGATGGATGTAAAAGTGCGTTTCACTATCGTTATGGGTACTGCGCAGCAATAAACGTTCGTAGAAAGCGCAACAATCGGTTGTATTGTGACGGGTCGCGTTTAAAAGTACCCGGGTAACCCCGCATACAGGCAGGTCAGACGAATATGGTCAGAAGGACCAAGGAAGAGGCGCTGGAGACGCGTGCCAGCATCCTCGATGCAGCAGAACGGGTCTTTTTTGAGAAAGGCGTGTCACGCACGTCGCTGGCCGATATCGCCCAGGCTGCAGGCGTCACACGTGGCGCGATCTATTGGCATTTCGCTAACAAGGGCGATCTGTTCAACGAAATGTTCGACCGCGTGCTGCTACCGCTCGACGAACTCAAAGCCGCCTCGGTCAACCCGGAGGAAGCCGACCCGCTCGGGCGGCTGATCGACATCTGCACCGTGTGTCTGCGCGACACCGCGGCGGACCCGCGGCGGCGCCGCGTGTTCGACATCCTGTTTCTGAAGTGTGAATTCGTCGAAGAGATGGGCCCGGTGATGGCCCGCTATCAGAGCAACATGCGCGAGGGGCTCGGCAAGATCGAAGTCGGCTTGCGCAACGCGATCTCCAAAGGACAGATGCCCGCCGACCTGAACACGAGGCTGGCGGCCACCATGCTGCACGCGTTTGTCGGCGGTTCGCTGCGCGACATGTTGCTCCTGCCCGAGTCCACCGATTTCGAGCTGCACGCGCAGGAGATGGTCGAAGCCATGTTCGACGCGTTCAAGCTCAGTCCCGCGCTGCGCACGGGTGGCGATCCGCTCAGGGGTCTCGTGGAAGGCTAGGCCTTTGCCTGCCTCGCGCGGGCCTGCTGATTCGACGCATAGATATTGCCGCGTTCGAGCGCGACGCCCGCCTGCACCGCTTCAACCCACTGCTGCGTGCTCGCCACCGCAGCAAAGCGCGAGTGCAACACGACGCTGAACACGCGGTGAATCTCCTGCGCGCTGGCAAACCCCGCCTGATTCTCGTACGACACCGATCCGGTTGCATCCTCCAGGAACTCGACCGCCAGTCCGGCGTGCACCGCATGATTGATGGTCGACGCGTCGCAGTTGTGCGTCATGTAGCCGACCACCGTCAACGTATCGATCTGCCGCGCGGCAAGCCAGTCGGCCAGATCAGTGCCCGTAAACGCGCTCGGCAGATCCTTGACGATATGGTGATCGCGTTCGCGCGAAGCCACCACCGGATGCAACTCCGCCCCCGGCGTGCCGCGCGCGAAGATCGGCGAACCGGCCGGCGCGAAGTTTTGCACCACGGCCACCGGTACGCCGGCGGCGCGTGCCGCGTCCATCGCGCGGCCGATGTTGGCGAGCGACGTCTGGACCTCGGGGTATTCGATCGGCAGGTCGCCGGTCACATATTCGTTCTGCACATCGATGACCAGCAGGGCGCGGCTCGGCGTTGACATGGCAAGACTCCTTCGTTGATAGGTGGACTCGCCGTGCGTCGGTGTTTTTGTGGGGGTGGGTGTGAGTCTGTGCGGCGCAGCGGCATGGACGGCATTGTTCGCTTTCACGCGCGTCGGCGACAGTGACCCAGATGACAAGCTTCGCTAGAATCGGGCCAATGTGGATTTTGCTGCGAAGACCCTGCCATCTATGCCCCAGCCCATCGCCCCCGCCGGCCCGCACATCGTCGCGGTGATCGCCTTCGACGGCATCAGCCCATTCCACTTGTCCGTGCCGTGCGTGGTATTCGGCGAAAACCGCAACGATGGCGGCGTGCCGCTGTTCGATTTTCGCGTGTGCGCCGCCGAACCCGGCGCGCTCTCGACCACCGCGGGGTTTTCGATCAACGCGACACATGGACTCGAGGCGCTCGACGACGCTCACACGATCATCGTGCCGACCTGGCGCGATCCGGATGAGACGCCGCCAGCCGCACTGCTCGACGCGCTGCGACGCGCCCACTCGCGCGGCGCGCAACTGGTCGGCCTGTGCCTTGGAGCGTTCGTGCTGGCGGCTGCCGGGATACTCGACGGACGTCCGGCCAGCACGCACTGGGCGTGGGCCGACGATTTCGCGCGCCGCTTTCCGCGCGTGCGGCTCGACCCCGACGTGCTCTATATCGACGACGGCAACGTGCTGACTTCGGCCGGCACGGCCGCCGGACTGGACTGCTGCCTGCACGTGCTACGGCGCCTGTGCGGCGCACAGGCCGCCAACTATGTCGCGCGCCGGCTGGTTGTGTCGCCGCATCGCCAGGGCGGCCAGGCGCAATACATCCAGCAACCGGTCCCGCCGAATCTGCGCGGCGACCGGCTGTCAGGCCTGCTCGACTGGGTTGCGGCGAATCTGGATGCGCCGCACACGCTCGACACGCTGGCCGAGCGGGCGCTGATGAGCCGCCGCACCTTCACCCGGCGTTTCAGGCTGGCGACCGGGACGACGGTCGGCGCATGGCTGCTTGCGCAGCGTCTCGCCCGCGCGCAGCAGTTGCTCGAAGGCAGCGATCAGTCGGTCGAAGCGATTGCGGGCATTGCGGGATTCGGCTCCACAGCGTCGCTGCGGCAACACTTCCAGGAGGCGTTCCGCACGTCACCATCGGCGTGGCGGCGGGAGTTTCGCGGCGTTTGACCTGGCGTTTGACGTGGCATCCGAAGCGGCGAACGGGAGGATCCCGCTCTCAGCTCTGGGTGAACCAGTGCGCCGCGTACATCAGCACCGCCACCAGAAGAATCATGACGGCCCAGGCCCACTGCGGCATGGCGTGCGGAGTCGGCTCGCGATGCGACACGCTATGCGAGGCGCGCGCCCCGAACAGTGTGCTGGTCGCACGCCCACTCAAGCCACTGCCGTGATCGTTCGGCCGTACGCGCCGCGCCATCCCGCCCAGGTTGATCGGCCGTAGAAACACATGCTGGCGACGGCTGTGCGTGCCGCGTGCGCGGTTCGGTCCCTGGCCATGCTTGGCCTGTACGACCGCGCAGAACTCGGTGAAGAAATCGTCGGCCAGCTCGTGCAGTGCGTTCTCCAGCTGACGGGTCGGCAATTCCGCGAGCGGCCCGGCCAAGGTGGCCCACACCGAATAGTCGATCCGCGTGCTGGGCGCCTTGTTTGGGCCCGTCTCGTCCGGGCGCAGGGTCACGTCGATCCGTCCCCGCAGCGAGCCCACGCCTTCGGCACGCGCCTTGAAGTTAAGCGCGCGATGCGGCGCGCCGGGCTCGGTGGCATTTTTGCTGGCGACATGGGCCCGCACTTCGTAGCGGGCACGCAACGGTCCGAGCGGCACCATCAGCGTCAGGGCATACTCGCCGCCCGCCAGACGGATAAACGATTCGCAATTGTCGAGGCTGGCGCGCAGCAACGCGAGATCCTGCAGCGCGTCCCAGACATCAGACGGTGCAAGTGCAATCCGTAACGCGTCGTTCAATTCCATGGCTGCCTCCCCGATGAACGCGCGCCCGCGGGATCAGGACGTCTGATCGATGCGGTCGACGCGCGATGCATAAAACGCCAGATATCCCTTGATCTGCTGGACCCCGTCAAGCGGGCTTTCATAGCACCAGACGGCGTTCTCGACCAGGCCGTCTTCGGTGCGCAGATGGAAATACGACGCCTCGCCCTTGAACGGACAATGCGACGTATGGTTGGAGCGTTCGAGCCGCGCCATATTGACATCACCGCGCGGAAAATAAAACACCTCGGGCAGGCCGGTCTCGGCGACTGTGAGCGCAGCCTGCGTGTCGGCCATCGTGACACCCTGGTGGATCACCCGCACCCGATGTTGGTTGACCGCAATATCAATGCGATGAGCGCCATGAGAGGCGTCCCCTCCGCAGGGACTTCCTTTGGTAGTCGAGGCATCGCTCATGTCACGGCTCCGTTTGCGAAAAACCAGCGGTTCAGGCGGCGGTAAGTGCGGCGGCGGTCGGGCGGCGGTCGGGCGGCGGTCGGGCGGCGGCTCAAAACGGTACAACCGCAGACGGCGAAAACTTCGGCGGTCCGCGGCGGCTTTCAGAACGAAAAAAAGCCACGGGAGACCCCGTGGCTTCATTATCGGCCAATCTACGGCCGTTTGCGCGACCTTCGCGCAGGGGCCGGTTACTGCGTGTTCCAGTAAAACGCCGACTTCGCGCTGCCCGTGGCCGGGATCGTCACAGCCTTCTGCTGATCGTCGCTCTTGTAGCGTGCGTGCACCGTGTAGCGGCCGGGACGCAGCTTCACCAGCATGTATGGGCCGCGGGAAGTTGCCTGCAGCACGTCAGCGCCGTGCGCGTCGACGATTTGCACATGCACGTCGGCGAGGAAATCGGAACCGGGGCCGGTGAAGCGCAGCGCCAGCGGCCAGCGATGTTCCGCGCCCTGCAAGGCCTTCGATTCGTCGCTGCCGACGCCGCCCGACACAAAGGCCACGTCACCCTGATGCTGGATTTGCGGCATGCCGCCGCCGTTGTCGTTGCCGGCGCTCGTGTCGTCGGAGGTACTGCCGCCCGTGGTGTCGCCCGGCTGTTGCGCCCACGCGCCGCCCGCGAGGCCTAGCGTCAGCGCCGCGGTCACCGCAGCCGCAACGAGCCGTCGCTGATTGCCTTTAATTTTCATTGCATCGCTCCTTTTTAGAGTCGTGGTAGGTCTGCCCGACTGACAGCTGCAACTGTCGTGCCCGCTTACCCGCTCGCCCCTTCCTCATTGCCGGAAGCCGCCCGCTGCCTCGTCAAGCGCTAGCTGTACCTCGGATACCGCAAGAAAGGAGGCGCGATGCGAATGCA
The DNA here is from genome assembly GCF_050436665.1 of Paraburkholderia sp. EB58. Taxonomy (NCBI): domain Bacteria; kingdom Pseudomonadati; phylum Pseudomonadota; class Betaproteobacteria; order Burkholderiales; family Burkholderiaceae; genus Paraburkholderia; species Paraburkholderia sp. EB58. Next base: position 206,549 of record NZ_JBNDMQ010000006.1, on the reverse strand, counting down.
AAGACGCCGGTCCATCGGCAGTTTGTGCAAATGGACCGGCAAGTTTTACGTCAGCCCAGATCGACCGGCACAAAAATCTGTGCGTTGTCGCGCTGGATCAAGAGGGCAATACTGTTGCCCGCCTGCGAGATCATCTGCTTCAACTGGTCGACGCTCGTCACCGGACGGCCGTTGACCGCCAGAATCACGTCGCCCGGCTGAATGCCGGCGTTCTCAGCCGCGCCGCCCGACTGTTGCACCAGCAGCCCGTGCGAAACGGAGGCGTTGTTCTTTTCCTCCGGCGTGAGCGGACGCACGGCGACACCCAGACGCCCCTGCATCTGCTCAGGCGCGTTGTCGTTCTTCGCGACCTTGGTGTCCGACATCGAGCCAATGGTCACCTTGATATCTTTGCTCGCCTTGTCGCGCCACACGGTCACGGTCGCCGAGCTGCCCGGTGCGAGGCTTGCCACTTGCGCCGGCAGATCAGTCGAGTCCGCCACCGGCGAGCCGTTCACCGCGGTGATCACGTCGCCGGGTTGCAGGCCGGCCTTGGCGGCCGGACCAGCCGCATCCACCGAGCTCACCAGCGCGCCGTTCGGCTTCGACAGGCCGAACGAATTGGCCAGCGTCTGGTTCATGCCTTGAACTGCGACGCCGAGACGACCACGGCTCACGTGACCGGTCTTGACGAGGTCGTCCTTGACCTTGATCGCTTCGTTGATCGGAATCGCGAACGAGAGACCCTGGAAGCCACCCGTCTGCGAGTAGATCATCGAGTTGATGCCGATCACCTCGCCCTGCAGGTTGAACAGCGGGCCGCCCGAGTTGCCGGGGTTGACCGGCACGTCCGTCTGGATGAACGGCGTGTAGTTTTCATTCGGCAGCGAGCGCGACTTCGCGCTGATGATGCCTGAGGTGACCGTGTTGTCGAAGCCGTACGGCGAGCCGATTGCCACGACCCACTGGCCGACTTTGCTCTGGTTCGGATCGCCGATCTTGACGGTCGGCAGATTGCTCGCGTCGATCTTCAGCACGGCGACGTCCGACTGCTTGTCCGCGCCGACCACCTTCGCCCGAAATTCGCGCTTGTCGGTCAGCTTGACCGTGACGACATTGGCGCCGTCGACGACGTGCGCGTTGGTCAGGATGTAGCCGTCGCTGCTGACGATAAAGCCCGAACCAAGGCTGGCGCTCGGCTGGTCGCCTTGATCGCCGCCGTCGTCGCCACCACCGCCCTGCATGCCTGGCATGCCGCCAAAGAAGTGTTTGTAGAACTGGTAGAACGGATCGCTCGGATCGATCGGCAGTTGCTGCGCATTGCCACTGGTGTCGCCGCCGCTGCGCATCGCGGTCTGCTTCACCACGTGCTTGGCGCTGATGTTGACGACGGCCGGGCCATACGTTTCAACCAGACCGGAGAAATCGGGGATGCCTGTTTTTGCCGCGGCCTCGGCAGGCATCATCGCGGCTTGCGCCGGCGAGATGACCTGGGGCGCGGGCACATCGCGATGGCCCGCCACATAGCCGGCGGACAACGCAACGGCAACGGCAACGGCGACGGCGCTGCGGGACAGGGTTTTCGCATTCATCGTGTACTCCTGACAGGGAGGAAGGCTCTAGGGATGGGATGAAGAGTACGTGCTATCGCTTAAAGGAGCCTTAAACAGTGGAACTCCCGCAAATCCGCTCACTTTTCCCTACCTCGCGCGCCGTGCCGCGCCGACGGCTCGCACACACGCAGCCGCGCTTCGCCACGCCCTCAAGAAGACGCTCGGCCACCCGCCCAAATCTTGCGCCCGGTGGAAGTCCCCTTGGGGGGCCCAGCGCACGGCGAAACTTCTGACGACGCTCAGAAACGCACGCTGATCTCAAGACCGCCCGCGGGCGAGTCGCCCAGCGAGACGCTCGCGCCATGTTGAATGGCAATCCGCCGCACAATGGCAAGCCCCAGTCCGCTGCCCGAGACGTCGGTGCGCGCCCGGTCGGCGCTCTCCCCGGCCCGGTAGAAACGGTCGAATACGCGCTCGCGCTCCGCGGGCGGAATACCCGGCCCGTTGTCGGCGATGCGCACCACCGGATGGCCCGCTTCGACGAGCAGGCTCACGTCTACCCGGCCACCACGCGGCGTGTATTTGGTTGCGTTGTCCACCAGATTGTTGAACATCACACGCAGCGCGTCGGGGTCGCCGATAACGGTGGCGGCCTCGTTCGCCTCGACGCCCAGATCGACGCCACGCTGCTGCGCGAGCGGCGTGTAGGTGAGCACGCAGTTTTCGAGCAGTGCGTGCAGATCGATTGCCTTGGCTTGCACGTGGCCATCCGGTTCCGAACGCGCCAGCGCCAGCAACTGTTCGGCAAGCCGCGTGGCGCGCGTGACGCCGGCCTGCAGATCGGTCAGCGCTTCACGGCGAGTAGCGTCGTCGGTTGCGCGCGCCACCAGTTGCGTCTGGATCTGCACCGCGGCGAGCGGCGTGCGCAGTTCGTGCGCGGCATCGGCGACGAACGCCTTCTGCGTATCGAGGGCCGTGGCAAGTCGTTGCAGCAGGCCATTGAGCGCTCGCACCAGCGGCTGCACTTCGAGCGGCAGACGGCTGTCGGGCAGCGGATCGAGCGCTTCCGGATGACGTGTTTCGAGCGCGCCAGTTACACGCCGTAGCGGCCTGAGCCCACGTCCGACCACCACCCAGACCGCCAGCCCGAGCAGCGGCAGCAACACGATCAGCGGCCACAGCGTGCGTAACGCGACATTAGCAGCGAGCCGGTTGCGCACCGAAACCGGCTGCGCCAGTTGCACGACGTTGTCGCCGACGATCGCGCCGTAGACGCGCCAGTCGCCACGCTCGGTGCGCTCCGTCGAAAAACCGAGTTCGGCGCGCGGCGCGAGCGGCGCACGCGGCCGCGAGTAGTACATCAACGCGCCGTTGCGATTCCAGATCTGCAGCACAATGCCCTCGTCGCCGGTATCGCGCGAGCCAAGCACCTGCGAGAAGGGCTCGGACGGCAACGCCTCGGCGATCTCCTGCAGTTGGTAATCGAACAGTTCGTTGGCTTCGGCGAGGGCCTGGCGGTAGATCAGCCAGCCGGCAATGCCGACGCCCAGCAACACGATGGCGAGCAGCCAGAACAGCAATTGACGACGAATGGAACGCATCGGCTCAGGCGTCCTTCGCGATCATGTAGCCGAGACCTCGCACGTTGCGGATCAGATCAGCGCCGAGCTTCTTACGCAGCGCGTGGATGTACACCTCGACCGTATTGCTGCCGATTTCCTCGCCCCAGCCGTACATTTTTTCTTCAAGCTGGCTCTTGGAAAGCACCGCGCCTGGCCGCGCGATCAGCGCCTCGAGCAGTGCGAATTCACGCGCCGACAGCGCGACCGGCGCGCCCGCGAGCGTCACCTGGTGCGAGGCGGGATCGAGCGTGAGCGTACCGTGACGGATGGTCGAATCGCTGCGGCCCGACTGGCGGCGGATCAGCGCACGCATGCGGGCGCCGAGTTCGTCGAGATCGAAAGGTTTGACGAGGTAATCGTCGGCACCGGCGTCGAGCCCCTTGACGCGATCAGCCACGGCGTCGCGTGCCGTCACGATCAGCACCGGCAGCGTATGACCGCGGGCGCGCAGCGCGCGCAGCACGTCGAGGCCGTCGCGCTTGGGCAGGCCCAGGTCGAGCAGAACCAGATCGTAAGGTTCGCCGCCGGCGGCGCTGAGCGCTGCTTCGCCGTCCTCCACCCAGTCGACCGCGAAGCCTTCGCCGCGTAACGCCTTGCGCACGCCCTCGGCAATCATCCGGTCGTCTTCGACTAGCAATATGCGCATGGCTCTACGATTCCGAAACATTCATGATGCCGCATTCTAGCGCCCGGCCCGGGCTCGTGCGATCAGGCCCTCATCCATTGCTGCAGGTGCGAAGCAATTTCACCGCACTGTCGCAGCATGTCTCTACAATGAGCGCTTTTGCGTGACGCGCCATGCGGCTCCGACTCGTTGGAGTGGCGGCGCGGCAAGCACAAGAGGTTGCGCGCTCGCGCCGACAGATTTTGCTGCGCGCGCCGCGCGCCCCTTGAATGCCCTACATGAGCACGGCGCGTCTTGCGCCGTGCTTCAGCCGTGATCTTTAGGTTTCTTCGCCCGTTCATGACGCACGTTTCTTTGTCTTCTCTCGTACGCCGTCTCGCGCCGTACGCCCGTTGGTCTGTCACGTCTGCCGCTTTTACTACGTCCGCCGCCCGCAAAACCGGCCCGCTGCGCAGCGCCGCCGCGCTGCTCGCGTGCGCCGCGCTTGCCTGCGCCGCCGCTCCGGCGCAAGCCCGCCTCAAGGCCAAACACCCTTCGGTCAACGTCAGCACCGTACTGCCGCCCGCCGTCATGGCCGGCCTCGCCCGCGCCCACGTGCCGCTGTCCGCGATCAGCGTGGTGATCGAAAAAGTCGGCGACCGCACGCCGATCGTCGCACTGAACGCCGGCAAGCCGATGATGCCCGCCTCGACGATGAAACTCGTCACCACCTACTCCGGCCTGTCGATCCTCGGCCCCGACTTTCGCTGGCGCACCACCGCCTATGCGGACGGCAATCTCGACGCCAACGGCATCCTGCACGGCAATCTGTACATCCAGGGCACCGGCGACCCGAAGCTCGTGCCAGAAGAACTGATCGACCTCGTGCAGAAAATCCGCAAGGCCGGCATCAACGGCATCGATGGCGCGCTAGTGCTCGACAAGCGCTATTTCGACCCGTCGACACGCGACCTGCCGCCGTTCGACGACGACGCCACTGCCCCCTACAACGTGGGCCCCGATCCGCTGCTGTACGCTTTCAAATCGCTATCGTTCACGCTCACGCCGTCGTCCGACGGCAAGGTGGCCGTCGACGTGATCCCCGCCCTCGCACAACTGCAGATCGACGATCAGTTGCACGCTACAGGTGGTCCGTGCCGCGGCGAACTGCCCACCCCGGCCGTGACGCCGCAACCGAACGGCACGGTGGTCGCGTCGTTTGCCGGCGACTACGCCGAACGCTGCGGGCCGCGCACCCTCAACGTGGCGGTGCTCGATCATTCGGCCTTCTTTGCAGGCGGCTTCCTCGCGCTGTGGGAGCAAACCGGCGGCTCGTTCAAGGGCGCGACCCGCGAGGGTCCGGTGCCGCTCGAAGCGCGCCTCGTCGCTACGCATGAAGGGCCGATGCTGTCCGACATCGTTCGCGACATCAACAAGTTCAGCAACAACACGATGGCGCGCAACCTGTTCCTGACGATCGGTGCGGTCACCAGCAAACCGCCCGCGACGCCGGAGAAATCCGAGCACGCGATCGAAGCGTTCCTCGCGAAAAGCGGCCTGAACATGGAGTATCTGTCGCTCGACAACGGCTCGGGTCTGTCGCGCGACGAGCACATTACGGCGCTCTCGCTGGCGGATCTGTTGCAGGCGGCCAACGCGAGCCCGGTCGCGCAGGTATTCGTCGACTCCCTGCCGGTGGCGGGCGTCGACGGCACGATGCGCAACCGGTTGACGTCGCAGCCGGTGGGCGGCAATGCGCACATCAAGACCGGCACGTTGCGCGACGTGCGCGCGATCGCCGGCTACGTGGCATCCGCGGACGGCGTGAGCTATGTCGTGGTCAGCATCATCAACGACCCACACTCGGAGGCTGCGCGCGCGGCACACGACGCGCTGCTCGAATGGGTCTATCAGGGGCCCTCGCAACCGATGCAGGAAGTGACCGAGGAACCGCGCAGCCAGCCCAGGAAAAACCCGCACAAGCGTTCGCAGCATTGAGGATTCCTTCTAGCGAAGCCATGCGCGACTAGCCGCAGAGCGTGTACGCTTGCGGGCAGTGTTTGAGGCGCGCGTGAAACACACCACGGCGCGCGCCGGCCGCGCGCCAACGGTGGCCGCGTTGCCGGTTCAAACAATAACGACAACGCCCGCTGCGGCATTCGCAGCGGTCAGGGACCACGGAGGAAGACGTCCATGCAATTCGATGCCGAATTGCTGCTGCTCGCCATGGCACCCGTCTTCCTTGCATGTATCGGCTGGGAGGCGTGGCACCTGCATCGCACGCGTCCCGAGGCGCGCCTTTACAGTTGGCGCGACACGCTGTGCAACGCCGCGCTCGCGCTGCTGCAGCAGGCCGCCGACAAGCTCGCGTGGCTCGCGATCATCCCCGTTTATGCGTATTGCTTTAACCACTTCCGCGTCTACACATGGCAGGCGGGCTGGGTGTCGTTCGTTGTGCTGTTCGTCGCGCAAGACCTGCTCTACTACGTGTTTCATCGCTGCAGTCACCGCGTCCGGTGGTTGTGGGCCGCGCATGTGGTGCATCACTCGTCGGAGCGGATGAATTTTTCGACCGCCTTCCGCCAGAGCCTGATGTACCCGATCGCCGGCATGTGGGTGTTCTGGATTCCGCTCGCCATACTCGGCTTTCCGCCGAAGCAGATTGTCGCCATCGTGCTGATCAATCTCGGCTTTCAGTTTTTCGTGCATACGCAGGTCATCGGCAAGCTCGGCTGGCTCGAATACGTGCTGAACACACCGTCGATCCATCGCGTTCATCATGCGCGCAACGACCGCTATATCGACCGCAACTACGCCGGCGTGCTGGTGATCTGGGACCGGCTGTTCGGCAGCTACGTGGACGAGGACCCGCACGACGCGCCGCTCTACGGCATCGTCGAGCCGCTTTACACCTACAACCCGCTGAAGGCGACGTTTTACGAATGGGCTTCGATGGGCGCTGACTTCCTGCGCGTGCAAGGTTGGCGCAACAAGCTGAGCGCGCTGTTCGCGCCGCCGGCGTGGGCTGCCGCGTATCACGCGTCGCTTGGCGACACGCAGGCTCAGCACTTCAAGACGGGCGGCGCTGACGGCGCGCGTTCGGGCACGACGAATGCGTGCGCCAATGAGGCCGTCAATGCAACCACTCATGCGGATGCGCTGGACAACCAGGTATCGGCAAGCACCCCGGCCGCGTTTCAAACGCCACGCAGGCCGGGGAAGATTCTGTAAGCTGTCGCCACGCCGCCGACGCGGTGGGCGCCGCCTGCATCACATGGCAAAAAGGCCACATACGAGGAGATGAAGTCAACATGAAACAACAGGGAATAAAAAATCGGGGACTGGTGCGCCTGACGCAAGTTGCGATCGCCAGCGCAGCCTTCGTCATGCTTGCTGCCTGCGGCGGCAGCAGCAATAACAACAGCTCCAGCAGCGCAACGCCGGCGGGCGGTGTGAACCTGCAGGTCGTGTCGTTCGGCGACAGCCTCTCGGACGTGGGCACCTATTCGCCGGTCATCGGGGCGGACTTCGGTGGCGGCCGCTTCACGACCAACCCGGGTGAAATCTGGACGCAGAAGGTCGCGGAATACTACGGCGGCACCTTGACGCCTGCCTACCTGGGCGGCTTCGGCCAGCCGCTGGCGGCAACGGGCGGCCTGGGTTACGCGCAGGGCGGCTCGGACGTCGTCAACGCCGAAGGGGAAGGCTGGGCGCCGAACAACCTGGCAGCTACGACGGTGCCGGTGACGACGCAGGTGTCGGAATACCTGAGCGCACATGGCAGCTTCAATGCGAACCAGCTCGTGCTGGTCAATGGCGGCGCAAACGACATCTTCCAGTTCGCGACCGACACCAATCTGACAGCGCTCGGCGGTGCTCTGCAGACGACCTATCCGCAACTTGTAGCGGCCGGCCAACTGCCCAACACGCCGGCAGGCCAAGTGGAGTTCATCGCCAGCTACCTGCAGTCGAACAACACCCAGGTCGCTGCGGCTGCTGTCGCGCTCGCGACGCAAGTCCAGACCATCGTCAAGTCGGGCGCGACGCACGTGGTGCTGATGACCATCCCCGACATCGGCCAGACGCCGCTCGGCGTCGCTGCGAACGTCCAAACGCCGGGCGCGGCCGCCCTGCTGACCGGCATCACCGCCGCCTATAACGGGACGCTCGAGACGCTACTCGCGCCGCTGATCCAGTCCCACACCGTGATCCTCGCCGATGCGTACACGTGGTTCGACACCGTCTTGCTGCCGAACTACCAGTCGCTCGGCTTCACGGTGTCGAACACGGGTACGGCGTGTAACCTGACGTCGATGGCAGCCAACGCCACCGCGTACGCCACGGCGAATCCGGCCGTGCTGACCAACGGCCTGACCGCGCAAGCGTACGGTGCCCAGTTTGCTTCGTCGCTGTTCTGCTCGCCGGCGACCTATACGGCGGCGGGCGCGGACCAGAGCTACATCTTCGCCGACACGGTCCACCCGACGACGCACACGCACGCGCTGTTCGCGCAGTACGTCGAACAGCAGATCGCTGCGACGGGATTGGGCAAGTAATGAAGTGAGGCGGCGGGTCCTGGTGGTCCGCTGCTTACTTGTAGCGTTGAAGCAAAGCCCGGCGTGGTTGAGCTACCCGTACCACAAAGGTGTTGGTAAACGGGCAGGCCTGGTGATTACTGCGAGCCTCTTCGGAGGCTCGCTGTTTTACGGGCATTGAACGCCCATACGTGCCTTTGGCCAAGCGGTGTCGAGCGCTGCTGCGCTCGCGATTGCGGAGCTGCGCGGCCGTGCGACGACTAAGCAGTACTTCGCACGAAGACCAGGAGCAAACTGTAGTCACCTTTATCCGCTGCACGCAAGGCGGTTAAGTAATCCGACCGGGCGTTATCTGCTTTAACCAATGTCCCGCCGCCGCCCCACGAAAACGCCTCTTGTTTCATGCTGCGCAAGAGCGCATCAGCCATCATTCGTGAGTGTCGACCATTGCCGTTTGGAAAGGGATGAATCCACACCAGCTCGCGGTGAAATCGTGCGGCAATCGCATCGGGCGGGAATGTGCCGTTGTCGACCCACCACCGCGTGTTATCGAAAAGGTTGCTCAGTTTGACGCTGACCTGCGTCCAGTCACATCCGATGTTCTTGTCGGACTTGCGGAACGTGCCTGCCCACGACCAGGTCTGGTCGAACATTTTCTTGTGCAGGTTGCGACAGAACTCTTCACTGAGGACATGGACCTTGCGTTGACGGCGAGCCCATTGCACGGCTTGCAGGATGTTCTCCTGCTCCCAGTCATTCAGGTCGCCCTTGGTGGTCAGGTGTATCGGTATCAGCCCTGCAAGCTCGTCAGGGTCGAGCGGTGTCTGGCCGTCCTGTTCGTCTAAATCTGTCGCCATAGGTCGGACCAGCGGCCACGGAGTAGTTCTGCCGCTCTCTGCTCAACCTGTTTGCGAAGTCGGTCGGTTGCCGGACGTTGGTCTTCCAGACTCATGGTGTGCGCAACTCCACTCACTTCCTGCAGGGCGATTGAGCGCGCCCGGTCTTCGACCACTTGAGTCAGTGGCTTTCTGGGCACCAGAGCATAGACCAGCTCGCAGTCCAGCCCGTCAGCCAACTTGCGCAGTTGTCCGAGCGTGATTCGCTCCTCAGCTTCCGCCGACTCCGACTTGTGCAGGGTCGAACCGGCAATGCCTAATCTGTCGGCTTGCTGTCGCTCGGTGAGCCCTAACGACTCTCGGATGGCCTTCAGCCATCCACGCGGCGGGGGCCGACGGTTGGTCAAGTCCGAGTACGCTGCGACCGACGCCTGGACCTGCTCAAGCCGGAGCTGCCTCATTCTGGAATCCATTTTGCTTGCCTATAAGTTATCAAAAACGCAACAAATGCTAGCCTATAGTGAAGTGATAATCAAACTTCTGCTTCACTAAAGCGAAGCTGATAAATGCACATTGCGTCGGCATAGTGACGCAGGATCAAATAATTTGCTTCACAATAGGAAAGCAAAAAATACCGGCATGCTTCACTATGAAACATCAAATTTCATACGGTTGCTTCATTTTATGGAAGCAGTTGTCTCTGATTTGCTGCACGGAGAGCCAGCGATTGCGAGGCAGTTTGCTTCGAACGTCGGCCGCCCGGTCCGATCCCGGAAATATCTCCGGCAAGAAAAAGACCCGCAATCCCGTTTGGGACGCGGGTCTCAGCGTTAATTAGCTCGAAAACCAACACCTTTGTGGTACGGCTAGGTGGTTGATCCGGGCCTTTTTTTCGTTGGTGAGGTGTTCGTTATGCGCCTTAATCGGCCTGCCTCGGGCTGAAGATAGAGGCCGCTGATTTTGACAGGGTTCTGATACTCATCCGGCAGGTCCGGGGCTGTCATCAGGAACGATCCTGATGGTGGGCGATTCGACTATGGCCCGCACAACCGTATCGTCCCTGGACAACACCGTCCATTCAGCCGGGTGGTGCAGGTTGACATGCACAGAACGCCCCAGCACGGCGTCGAGCGGAGCCAGATGATCGAGCAAACGGCTCAGGCTCACCCGTCCTACGACCATCAGGTCGATGTCGCTCCCCGCCGTATCCGTGCCCCTCGCCACCGAACCGAAAACGAATGCCTCGTCGATCTCATCGACAAGCGGCGCCAAAGCTTCCCGCAGCATGCCGGCGAGGCCGAACGACTTCGCGCAGATGCTGCGCAACTCGGGATACAAGGGGAAATCGGTGTTAGCCTGGAACAGGCGCTGGTTACCCATCCGCGATTCACGTAGCACGCCGGCTTCCCATAGGCGCCGCACGGTATGCTGCCCGGCGCCGCTACCCGCACCCGAGCGGGACATCAGTTCGGCCAGATTGAAGGTCCGCTCTGGCGTCGACAGAACCAGCGACAACACCCGCTGCTCGCGCGGCGTAAACATGAAATCAGCAATACTCATAGGCTGCTCCTCGAGCGGCAAATACCAATTGTTGGCATGATTATGCCGGTTGTTGGCATCCGACCGCACATTGGGGGCAAGCAAGTGGCTACCTGGAATTGGCACATTCGTACTAATTCCTGGCATCAAGACAGTTTGGACGGGAACCTACCCCTGCGCCTCGAACGCCGCCGCGGCCCGACCGAGCCGGTCGTTCACCGCGATCCATTCGATCGTATCGGGTAGCTTTTCAATCAGGATGCGCGTCACGTTCGCGCGGTCTAGTGCTCGCAGCAAGCTGTATAGCTCACGCGCGTACACATGCGGATCCTCGGGCGCCGCCATGAAGTGCACACCCTCAGCATCTGCCCAATGGCCTGCGCGCGATACCCGCGCCACCAGCGCGACGCGCTCGTCCGCCTCGCGCGCCGCCAACAACGGTTCCAACGCTTCGAACGGCAGCAGCGCCAGAGGCGTGCGCGGCGCGTAGTGCGCCTTGAGCGTGCCGGATGCGCGCGGCGCCGTTGCATCCGAGCCATCCGCCAGACGCGGCGCTTCGCCCAGCACCTCGGCGATATCCTGCGGTGTCACGCGCCCCGGACGCAGCAACGCCGGAAAACCGCGCGACAGATCGAGGATGGTCGACTCGATGCCGACATCCGACGCGCCGCCGTCGAGCACATGAATCGTGCCGCCGAACTCGTCGCGCACGTGTTGCGCCGTGGTTGGGCTCACATGCCCGAAGCGGTTCGCCGACGGTGCAGCCACGCCGCCATGACCGCCACGCAGCGCGCTGAACGCTTCGAGCAGCGCCTGTGCCACGGGATGCGACGGGCAGCGCAAACCCACCGAGTCCTGCCCCCCGCTCACGGCCGCGGGAATATGCGCGGCACGCTTGAGAATTAGCGTGAGCGGTCCCGGCCAGAAGGCATCGATCAGCCGCAGCGCTTCCGGCGGCAGATGCTCGACCCAATAACCCGGATCGCCGTGCGGCGCGAGATGCACGATCACCGGATGATTCGCCGGCCGTCCCTTCGCCGCGTAGATGCGGGCCACCGCGTCCGGGCTTTGGGCGTCGCCGCCCAGGCCGTAGACGGTTTCGGTCGGAAACGCGACGAGTTCGCCCGCGTCGAGCAACGCCGCAGCGTGCGCGATTTGCGCGGCCTCGGCAGCGGCCTTGGCGGCGCCATCAGGTTTAGCTTGATCCGGCATGATGGCGCGCGCGTCAGCTCTTCAGGATATGCAGCAGCCGGGCGCAATCGCGCGCGGCGGTGCGGGCTTCGTCGAGCGTCGCTGCGGTGAAGTTGATGTGGCCCATCTTCCGTCCGGGCCGCGCCTCTTCCTTGCCGTACAGATGCAGACGCGCGGCCGGCATCGCTGCCACCTCGTGCCACGGCGGCGTGACGGCGGCTCGCTTGCCGCCGTCCGGGAACCAGACATCGCCGAGGATATTCAGCATGACCGCCGGCGAATGCTGGCGCGTGTCGCCGAGCGGCATGCCGGTCATGGCGCGGACCTGCTGCTCGAACTGGCTGGTCGCGCATGCGTCGACGGTGTAGTGGCCGGAATTGTGCGGCCGCGGCGCCATCTCGTTGGCGACAAGCGAGCCGTCTTCCAGAATGAAAAACTCGACGCACAACACGCCGATATAGCCGAGCTTGTCGGCAATCTGCAGCGCGGCCTGTTGCGCCTGGCTGACGAGCGCCGGGCTCGCATCCGGCGCGGGCACGATGGTGTGGGACAGCACGCCGTCGCGGTGCGTATTCTGTGCGAGGGGATAGACCACCGAGGTGCCGTTCGCACCGCGCGCGATCAGCGCCGAGACTTCGAACTTCAGCGGCAGCCGCTTTTCCAGCACGCACGGCACGCCGCCAAGCGACGCGTGCGCCTCGCGCACTTCCTCGGCGTTACGCACGCTGACTTGACCCTTGCCGTCATAGCCGAGCCGGGCGGTTTTCAGAATGCCGGGCAGCACGGCATCGATCGTCGCGTCGCTAAGCGCGGCAAGCGCATCCGACGATTCGATCACGACATGCGGCGCCACCGCGACGCCCGATTCGGCGATAAACCGCTTCTCGGCAATCCGGTTCTGGGCCACGGCCACGCAACGGCCGGCCGGACTCACGAAGGTTGTGCGCGCCAGAAAATCGAGGCTCGCGGCAGGCACGTTCTCGAATTCCGTCGACACGGCCGCACACAGGCGCGCCAGCTCGGTGAGCGACGTTTCGTCGTCGTAGGCGGCACGCAGGTGACGGTCCGCCACGGCGCCAGCCGGACTGGCTTCGTCCGGATCGAGCACGGCAACGCGATAGCCCATCGCCTGGGCGGCAAAGCAGAACATGCGGCCGAGCTGGCCGCCACCAACCATGCCAAGCCATGCGCCGGGCAGAATCGGTGAAACCGGTGTGTTATCTGGATTCATCTCAGTGGTCGGTCACGGGCAGCGCGTAGGGATACGCGCCGCACCGGGGGTCAGGCAATGGACATCAGGCCATCAAACGCGCGCTTACAGCGCGGGCAATACCATCGCGTGTGCCGCTTCGTTCTGGCGCACGCGGAACGCAGCAAGCGCATTCGCGTATTCGGTCGAGGTCACGCTCAAAATCGACACCGCGAACAGCGCCGCATTGGCCGCGCCCGCTTCGCCGATGGCAAACGTCGCGACCGGCACGCCCTTGGGCATCTGCACGATCGAATGCAGCGAATCGACGCCCTTCAGGTACTTGCCCGCCACCGGCACGCCAAGCACCGGCACCGTGGTCTTGGCGGCCAGCATGCCGGGCAAGTGCGCGGCGCCGCCGGCGCCCGCGATGATCGCGCGCAGGCCGCGCTCGCGCGCACCTTCCGCATACGCGAACATCTCGTCGGGCATCCGGTGCGCGGATACGACCTTCGCTTCATACGGTACGCCGAATTCCTGCAGGATCGCAACGGCGTGTTTCATGACTTCCCAGTCGGAACTGGATCCCATCAGCACGCCGACAAGCGGCGCAGCATGTGTATGCGCTGTCTGGGCAGTCTGGACTTGGCTCATCTTTGGGGCTTCCTCATCTTCCTGATCTGCTCTCGCGGCGTTAAGCGAGCTTCTGCCCGGTCAGGCGCTCAAGCGCTTCCTGATACTTCGCGGCAGTCTTCGTGACCACCTCGTCCGGCAGCTTCGGCGCCGGCGGCTCCTTCTTCCACGGCTGCGTTTCCAGCCAGTCGCGCACGAACTGCTTGTCGAACGATGGCGGATTGGTGCCAACCTTGTACTCGTCCGCGGGCCAGAAGCGCGACGAATCGGCGGTCAGCGCTTCGTCCATCAGGTACAGCTTGCCGTGGTTATCCAGACCGAATTCGAACTTGGTGTCAGCAATGATGATGCCGCGCGTCGCAGCGTAATCCGCCGCTTCCTTGTACAGCTTGATTGAGATGTCGCGGATCGTTGCCGACAGTTCGGTGCCGATGCGGCGTTCCATCTCGTTGTACGTGATGTTCTCGTCGTGGTGGCCCATCTCGGCCTTGGCGGCCGGGGTAAAGATCGGCTCGGGCAGTTTCTGCGCGTTTTGTAGGCCCGGCGGCAGTTCGACGCCGCACACCGAACCGGTGGCCTGGTAGTCTTTCCAGCCGCTGCCGGCCAGATAACCGCGCACCACCGCCTCGACGAGGATCGGCTCGAGGCGCTTCACGACCACGGCGCGCCCTTTTACCTGCTCGGCTTCGTCAGCCGCCACCACCGACTCCGGCGCCACGCCGGTCAGGTGATTCGGCACGATGTGCTTCAGCTTGTCGAACCAGAAATTGGCCATCTGGTTCAGCACGCGACCCTTGTTCGGAATCGGCTCGCCCATGATGACGTCGAACGCCGACAGACGGTCGGTGGTGACGATCAGCAACTGGTCGTTGCCCACCGCATAGTTGTCGCGGACCTTGCCGCGGCCGAGCAGCGGCAGCGAGCGGAGCGTGGATTCGTAAAGGGTAGACATCGTCGTAGTTCGCTAAAAGTGGGGCAAAAATGAGACCCGAACAAAAGGGAAACGCCGTTCCCCCTATGATGCGGGAACGGCGAACCGGACTGCAACCTGGCCGGATGGCCAGGTCCGTACTGTACTGCCTGCGCTGTAATGCCTGGATACTGCCTGCTTAGCGGACGACCTGTGAAAGGCCGCCCGACTTGTACTTCTCCGCAATTTTATCAAGCGCAACTGGCTTGATCTTGCCAGCCTGGCCTTCGGCGCCAAAGGCGACGAAACGGTCCACGCAGATCTTCTTCGCTGCTTCGCGCGCCGGCTTCAGGTAATCGCGCGGGTCGAACTTGCCCGGATTTTCCGCCATGTAGCGGCGAATCGCGCCGGTGATCGCCAGACGCAGGTCAGTATCGATATTAACCTTGCGCACGCCGTACTTGATGCCTTCCTGAATTTCTTCGACCGGCACACCGTAGGTTTCCTTCATGTCGCCGCCGAATTCGCGGATTTCCGCGAGCAAGTCCTGCGGCACCGACGAGGAACCGTGCATCACCAGGTGGGTGTTCGGAATGCGCTGGTGAATTTCCTTGATGCGCTGGATCGACAGAATGTCGCCGGTGGGCTTCTTGCTGAATTTATACGCGCCGTGCGAGGTGCCGATGGCAATAGCCAAGGCGTCGCATTGCGTCAACTTGACGAAGTCGGCGGCCTGCTCCGGATCGGTCAGCAGTTGCTCGCGGGTCATCGTGCCTTCCGCGCCGTGGCCGTCTTCCTTGTCGCCCTTCATCGTTTCCAGCGAACCCAGCACGCCGAGCTCCGCTTCCACCGTCACGCCGATCGAGTGCGCCGCTTCCACCACCTTGCGCGACACGTTGACGTTGTATTCGTACGATGCCACCGTCTTGCCGTCCGCTTCCAGCGAACCGTCCATCATCACGCTGGTAAAACCGCTGCGGATGGCCGCCATGCAGACTGCCGGCGACTGCCCATGATCCTGATGCATCACGACCGGAATGTGCGGATACGACTCAACGGCCGCTTCGATCAGATGACGCAGAAACGGCTCGCCCGCATACTTTCGCGCGCCCGCCGACGCCTGCATGATCACCGGGGCGTTGATCTGATCCGCCGCCGCCATGATGGCCTGCACCTGCTCCAGATTGTTTACGTTGAATGCCGGAAGTCCATAGCCGTTTTCGGCGGCATGGTCCAGCAGTTGACGCATTGATACGAGAGGCATGCATTACTCCTTAGATTGAAACGAAACCTGTGCCGTCGGCATCTATTTTTGACAATTTTATCGCGAAGCAAGCCGCACACCCTTGAGCAGCATGGCTCGGGGCTCGCCGGAAGGCTTGCCCCAAAAGTCCTGCGCTCCGCCTCTCGCGGGGTGATGCGACTGCTTCGCCGTGCCGATCCAAGCAGTTTTGATGCTGATCAATAGGGTTCGCCGACCCGTACGATCTTCAGCGTGTTCGTTCCGCCCGCCTGACCCATCGGCTCGCCCACGGTCAGCACGACCATGTCGCCGCGCGATGCGTAGCCCTTGCTCACCACCGTTTCCAGCGCCTGCTGCAAGGCGGTGTCGCGGTCGCTGCTGGTGTCCAGATGCAGCGAGGTGACGTTGCGGTAGATCGCCATGGCCCGCTCGCTACCAACGCGCGGTGTGAGCGCGAAAATCGGCACGTGCGTCCAGTGACGCGACATCCACAGCGCGGTCGAGCCCGACTCGGTCAGCGCGACAATCGCCTTCGCGCCGAGGTGGAACGCCGTGAACAGCGCGCCCATGGCGATGGACTGGTCGATGCGGGTGAAGGTGCGGTCGAGGAAATCCTTGTCCAGCTCCGACTGCTCCGACTTTTCCGCTTCGACGCAAATCGCGGCCATCGTTTCGATGGTCTGCACCGGGTACTTGCCGGCGGCCGATTCAGCGGAAAGCATCACCGCGTCCGTGCCGTCCAGCACCGCATTGGCGACGTCCGACACTTCGGCGCGAGTCGGCACCGGCGCGTAGATCATCGACTCCATCATTTGCGTGGCGGTGATCACGAACTTGTTCGATTCGCGCGCCATGCGGATCATGCGCTTTTGCAGCGCCGGGACCGCGGCATTGCCCACTTCCACGGCCAGGTCGCCGCGCGCGACCATGATGCCGTCCGATGCGTCCAGGATGCCTTGCAGCGCCGGAATCGCTTCGGCACGCTCGATCTTGGCGATCATCTTCGGCTTGATGCCATAGGGCGCGCCCGCGATATTCGCGAGCTGGCGGGCCATTTCCATGTCGGTGGCGTTCTTGGGGAACGAGACCGCGACATAATCCACGCCGAGCGACATGGCCGTGCGGATGTCTTCCATGTCTTTCGCCGTGAGCGCCGGCGCCGTGAGGCCGCCGCCCTGGCGATTGATACCCTTGTTGTTCGATAGCTCGCCGCCGATCTTCACGGTGGTGTGAATCTCGCTGCCGAGCACGCGCACGACGTCGAGCACGATCAGGCCGTCGTTGAGCAACAGCACGTCGCCCGGTTTCAGGTCGCGCGGCAGGTCTTTGTAGTCGAGACCGACGCGGTCGTCGTTGCCGAGTTCGCACTCGGCGTCGAGGACGAACGGATTGCCGGGAACGAGCGTGGTCTTACCGTTTTCAAATCTGCCGACACGAATCTTCGGGCCTTGCAGGTCGGCCATGATGGCAACTTCACGGCCCGCCTGACGGGCCGCTTCGCGCACGTATTCGGCGCGCTGGCGGTGGTCGTCGGCCGTGCCGTGCGAGAAATTGAGGCGTACCACATCGAGCCCCGCCTTAATCATTTGCGACAGGATTTCGGGCGTGCTGGAAGCCGGGCCGATGGTGGCGACAATCTTGGTGGCGCGATGCATGAGTCTCCTCGTCTGGATGGGATCGCTGGAAAGAGCGCTGCGAGTCGGGTGCGGAGGCTGCGCACCGAAGGATGCTACCGGGGGCTGCGCGCCAGTTGAAACCGGCGTCGCTTTATCTTTGTGGAATGAAGCGGTGTTCGAAACCAGCGTGCGGGACGCCAGCGGGATTACGGATGATGCGCCGCCAGCATGACCGGCGGGTGAACCAGCGGGAACCCCATGCTGCGGTGTCCCGGCGGAGCGTGCTGCACGCTCCCCTGCTGTTGCTGACTTCGCCGCGCTGGCCGCGCTGTGTTTCGCCGACGACTTCACACGCGTCTTTGCAGTTTTTGCCGATGGGGAGCGCGTTGTCACATTAAGCCCGCGATTCCAGGACAACGACTGCCGGCAGCTTCTTGCCCTCGATGAATTCGAGGAAGGCGCCGCCGCCTGTCGAGATGTAGCTCACCTTGTCGTGGATGCCGTACTTGGCGATGGCCGCGAGCGTGTCGCCGCCCCCTGCAATCGAGAACGCCGAGGACTTCGCGATGGCGTCTGCCAGGGTCTTCGTGCCGTTGCCGAACTGGTCGAATTCGAACACGCCGACCGGGCCGTTCCAGACGATCGTGCCGGCCTTTTCCAGTTGCGCGGCCAGTGCCTTGGAGGTTTCCGGTCCGATGTCGAGGATCAGGTCGTCGTCCTCTACGTCGGCCACGGCTTTGACTTCAGCCTTCGCGGTCGGCGAAAACTCCTTGGCCGTGACGACGTCGGTCGGGATGGGCACCGAGGCGCCGCGTGCTTTCGCTGCGTCGATGATGGCTTTGGCTTCGTTCACCAGATCGGCTTCGGCAAGCGACTTGCCGATCTTCAGGCCAGCAGCCAGCATGAACGTATTGGCGATACCGCCGCCCACGATCAGTTGATCGACCTTCTCGGCGAGCGACTTCAGAATGGTCAGCTTGGTGGACACCTTCGAGCCGGCGACGATCGCCACCAGCGGACGCTTCGGGGCGCCCAGCGCTTTGCCGAGCGCTTCGAGCTCAGCGGCGAGCAGCGGGCCGGCGCAGGCGACAGGCGCGTACTTCGCGATGCCGTGCGTGGTGGCTTCTGCGCGGTGGGAGGTGCCGAACGCGTCGTTGACGTAGATGTCGCAAAGCTTCGCCATCTTCTGCGCGAGTTCGTCGGAATCCTTCTTTTCGCCCTTGTTGACGCGGCAGTTTTCCAGCAGCACGACCTGGCCGGCCGCGACGTTCACGCCGTTTTCAACCCAGTTCGCCACCACCGGCACGTCGCGGCCGAGCAGTTCGGCCAGACGCTTCGCGACCGGCGCGAGCGAGTCTTCCGGCTTAAAGTCGCCCTCGGTAGGACGGCCCAGATGCGAGGTCACCATGACGGCGGCGCCGGCGTCGAGCGCAGCCTTGATGGCCGGCACCGAGGCGCGGATACGGGTGTCTTCGGTGATGTTGCCTTGATCGTCCTGCGGAACGTTCAGGTCGGCGCGTATAAACACGCGCTTGCCGGACAGCTTGCCTTCGGCGATCAGATCGGAGAGACGCAATACCTGGTTCATGAGCGTTTGGTTGCGAGTTGATTGGAAGGCGGTGATGGACAGCGCGCGAACAGCCTCCGCTCAGGAGGCCCGAGAGGGGTGGCCCCTCAAACAGGCGCCGACGGCATCTGCCGCAGCGTCGCGCAGTGATCCGGGAGTCGACTATTTTAACCGATCCGCATCCCGTTCTGCCCCGCGCCAAGGCGAATGTCCCGTATTTGGGAGATACGCGCCCATGCCGCATCGCAGCATACGCGCTTCGGTCAGTGAAAAACAAGACGGAGAAGCGTAAACGTCAGCATGCCGACCACGATCGTGCCGAGCATCGTGCGGCGCCACAGGAACCAGCCGAGCCCGGCGAGCGTCGCGTAAAACTCATGATTCGACAGCGCGAACGACAGTCCGTCCGGCGTTGCCAGCACGTCCGGCAGCACCACGGCGGCGAGCGCGGCGGCCGGCGCGTAGCGCAGCATGCGCCGCACGCGCTCCGGCAACACGGTGCGCTCGCCGCCGATCAGAAACAGCGCGCGCGTCAGCGCCGTGACGAACATCATGCCGAAAATGGCGATCCAGATTTGCGTGCTGGTCATTGGGGATCTCCACGGGAATCCGCGCGCGAACTGCCGGTGTTGCTGCGGATGCGCCGCAAATCGGCCCGCTCGACCATCAGGTCGGCGCCGCTGCCGGCGACAATCGCCGCCACCACGGCCAGCGGCAAGGCCAGCCGGTACGGCAAGTCGAAGCCAAGCAGCGCGACGACACCGGCAATGCAGACGGCGACGAGCGTCGAGCGGCTGTTGATGGCCGAGACCATCACGGGAATCAGCGCTAGTGTCCCCGCCAGCGCGAGGCCCCAGTTATCCGGAATCGTGCTGGCAAGCAGGATGCCGATAATCGACGACACCTGCCACGAGAGCCAGCTACCGACCGCCATACCCCAGTAATAGGCTTCCTTGCCTGGCACGTAACCGGTCTGAAAGCTTTTCTTCTGGAAGAGCAGGTAGATGACGTCGCCATTGAAATAGCCGAGCACGATCCGGCGCCACATGGGCAGATACGAGAAATGGGGCGCAAGACCCACGCTGAAGATGACAAAACGCGTATTCACCATGGCAGCGGTCAGCAGCACGGTCCAGATCGGCAATTTGGCGGCGAGCAGCGGCAGCACGGCCAGTTGTGATGAACCGGCGTAGCAGAGCAGCGACATGGTGAGCGCCTGCGGCAGCGTGAGCACGGATTTGCTCATCGCAATACCGGTGACGAGCCCCCACGAGAAGATCGCCATCAAGGTGGGCGAATAGTCGCGCAAGCCTTCGCGGAAGGCACGGCGGTGGAGATCGGACAGGCT
Organism: Paraburkholderia sp. EB58; assembly: GCF_050436665.1. Lineage (NCBI taxonomy): Bacteria > Pseudomonadati > Pseudomonadota > Betaproteobacteria > Burkholderiales > Burkholderiaceae > Paraburkholderia > Paraburkholderia sp. EB58. Next base: position 186,184 of record NZ_JBNDMQ010000006.1, on the reverse strand, counting down.
AGCGAGCATCAGGCGAACGGCGAGGCACGGGTTGGCGCCGCGACGGCATGGAGTCGGCGCCAGGTCGTCGAGCACCCGCTGGCGCATTCGGATTTGTATTATGCGTGCGCCGAATTATAGCGTCCGCAATGCGCCCAAATGCCCGTTCGGTGTGCAAAAGACGTTAAAATAACGGACCTCGCCGCTTGCCGGACAATCTGTACGGCCTCTCGCCCGGCGCGCCCCGTTTGCGTGGCTTGCGCGCTGTGTGCCCTGCTGAGCCCATCCGATCGTCCCGGCGGCCTTGCGCAACACTTCACAAACGCACAGCTGGAGAATCGTATGTCAATGGCCGACCGCGACGGCAAGATCTGGATGGATGGCAAGCTCATCGACTGGCGCGATGCCAAGATCCACGTGCTCACTCACACGCTGCACTACGGTATGGGCGTCTTCGAAGGCGTACGCGCCTACAAGACGGCCGACGGCGGCACCGCCATTTTCCGTCTGCAGGAACACACCAAGCGCCTGCTGAACTCGGCCAAGATCTTCCAGATGGACGTGCCGTTCGACCACGAAACGCTCGCCGCCGCGCAGCGCGAAGTGGTGCGCGAAAACAAGCTCGAGTCCTGCTATCTGCGCCCGATCATCTGGGTTGGCTCGGAAAAGCTCGGCGTGTCCGCCAAGGGCAACACGATCCACGTGGCCATCGCTGCCTGGCCGTGGGGCGCGTACCTCGGCGAAGACGGCCTGAAAAAAGGCATCCGCGTGAAGACTTCGTCGTTCACGCGCCATCATGTGAACGTTTCCATGGTGCGCGCGAAGGCGTCGGGCTGGTATGTGAACTCGATCCTCGCCAACCAGGAAGCCACCGCCGACGGCTACGACGAAGCACTGCTGCTCGACGTGGACGGCTATGTGTCGGAAGGCTCGGGCGAGAACTTCTTCCTCGTGAACAACGGCAAGCTGTACACGCCCGACCTGTCGTCGTGCCTTGACGGCATCACGCGCGACACCGTCATCACACTGGCGAAGGATGCCGGTATCGAAGTGATCGAAAAGCGCATCACGCGTGACGAGGTCTACACCTGCGACGAAGCGTTCTTCACCGGCACCGCTGCTGAAGTCACGCCGATCCGCGAACTCGACAACCGCACCATCGGTTCAGGCTCGCGTGGTCCGATCACGGAAAAGCTGCAAAGCGGCTTCTTCGACATCGTCAACGGCAAGAGCCAGAAGTACGCGCACTGGCTGACCAAGATCTGAATCTGAAATTAAAGCAGGCCGCCCCGGCGGCGCGCCTGCACCCTGTCTCCACAGAGAAAGCCCACATGAGCGAAATCAAGGAAATGCCGCTGGTCGAACTGACGGCAAAAGACCTGCCCGCCTACTGTCCGAACCCGGGCATGGCGCGCTGGAGCGCCCATCCGCGCGTCTTTATCGACGTCACACATGGCGAAGCGCGCTGCCCGTATTGCGGCACGCGCTACAAGCTACGTGACGGCGAAGTGGTCAAAGGCCACTGATCGCCGCGCACCGGCTGGGCACGCCCATCACAATCAGGCCGCAGCCGCGGCGAGGTCCCATGCACGGACCTTGCGCGAGGTATGCGGCCGCTTCCCTAATAAAACCTGAACGTCGCGCGCAGATACGCGCAGCGCTTCGTTTCGACCTCGGAAACCCACCCTGATGCGTCGCGCGTTGGTTATCGCACCGAACTGGATCGGTGACGCATTGATGGCGCAGCCTTTGTTCTCGCGCCTCGTGAAACTGCATCCGCGTATCGTGATCGACGCGGTTGCGCCCTCCTGGGTCGCGCCCGTGCTCGAACGCATGCCCGAGATACGCGATGTCTACGCCACAGATCTCGCGCACGGCAAGCTGCAGATGCTGCGCCGCTGGCAGTTGTCCAGCGACCTGCGCGATGTCGGTTACGACGCGGCTTACGTGCTGCCGAATTCGCTGAAATCGGCGCTGATTCCCTGGATGGCGGGCATTCCGCTGCGCATCGGTTATACCGGCGAAAGCCGCTATGGCCTGTTGAACGTGCGCCACGCGAATCCGCGCAAAGACGCGCGCCCGCCAATGGTTGGTCAATACGCGGCGCTCGCCTACAAGCCCGGCGCCAAGGTGCCCGACGATCTGCCGATGCCGCGGCTCGAGACTGACCTGAACGAAGCGTCGCGCGTATCGGCCCGCTTCAATCTCGATACGCGGGTGCCGCTATTGGTGTTCTGCCCAGGCGCCGAATACGGTCCGGCCAAGCGCTGGCCGCCCGAGCACTTCGCGGCGCTGGCGCAAATCGTCGGTCAGTCCTTCCCGTACACGCAGATTGTCGCGCTCGGTTCGCCGAAAGACGCATCGCTCGCCCAGGCAATCGCGGAGCGCGCGCCAAACGTGCGCAACCTGTGCGGCCAGACCGCGCTAGGCGAAGCGTGCGCGCTGATCTCGCGCGCCAACGCCGTGGTCACCAACGATTCCGGCCTGATGCACGTCGCGGCGGCGCTACGGCGGCCGCTCGTGGCTGTCTACGGCTCGACTGATCCGCGCCACACGCCGCCATTGTCCGAGCTTGCGAAGGTACAATGGCTCCATCTCGAATGCAGTCCCTGTTTTGAGCGCGAGTGTCCGCTCGGTCACCTGAACTGCCTGCGGCAACTGAGCGCCGAGCAGGTGTTCGACGATCTGCGCGGCATGCTCCTCGCGCAACGCTGAACCCGCAACGCTGAACCGTTTGACAGCCGCACGCCGCGTCGCAAATTCGCCACGCGGCGTCATCCCCGCGCCTTGCGGTGCGGGCATCCTCGCGGTTGTCCCTGGTTGTCCTGTTTTTGCTGCTGCCCCGCAACCGCGCCCGCCGCGCACAAGAGACTGACGAGCCATGCCACGTTTTGCCCATATCTTCGAAGCCGCTGCGGATACCCTCAACGCCTATTACCAGGCGGTCGCGGAGGTCAATATCGACAGTTTGATGGGCCTGTGGATCGATGAGGAATTCGCAAGCTACATCAGCGCCGACGGCGCGCACCTGCACGGTCTGGACACCATTCGTGCGGGTCTCTCCGTCCAGCTCGCAGCCACGCCGGTCTCCATCGAACCGGTCGACATCCGCGTGTACGACAGCCTCGGCACGGTCGTGTATGCGATTGCGGAAGCGCACCGCCCGTCCGACCCGAAGGTCGCGCCCACCATGGTCTTCACCACCTATGTGATGGTCCACGAGCGCGGCGAATGGAAAATCGCACATATCCACGCGAGTGCGATGCCGAACGAAGCGGCAAACCAGTTTGCCGCCAAAATGCGTCATGGACAGGGGTCTTTGCACTGACGCTACAGGTTTTTGCTTTTTTCGGTCGCAGGTATGAGTACGACGCACAACAAGAACGTTTCCCCAGCAACTGCCGTCGCGGCTGCGGTTGAGGCGAGCGTCGACATGTTCTATCGCGCACCGCTGTGGCTGCCGAACAGCCATGTCCAAACCATTGTTCCCGCGCTGTTCGCCCGGCTCCCCGCTGTCACCTACCGGCGGGAACGGTGGGATACGCCGGATGGCGATTTCATCGAGCTCGACTGGCTGGTGGGTGACCCACGCGCGCCGAAAAACCAGGTCCCCTCAACCGACACCCCGCTCTTCGTGCTGTTTCACGGCCTCGAAGGCAGCTCCGGCTCGCACTACGCCCGCACATTGATGGCTGCGGCGCGCGAGCTCGGCTGGCACGGCGTGGTGCCGCATTTTCGCAGCTGCAGTGGGCCGCTGAATCTGTTGCCACGCTTCTACCACCTCGCCGATAGCGCCGAGGTCGACTGGGTGCTGCGACGTCTGCGCGAGACGCATCGCGGTCCGATCGTCGCAGCGGGCGTTTCGCTGGGTGGCAATGTGCTGTTGCGCTGGCTCGGCGAACGGCGCGAAGACGCGTCGTTTCTCAGCGCGGCCGCAGCGATCTCCGCGCCGCTCGATGTGCATGCCGGCGGCCGGGCGCTGTCGCAGGGCTTCGGCAAGATATACACGCGCAACTTCCTGAAGACGCTGAAAGTGAAGGCGCTGCAGAAACTCGAGCAGTATCCGGGCCTTTTCGACGCCAACGCGATGCTCGCAAGCCGTACCATGTACGAGTTCGACAACGTCGTCACCGCGCCGCTGCACGGCTTTCGCGATACCGACGACTATTGGACGCGAGCGACCACCCGGCCGCTGCTACCGGAGATCACCGTGCCCACCCTCGTGCTCAACGCGCGCAACGATCCGTTCCTGCCGGGTGCCGTTCTGCCGGCGCGGCACGAAGTATCCGGCGCGGTCGAGCTCGACCAGCCACAGCATGGAGGCCACGTCGGATTCATGACGGGGCCGTTTCCGGGCCGCATTGACTGGCTGTCGCAGCGCGTTTTCAACTACCTCACCCGGTTCATCGACCATGGATGACATCGTTCGCCAGGCGCTCGCCAAATGGCCCAACGTGCCGCATTGCACCGGCTGGCTGCTGCTCGACCGGCGCGGCAACTGGCGCATGCGCGACGACGAGGCCCAGGCGCGCGGCGCGCCGGGCGAACCGATCCGCCATGCGGCATTGCTGGCTTTTATCAACCGCAATTACGAGGCGGATGCTAGCGGGCAGTGGTTCTTTCAGAACGGGCCGCAGCGGGTGTACGTGGAACTGGGTTATACGCCGTGGGTGGTGCGGCTTGCGACCACGGCCGGCGATAACGGAGCGCTCTCGCTGACCGATCAGGCAGGCGGCGCGTTCGAACCGTCCACCGCGTATCTCGACGATGAAGGCGGGGTGCTGTTCACAGATACGTCGACGCCGCCGCGTATCGCCGTGCTGCACGATCACGACCTGGATCTGTTCTCGGGACACGCGGATGTCGCCGAAGACGGTCGTAGCGGGCAGTTTCATTGGCGGGATGGCGTGACGCTGCCGCTGCAGTCCCTCTCTCATGAAGACGTCGCGGCGCGCTTTGGCTTTGTGGCAAGCCCGGCAAAAGCGGCGGCTGGCAGCCAAACCGGCCAGTCCGCGCCATAGCTCAGTACTTTCGCGCTGACCGAGTATCCTCGCTGGCATCACGCCGGCAGACTAACTGGGTGACGGGCAGCCGGCGACCGGCGGCGGGTGACGGGCGACCGGCGATTGGCGGCGCGTGCTGCGCTGGTAAGATAAGCGCCCTCACCAGGAGCCCAACCATGCCCGAACTCACTCATTTCGACGCCGCCGGCCAAGCGCATATGGTGGACGTCGGCGGCAAGCAGGAGACCAAACGCATTGCCATCGCGCGCGGTTCCATCCGCATGCTGCCGGAGACGTTTGCGCTGATCCGTGACGGCAACGCGAAGAAAGGCGATGTGATCGGAATCGCGCGCATCGCGGCGATTCAGGGCGCGAAGCGCACCGCCGACCTGATTCCGCTGTGTCATCCGCTTGCACTGACGCGCGTCGCGGTCGAGTTCGAACTCGACGAGAAACTGCCGGGCCTGCATTGCACCGTGCAGGTGGAAACGTTCGGACGCACGGGCGTCGAGATGGAAGCGCTGACCGCTGTGCAGGTCGGCCTGCTCACCGTCTACGATATGTGCAAGGCGGTGGATCGTGGCATGACGATCACCGATGTGAAAGTGCTGGAGAAGCACGGCGGGAAGTCGGGCGATTGGGTGGCGACTTAAGCGCTGCTGCTGCGCGTAACCGCTCTCCTACGCCGTCTAACCCACCTGTAAGCGACGACCGCGATCAGTCGTCGCTGTCGTCATCGTCCTGATTGACGCCCTTCGGCGGCGTACCGTACTGCTTGACGAGCTCCGCCTTAAAGCCCGCGAGGCTCTTCTGTTCGTCGCAGAGTTCGTACAGATAGCCCTGTTGCGACGGCCAATCGTGCAGTTCCTCAGAAAAAATCTTCAGACGCGCCACCGTATCGAACGCGGCATTCGTGTCGCCGCTCAGCGCCTGCAGCACCGCGTAGCGGCGCAACACCGTTTCGCCCGGCAGCAGCGCGAGTGCCTGCTTGTGCATCGCCAGCTTGTGGTCCAGATCCATCGCGTTCATCGGTAGCAGCGTGGCCATCCCGTACTCGCCCCATGCCCGGAACAGGAACGACGGATCGTCGGCATACTGCTCGGCCGGACGGGCGCCGTAGTACAGCACCTCAGCCCGGTTGTAATCGCGGCAAATCGGATACAGCGCCGCCAGCCCACCGAACACGACCACCACATAGACACCGAACGACACGCGGCTCGGCAGCAGTCGCAAAGAACGCGTCTCCAGCAGGCCGAACACGAACATCGCCGGCAGCAGGAAGAACATGTACTGCTGTGGATACTCGACCAGCGCGTGCATCACCAGCACGCCGATCAGCGCGATGCCGAACACCCGCGCCGCCGTGTGCGGCGCACGCACGACCCGCACGAGCCAGGCAACCAGACCCAGCAGCACAATCGCAACACCGATCAACCCGGTCTTGCCCAGCAGATCGAGGAAGATGTCGTGCGAGTTGTTGGCGATCTCGACGCCGCCGAGCGTGCGGACAAAATCGTACTGGTAACGCGGAAACTCGCCCCAGCCTACGCCCAGCAACGGGTGTGTCTTGAACATCGTCCAGCCGTACTTCCACAGCGCAAGGCGCGGCGCAATCTGGCCTGCGTCCTTGAAGCGGTCGGCGGCCGACACATCCAGATCAAGCTGGTAGCGCACGTTGGCCCAGCGGACCACGGCATTCATGGCGAAGAACAGCACGCCCAGCGCGATCGGAACCAGCCACTCGCGATTGCTGCGACGCAGAGCGGGGTTACGCCTGATTTCCGCGAACGCCATCCAGAAACCGGCCACCACGATCACGCCCATTTGCAGCCACGGACCGCGCGAAACGGTCAGCGCCAGCCCCGTCGAATAAATCACCGACAGCAGCGTCCACACGATCACCGGCAAGCGCCGCGTCTGCACCAGGAACATAGCCCCAGCCATCGCGAAGGCAATATAGGTAGCAAGGTGGTTGGCCTGCGCCATATTGCCGAACGGCCGGCGATCGACGGTGATGTTGTACGCGACAACCAGCGGCGTGACCTTGGTCTCCAGGTGGAACAGCTGGATCACCTGGCAAAACACCGCAAACAAGCCGCCCACGATCAGCGCCGCCGCCGCCCAGCGCAGCACCGTCTCGGTCAGCTTGACCCGGCTGAAAGCGTAGCCGGTGTGCGTCGCCATGAACGCCGCCAGCAGATAGCCGGCGCCGAGCCAGTTCATCGACGGCTGCGCGACCGGCAGTACGAACGTCTGCGCGATCAGTAGCAATCCAAACAGCAGGGGCACCAAGGCGACCGCCGGCGACTCGAACGTGGCGCGCGAGCGCTCCGTCCAGACGAGCAGCACCACCGCGGCGCTGGTCAGCACATACAGCGTCAGCGCGGTAAATTCCGCGTAAAAGGTCGGGATCGGATACGTATGGTTGACTACTGCGTAAGGAAGAATCAACGCACAAGCCAGCAGTACCAGAGATAAATAGCGCGGAAATGGGGTGGGCATGAGTAACCGGGGGCGTCAGCAACCGGCGCACTATACAAAAAAATTCTCCTGCTGTGCGCCGGACGGCCTCAAATATCCCGAAATCGGCTAGTTGCGGCGCCTTTACGCCATCTCCACGCTTAACTCAGCCTCAACTCCGGCACTCAGGCGGCGCCAGATTGGACGGTAAGCTCGGCGTCTCGGCAGGTAACGGCCCGGCACCCGGCGCGGGCAGTGACGAAGCGCTCTTGCCACCGGCAAAACACTCCCACGTTACCGTTCCCGGTTGGGCCGCGCCCTTGACCAGCGCGATCCGTGCGGTTGGCGTGTCGGCGTTATCGGGCACCGACGGCACCAGCACCAGCGTATTGGAGCCGGCCGGCGCGACCCGGGTGGTGAATGCGACGGTGATCTGCCCCGTGTCGTCATCGACATGCACCGACTCGACATTGCGAGTCCCTGGCGGTGGCGCATACCCTCCGCCGAACGCGCTGCCGCTCGCAGCGTTCTCGGCCACCGCGAGCCGCGCCGACGCAGCGAGCGACAAACCTTCGCCCACCCGACTGCGGGCCAGATAGTCCTGATAAGCGGGAATCGCGTACGCGGCAATCACCCCGACGATGGCGAGCACGATCATCAGCTCGATCAGCGTGAAGCCGAGCTTGCGGCTCACCCGTGCGATCCGCGCGGGCCATTGCACGCCGGGGTCGGAGATCGGTGCCCCCGAAGCAGGGTCGTCGCGCCGCAACAGCACGCAACGGAAAGCAGAAGTGGGGAAAGTAACGGTCATCGGCAGGCTCCTGAAACGAAAAACGCCTGCCCCGTGAATCGGGACAGGCGCTTTGATCGTATCCAGCAGCGCTGATCCTAAACAGTCAGCCGGATGGCTAACGTGGGACCTCGCTGAGAAGAGCGCAGGGGGCCGCTTCGCCCTTAATGCGACCCCGGCGGCGTACCGGGCGGCAACTGTCCGGCAGCCCGGCTAGCGTTGCGGCGCTTGAGCAGGTAGCCGAGGATCACCACGAACAGCGCACCCGCGATACTCATACCGTACTCGGCCACCGGCGAGTCGAGGATCGGCCAGCGGTCACCCGCCGGGTCGTTGACGATGAGGCCGCCGGCGATCCAGCCCAGCAGCGCCGCTCCGAGCGTAATGACGACGGGAAAGCGGTCCAGCAGTTTCAACACCAACTGGCTGCCCCACACGATCAGCGGAATGCTCACGACCAGCCCGAAGATCACCAGCGCGAGACGGTGTTCCGGATCAGCTTGTTCGGCTGCACCGGCGATCGCGATCACGTTGTCGAGACTCATCACCGCGTCGGCGACGATGATCGTCTTGATCGCGGCCATCAGCCGGTCAGCGGGCTTGATGCTGTCATGGGCGTCGTGTGCGGGCGCCATGAGACGTACGCCGATCCAGAGCAGCAGCAGGCCACCCGCGAATTTCAGCAACGGCACGTCGAGCAGTACCACCGCGAACGCGATCAGCGCAACACGCAGCAGAATCGCTCCGGCCGTGCCCCACAAGACGCCCTTGACCCGCTGAGCTGGCGGCAGGTTGCGACAGGCGAGCGCGATCACCACCGCGTTATCGCCACCCAACAGGATGTCGATCACGATGATCTGGATGACGGCGCCCCAATGGAGCGTGGCGAAAAACTCGAGCATGGACGAAGAATAGAAGGAAGCGAAGCGCGCAGACAACCGCGATGAAGCTGCATGGTCAACAAAAAAAGCGAGGGAGCAATTGCTCGCTCCCTCGCTTTAGGACTGCGCTCTCGCGAAAGGGTTTCGTAAGAGTATCAAAAAATAGGCCGATCGAGTCGGCCTATTTCGATTTACAGCATCGCCTTCAGAAGACGCGCCATTTCCGACGGGTTCTTCGTGACCTTGATACCGCATGCATCCATGATTTCCAGCTTGGCTTCAGCCGTATCGGCACCGCCCGAGATCAACGCGCCAGCGTGACCCATACGCTTGCCGGCCGGAGCCGTGACACCCGCGATGAAGCCAACCACCGGCTTCTTCATGTTGCCCTTGATCCACTCGGCAGCATTCGCTTCGTCCGGACCACCGATTTCGCCGATCATGATGACGGCGTCCGTATCCGGATCGTCGTTGAACATCTTCATGACGTCGATGTGCTTCAGACCGTTGATCGGGTCGCCGCCGATACCGACTGCCGACGATTGGCCGAGGCCGATTGCCGTCAATTGGCCGACTGCTTCATACGTCAGCGTGCCCGAACGCGACACGACGCCGATGCGGCCCTTGCGGTGGATGTGACCCGGCATGATGCCGATCTTCAGCTCGTCCGGCGTGATCGTGCCCGGGCAGTTCGGTCCGAGCAGCAGCGTCTTGCTGTTCTTTGCGCGCATGCGTGCCTTGAGCTCGATCATGTCACGGACAGGAATGCCTTCCGTGATACAGATTGCGAGATCCAGATCGGCTTCGACAGCTTCCCAGATGGCAGCAGCAGCGCCTGCCGGCGGAACGTAAATCACCGACACGGTCGCGCCCGTTTCAGCCTTAGCTTCAGCGACGCTAGCGTAGATAGGAATGCCTTCGAAATCTTCGCCGGCCTTCTTCGGGTTCACGCCTGCAACGTACGCTTCGCGGCCGTTTGCATATTCACGGCAAGCACGCGTATGGAACTGACCGGTCTTGCCGGTAATGCCCTGCGTGATGACCTTGGTGTCTTTGTTAATCAGAATCGACATGTATTGACCTCTGTTCGTTTGGCGTCGCGCTGTTGCGCCAATGGACGGGATGTTCTCCGCCCGCGTCGCTCACGCGCCGCCATTCGTAATCCTGGTGAACGCCCGGCCTGGCTTACGCCTTGCCCGCAGCGGCCGCGACGACCTTCTGAGCCGCTTCTTCCATGCTGTCTGCCGCGATGATCGGCAGCCCGGATTCAGCGAGCATCTTCTTGCCCAGGTCTTCGTTCGTGCCCTTCATGCGGACCACGAGCGGCACCTTCAGCGACACAGCCTTCGAAGCTGCAATCACGCCTTCCGCGATCACGTCGCAGCGCATGATGCCACCGAAAATATTGACCAGAATGGCCGTCAGATTCGGGTTCTTCAGCATGATCTTGAACGCTTCCGTGACCTTCTCGGTCGTGGCGCCACCGCCCACGTCCAGGAAGTTCGCCGGTTCGCCGCCGAACAGCTTGATGGTGTCCATCGTTGCCATTGCGAGGCCAGCGCCGTTCACGAGGCAGCCAATGTTGCCGTCGAGCGAGATGTAGGCGAGGTCGAACTTCGACGCTTCGACTTCAGCCGGATCTTCTTCGTCCAGATCGCGGTAAGCCACGATTTCCGGATGACGGAACAGTGCGTTCGAATCGAAGTTGAACTTGGCGTCCAGCGCGATGACCTTGCCGTCACCGGTCAGGATCAGCGGGTTGATTTCGGCCAGCGACGCGTCCGTTTCCCAGAAAGCCTTGTACAGACCTTGCAGGATCGCGCGCGCTTGCGGCAGCGAAGCGGCGGGCACGCCGATCTTCGTTGCGAGTTCGTCCGCTTCCGCGTCTTTCAGACCGGTCGACGGGTCGACGGCGATCTTGTGGATCAGCTCAGGCGTCTTTTCCGCGACTTCTTCGACGTCCATGCCGCCTTCGCTCGAAGCCATCACGACGACCTTCTGCGAAACGCGATCGATCACAAGGCCGACATACAGTTCTTTCTTGATGTCAGCGCCTTCTTCGATCAACAGGCGGTTCACCTTCTGGCCTTCCGGGCCAGTCTGGTGCGTGACGAGTTGCATGCCGAGGATCTGGTTCGAGTACTCACGAACCTGTTCCAGCGACTTTGCGACCTTCACGCCGCCACCCTTGCCACGGCCACCCGCGTGGATCTGAGCCTTCACGACCCATACCGGGCCGCCGAGCTCTTCTGCGGCCTTGACCGCGTCATCCACCGAGAAGACCGGCTTGCCGCGCGGTACCGCGACGCCGAATTTCCGCAGGATTTCCTTACCCTGGTACTCGTGAATCTTCATGCGTGATTCCCTTCAGTCTGAGAGTTGGATTGAACTTCGTTTCCGCTGCTGTCGTTCAAACGGGACGTGCCATCGCCATTGCCGTTTCCGGCGGCGTGGCGTGTTTGTTCGCTTGCTGTATCCGCACGCTCCGCTGAACGCGGTGCGTGGCCATACCAGCGCGGATAAAACTGTCGCACCGCCTCGCCGTCGAATCGCAGCGCGTGGCAGCGACCCAACTGGAATGGCGGCTTGTCGTTTGAGTGTTCGTCTGAGGCTTTGGGCGAACCGTCCCCTGAAGCCGCTTCGTGCGGCGGCTTTCCGTCATTCGTGTTCCACACATCACCGGCGAACGCCTGAATGGCGGCCGTGGGAAGGAAAGCGCACAACTCGGTGAGATGCGTGCAACCTGCCGTGCCTCCCAGCAAACGGGCGGCTTCGCGACGGAAATTGTTGAACAGATTGAGCCCGATGAGGGCCCGATAGGCGGGATTGGTGGCTTCGCACAGACCGGGATAGGGCACCCAGTCGGACGACGCTTGCGCGTCGACAACGTTGAGCTTGCGATCGATCGTAATGCGGAGCCAGAGTTCATGGATCGGCTGACCGTTGGGCCGGACGCCCGACGCAAGCGCCACATCACGTGGCTTTTGGTCGGTTAGACACGCCTCTATGTCCCACAGGCCATCCTCGCGCTCATAGGCTTCCGCACGAATTGCGCGACGATGGCGCAACTGACGGGAGACGGGCGGGGAAAGCGGCATGCGGAAGGAAAAGGCCGAATTGGAAAACTTTTTAAGTTTAGCATACCGGGTATTTGAGACAGGTCCAATTGTGCATAGCACCAATCCGGTGCCGGCGGATGCGGCGCGGTGTCGCGGTGCGGTATGGGGCCTGAACGGGCTCAGCGGCGCGCCGGGCGGCGGTACCAGCGGGTGTGACTGAGTCAGGGCGTCTGGCGCGCTCGCTGGGTCTGGCGTTAGTCGCCAGCCCACTCGTCCTCGATACCCTTGAGGATCTTGCCAATCGTCGCTCCCGAGAATCCGCGCGAGGCGAGAAAACGTGCCTGCTTCGCACGTTCGGCCTGGGTTTCTGGGAGCTGGCCGTATTTCTTGCGCCAAACGGCCTGGGCACGCGCCAGTTCGGTCTCGCGCAACTGGGCGCTCGCCTCTTCGATCAGCGTCTGGGCGACCGCGTGGCGCTTCAACTCCCCGACAATCCGGTTGGCGCCAAGCCGCGACGCGCGGCGGTGGACCAGGCTCTCAGCGAAGCGCGAATCGGACAGCCAGCCCTCGCCTTCAAGCGAATCGAGCAAAGTTTCTAGAGAATCGGTCTCTTCGACGAAGGGCGTCAGCTTGCGCGAGAGTTCGGCGCGACTGTATTCGCGGCGCGACAGGTAGCCGAGCGCGCGGCCTTTCAGCGAACGGGCAGGACGTTGGGATTTTTCGGCGCGGTCGTCATTGGGCCGAGCCTCGCCGGGAGTGCGGCGCGAGCGGGTGTAGGTGGTTTCAGTGGGAGAACCGACGGCATCGCCGGAATCTGCGGAGGTGGAACCGCGTTGCGCTGAAGGCGCGCGGCCTGCGGCTTGATCGTGCGCGTCGAAAGACTCGAACGGGTCAAATGGATCACCGTCAGAATCAACGTCACGCGGGCCGTCCGCATCACGTCCTGCATGAGATACAGGCCGGCCCTTGCGTATCACGCGACGATTACTCCTCTTCGCCCGCGACTTCGGCGCTTGCGCCTACAGCGGCTTCAGCCATGGCATTCACGCCCAGCGATTCACGGATGCGATTCTCGATTTCGCGTGCGATCTCGGGATTCTCACGCAGGAATTCGCGTGCGTTGTCTTTACCCTGACCGATCCGGTCGCCGTTGTAGCTATACCAGGCGCCAGCCTTGTCGACGATCTTCGCCGACACACCCAGGTCGATTACTTCGCCCTGACGCGAAATGCCTTCGCCGTACAGGATGTCGAAAATCGCCTCGCGGAACGGTGGCGAGACCTTGTTCTTGACGACCTTCACGCGCGTTTCGTTGCCGATCACTTCGTCGTTCTTCTTGATCGAACCGATACGGCGAATGTCCAGACGCACCGACGCGTAGAACTTCAGCGCGTTACCACCCGTGGTGGTTTCCGGGTTGCCGAACATCACGCCAATCTTCATACGGATCTGGTTAATGAAGATGACGAGGCAGTTCGTACGCTTGATCGTGCCGGTGAGTTTGCGCAGCGCCTGCGACATCAGACGCGCTTGCAGACCCGGCAGCGAGTCGCCCATCTCGCCTTCGATTTCAGCCTTCGGCACCAGTGCCGCGACCGAGTCGATCACGATCATGTCAATGGAGCCCGAACGCACCAGCGCGTCGCAGATTTCCAGCGCCTGTTCGCCCGTGTCCGGCTGCGAAACCAGCAGATCGTTCACGTTCACGCCGAGCTTGCCGGCGTATTGAATGTCGAGCGCGTGTTCCGCGTCGATAAACGCTGCTGTGCCGCCGAGCTTTTGCATTTCGGCGATGACCTGCAGCGTCAGCGTGGTTTTACCCGACGATTCCGGCCCGTAGATTTCGACCACACGACCACGCGGCAAACCGCCGACACCCAGTGCGATGTCAAGACCCAGCGATCCGGTTGAGACCACCTGGATATCTTCGACTACCTCACCTGCGCCGAGCCGCATGACCGACCCTTTGCCGAACTGCTTTTCAATCTGCGCGAGCGCGGCAGCCAATGCCTTGCTCTTTTCAGCAGTCAGTCCAGCCGAGCCTTTCTTGCTTTCTTCCATGAATCGTCCTTTGCTATGATGAACGGCGTCTGAGGCAGATGTGCAGCCCATTCATCACGGACAGCACGCTAAACGCAGACACTGTATAAAAAAACAGTAGTTTTGGCAAGCACGATTCGCACGTGAAAGCATTTATGTGCAATCAAGGTGCGCCAAACTACCCACAAAAATCTTTGGAGACCGCTGCGCGCCGAGCAGTACCGCGGTGCCGGCAAGGCCAGGCTGGCGCATCATGCGAATTCTCATTGCCGAAGATGACAGCATACTCGCGGACGGTCTCGTTCGATCACTCCGCCAATCGGCATACGCCGTTGATCATGTGAAGAGCGGCGTCGAAGCCGATACCGCGCTGTCGATGCAAACTTTCGATCTGTTGATACTCGATCTCGGCCTGCCGCGCATGTCCGGGCTCGAGGTGCTGCGCCGTCTGCGGGCGCGCAATTCGACCCTGCCGGTGCTGATCCTGACCGCAGCGGACAGCGTCGACGAACGCGTCAAAGGCCTGGACCTCGGCGCCGACGACTATATGGCCAAGCCGTTCGCCCTCAACGAACTCGAAGCCCGCGTGCGTGCGCTTACTCGCCGCGGCGCGGGCGGCGGTCCGACGGTGGTGCGGCATGGCTCGCTGTCGTTCGATCAGGTTGGCCGGATTGCCTATGTCAACGAGCAGGTGATCGATTTGTCGGCGCGCGAACTTGGTCTGCTCGAAGTGCTGTTGCAGCGGATCGGCCGGCTGGTGTCGAAGGAACAACTGGTCGATCATCTTTGCGAATGGGGCGAAGAGGTCAGCAACAACGCGATCGAAGTCTACGTGCACCGGCTGCGCAAGAAAATCGAGCCGAGCGGCGTGCGCATTATCACCGTGCGCGGCCTCGGCTACTGCCTGGAAAAGGCGACCACGACCACCCCTGGCGTGGCGGCATCCGACACGCACGCGCCGTCCGCAGCGCCCTCGACGCCCGAACCGTCTGCACCCGCCTCGCCCGCCTCCGCCGCGATGCCCGCGAGCCACCATTTCAAATAGAGACCACCCATGTCCGCACGCGTAGAGCGCGCCACAGCGCAAGCTGCGGACCTTGACGACGAGGCCCGCGACGCCCGCTACGCGAACCCGTTCGCGCCGCCCGACGAAACCGAAGCCGCCGCCGAGGGCCGGCCGCGCTCGCTGTTCGGTGAAATTCTCGACTGGATGCTGGCGCCGCTGCTGCTGCTGTGGCCGATGAGCATTGCGGTCACGTATCTGGTCGCCAAGTCGATCGCCAACGGGCCGTTCGACCGGGCGCTCGAAACCGATGCCTACGTGCTGGCTCGCCAGATCCATCCGGTGAACGGGGTCGCCGAGCTGTCGCTGCCCGATGCGACACGCGACTTCCTGAGTGCGGACAACATCGACAAAGTGTTTTACCAGGTCCTAGGCACGCGGGGCGAACTGGTGGGCGGCGACCGTGACATGCCGCTGCCGCACGAAGAAGACCGCCCGCCGCCGGGCCTCGTCGAGTTCCGCGACGACGTGCTGCGCGGCAACGACATCCGCGTCGCTTACACGACCGTCGAGTTTCCGCAGACGCCGGGTGCACTGCCGGTGCTGGTGCAGGTCGGCGAGACGCTCGACAAGCGCAGCCAGCTTGCCAACGACATCATCAAAGGCGTGATCCTGCCGCAGTTCGTGATCCTGCCGCTTGCGATCGTACTGGTGTGGTTCGGACTCTCGCGCGGGCTCGCGCCGCTGCACGCGCTGCAGGCCCATATCCGGGCGCGGCGTCCGGACGACCTGTCGCCGCTCGAGGCCCGCCGCGCGCCGCCGGAGATCGAACCGCTGGTAACGTCGTTCAACGACCTGCTAACGCGCCTCGAACAGAATATGGAGCTGCAAAAACGCTTCATCGCCGATGCGGCCCATCAGATGAAAACGCCGCTCGCCGGCCTACGCACCCAGGCCGAACTGGCACTCCGTCAGGATGTGTCGGAGGAAGTGCACCGTTCGCTTGAGCAGATCGCCACGAGCTCCGAGCACGCGGCGCGGCTCGTCACGCAGTTGCTGGCGCTGGCGCGCGCGGAAAACCGGCTGTCGGGGCAGATCTTTACGCCGGTCGAGATCACCGAAGTTGCGCGCAATGCAGTGCGCGACTGGGTGCAGGCGGCGCTCGCCAAGCAGATGGACCTCGGCTATGAAGGACCGGACGAAGCGGTGGAAATAGATGGCAGTTTGCTGATGTTGCGCGAAATGCTGTCCAACCTGATCGACAACGCGATCCGCTACACCCCGGCCGGCGGCCGCATCACCGTGCGGGTGCGGCCGGATGCGACCACGGCGCTGGTGCATCTGGAGGTGGAGGACACCGGCCTCGGCATTCCGGCCGCGGAACGGGCACGGGTGGTCGAACGCTTCTACCGGATCCTCGGCCGTGAAGGCGACGGCAGTGGACTTGGGCTCGCCATCGTCCGCGAGATCGCCACCATGCACGGCGGCACGCTGACGATCGAAGACAACGTCTATCAATCCGCACCGCGGCTGGCGGGCACGCTCGTGCGTGTCAGCTTACGAGCGCGCGAAACGGCCCGGGACTTACCCTAACAGGACGGGATCCAGCAAAACCTGTGGCCCGAGATGATGCCAATTTATTCGATGATCGCCGGTATTTGAATGCAATTTCACAGACAAAGGCGCCATCCAACCCCACCTCCCCACCCCACCCATTTTGAGATGCCGCGTCAGTAGGCCGTAAGTTTCCGCTCCAATAATCCGATTCACGGGCCCGTCTTCCGGACGGGCCGCGTATATATCAATATTGGAGACGACATATGGCAACCGTTGGCGGGCAAATCTCCCACGTGCCGATGACGCACGAAGAGAAGCGGGTGATCTTCGCATCATCGCTAGGCACGGTTTTCGAGTGGTACGACTTCTACCTGGCCGGCTCTCTCGCGATCTACATTAGCAAGAGCTTTTTCTCCGGCGTCAATCCCACCGCAGCCTTCATCTTTACGCTGCTCAGCTTCGCGGCAGGCTTCGCCGTGCGGCCGTTCGGCGCGATTGTGTTCGGGCGGCTCGGCGACATGGTCGGGCGCAAATACACGTTCCTGATCACCATCGTCATCATGGGTGTGTCGACCTTCCTGGTCGGCTTCCTACCCGGATACGCAGCGATCGGCATGGCCTCGCCGGTGATCTTCATCGCGATGCGGCTGCTGCAGGGCCTCGCGCTCGGCGGCGAGTACGGCGGTGCGGCCACCTATGTCGCCGAACACGCACCGGCTGGACGGCGCGGCTTCTACACCGCCTGGATCCAGACGACGGCCACGCTCGGTCTGTTCCTGTCGTTGCTCGTGATTCTTGGCGTGCGCACCTCGATCGGCGAAGATGCGTTCGGCACGTGGGGATGGCGCGTCCCGTTTATCGCGTCGATCATCCTGCTGGCCGTCTCGGTGTGGATCCGCTTGAAACTGCATGAATCGCCGGCATTCGAGCGCATCAAGTCCGAGGGCAAGACCTCCAAGGCGCCGCTGACCGAGGCTTTCGGCCAATGGAAGAACCTGAAGATCGTGATTCTCGCGCTCATCGGGCTGACAGCCGGCCAGGCTGTTGTCTGGTACACGGGGCAGTTCTACACCCTGTTCTTCCTGACGCAGACGCTCAAGGTTGCAGGTTCGAGCGCCAACATCCTGATTGCGCTGGCGCTTCTGATCGGCACGCCGTTCTTCCTGTTCTTCGGCTCGCTGTCGGACCGGATTGGCCGCAAGCCGATCATCATGGCTGGCTTGCTGATCGCGGCGCTGACGTACTTCCCGCTATTCAAGGCTCTCACGCACTTCACCAACCCGGCGCTCGAAGCAGCAACGCAAAGATCGCCGATCGTGGTGATCGCCAACCCGGATGAATGTTCGTTCCAGTTCAATCCGGTCGGTACGTCGAAGTTCACCTCGTCGTGCGACATTGCGAAAAGCGCGCTGTCGAAGGCGGGCTTGAACTACGACAACGTCGCCGCGCCGGCGGGCACCCTCGCGCAGATCAAGGTGGGCGATACGGTGGTCAACACGTTTGACGGCAAGGCGGCGGACGCGAAGGCGCAGGGCAAGGCGTTCGACGAGACGCTCGGCTCGACGCTCAAGACCGCCGGCTACCCGGCCAAGGCGGATCCATCGCAGATCAACTGGCCGATGAGCGTGGTGATCCTGACCATCATGATGATCTACGTGACGATGGTGTACGGGCCGATTGCGGCGATGCTGGTGGAGATGTTCCCGACGCGGATTCGCTATACGTCGATGTCGCTGCCGTATCACATCGGGAATGGCTGGTTCGGCGGGTTCTTGCCGGCTACCGCGTTCGCGATCGTGGCGGCGAAGGGGAATATCTACTCGGGGCTGTGGTATCCGATTGTGATCGCCCTCATCTGCTTCGTGATCGGCGTCCTGTTCGTCAAGGAGACCAAGGATTCGGATATTTACGCGAAGGATTGATGCTTGCCTTTGCCCTTGGGCTCACCCGGGCCCAGACGGGGAGGTGAAAATGTTCGGCGACGGGGGTTGACAGCTCCCGCCGCCATCTTCATAATCTCGCTTCTTCTTTAGGCGAATTAGCTCAGCCGGTTAGAGCGACGGAATCATAATCCGCAGGTCCGGGGTTCGAATCCCTGATTCGCCACCAGTTTCAAGAAAAAGCCGCTGATCCGAAAGGGTCAGCGGCTTTTTTCTTGTGCCCGCGGAGACAGCTGGTGGGCCAACTCATGAGCGAATCAACGGGTCGGCGCCACCCAGACAAAGTGAACCTTTGACTCGCCCCATGTGTCGAGAATAGATACAGATTCCGAGTAAAGCCCACAAATGAAGAAAATCGCCGCCTCTGCCCTTCTCTCCCTCGCCGCCCTGTCCGCCCACGCAGCGCCGGACCTGCAATGGAAAGATGCGTCGACCACATTCGCGACGTTGATCCAAAGCGGATACAGGCTCGTTGCGGTGGATCATGCCCCTTCGACAGGCAGCGCCAGTCAGCTGATGACCGTCTACTATCTGCAAAAGGAGGCGAGCGTGTTCGCGTGCAATGAGGCCCGCCGCGTCCCGGACGCCAAAACGGGTCCGGCAACCGGCGAGTTCACGTGCTCGGAACTGGTTCAGCCGTACGACTCGACTGTACCAGCCCAACAGTAAACTCACCGCCTTGCCGCGGTGAAGAACCCGGAACAACAATCACGCTTGCATAGAGAAACTCACCGAGAACAAACATTCATAGCCTGAACCAGCGCATCCTGCTCTGCCGGGTTCTGAAAGAATGCCTCCAGGCTCACATGCTCCTCGTTCGCGACTTGCTGAAGGCAACGCATATTGTTCGACCTCACGCTCGACGGCGCCTTGGCGACGGCCAATACGAACAACGCGAGTATCAATAGCATGTTGGCGATGCCAACTGCCCATTGCAGCGCCGCTCCCGAAACAAACCCTTTCCACCCAGAGGCATCCCCATTCACTACCTGCTTCTGCATATCCGTATCCATTTCGGACTCCTATACACGAGGTTGTAACCAGTCCACCCAGCAAGCGTCTCTCGATCCCTACCGAGCCACCGGCGACAAAATTTCGAAAGCGCGCTCCAGCCAGCGCAAACGCCATCGATCAAACATCCGTCGTCGCCCGACGTGGTCGCTCGATAAAGTCACTTCCGCAGGACGCTCGCCGTCAGCAGATAACCAGATGCGCTCGCCGCGCGCGACCCGGATCACATCACCCGCCTGCAGCCAGTAGTCGTACGGCGAAAACATGCGCGTCAACCAGACACGCTCACCGTGCGCGCGGATCTCGCAGTCGACAGTCACTCGCCACGACACGGTCTGTCGCGACACGAGGCTTAGGTGAATTACCATCCTCGGCGAATGCTTCTCGCCAACCGAATGGTCATGAGGTAGGAACGAACAACCGGACTTCTGACTAGCGTCGTGCATGGTCATCTCCGTCGATTAAGCCGTCTGACGGAGAAGCCACCAAAAGAAAAAGGCCCCATCCGTTTCCGGCGAGGCCTTGTGACTTGCGCTACTGCAAATTTCTAACGCACACACGCCCCCGATGATTCGTCCCAACGTACGATCATTCGGTGATTAATCGCGATGGCGATAAGGGCAGGCGTTTTCATGTCATGAAGTTTCTATTGCACGCTATGGCTTGTCAATAAAAAAGTCGCGTCCCGTGGCAGAAGATGCGACATGCATCGACGAAACATTCCTACCCCACCGCCCCAAGCTCGAGCGGAAAGCGGATCTCAAACGTCGTCCCACTCCCTTCCCGCGACTCAAACTGGATTTGCCCATGCAGTACCCGGCAAAGCTCCTTGACGATCGCGAGGCCAAGTCCGGTCCCCGGTATATCGTCACCGGCAGCGCGTTCGAACTCATCGAACACCCGGTCGGCATCTGAGGGCGCAATCCCAATGCCCGTATCGGAGACGCGAATAGACCAGTAGCCCTCTCCCGCCCCGCCGATGGCCAGTTCGATTTCGCCGGTGGCCGTGTACTTGGTCGCATTCGACAACAGGTTCAGCGCAACCTGCTTCACCTTGAGACGATTCGAATTCACTGACACGAGGCCGGCGTCAAAAGCCGTTTTCAGACATAGGCCCTTCGCTTCGATGGCCGGTCTGCACGAAGTGACCAGTTCATCGAACAACGCTCTCGGGTCAAACGGCTCCGCTGCCAGCGGATTGTTATCGCCGAGCACGACCGAATACTCCACCATCTGATCGACCAGTTGCTTCATATCCGCCGCCTGGCGATTGGCCAGCGTCAACGCAGTCTCTGCCTTTGCCGGTGCACGCGCGATCAGCGCCAGGGCCACCGAGAACGCATTCAGGAAGTTGCGCAGATCATGCACCACGCTGCGGGTAATCTGCATGCGCGACTCGTGAAGATCGCTGACGAGGCGCTGATTGAGCTTCAATTCGTGATTCGCGCGCTCGAGCTTGCCCGTGTATTCATCGATTTTCCGGTCGCGTTCGCTGACCACCTCGCGTATCGACGTCAAGGTGACGAAGCTCAGCGCTTCCGCAATCAGACGCCGGGCCCGTTTCTCATGACGGCGCGTGAAGCGGCTTTCGTTATCGGCGAACGCCTCGAGGGCATCAGCCAGCGTCTGATGGAACAGATCGAGCTCGCGCACCAGCTCCTCGATCCGGTATCCCTGGCGCCAGCGCACGAGGCCATGCATGCGAGCGTTTCGCTCGATTGCCGGCTCTGCCTTCTCGAGATCCTCCGCGTCGAGCGCCGCGCACAGCCCGTCGAGAATCTCCGGGAGATGATCGGCGAGTTGCTCGTACGTGAGTTTGTCGGCCTCGATCAGGTCTTCGTCACCGAAGACCTGTTTCATCCATTCCTTGGTCAGGCGAACCCGCTCGCTGCGGAGAAAATCAGCGAAGCCGCGCAGGGGCCCTTTGGGTGTGTCGGTCATAACAGCCACTCGGTGAGTAACGTTTCTACAACAGGAGTCGACATCTACCGTATCGAACGCGGCGCGCGCTGTGCCGACGCCACTCGTCCGCTCAGCGTTCGTCCGGCAATCCGGTCCACCGCCGCCCTCGCGCAACCCCTTGCCGCTGGGCCCGGACGGCACCCGCAAGCTTCGCGGCCAATGAAAGCGAAGTCATTATGACCCCAACCACACGCATTGGAACGGCTTTTGCGTACTTCTAACGGCTACAGCGACGCCTCACGAACTGGCCATTGCAAATGCACTCGATTTTGCTTGTGGATGACGACCCGGAAATCCTCGCCGCCTGGCAGACCATTCTGCTCGACGAAGGCTACACGGTATGTTGTGCACGCAACGGTTTCGAAGCGCTCGAGCGTCTTAGGGAAAGCATGCCGGATCTCGTGATCACCGACTGGATGATGCCCTTGATGGGCGGCGCCGAATTATGCCGTCAATTAAAGGCTCATCCGGACCTCGCCCATGTGCCCATCGTCATCCACTCAGCCGCACCGCCCTGTGCCGAAGAGGTGCAGACGTGGAATGCCTGTTTGCGAAAACCCGCGCCAATGAAAATTTTTCTGACTACGATCGAACAACTCTGCAAAGGTGACCGACCGCCAATCTGAATCGCTCTGGAGGCGCCGCCGTGGCATGGGCCTTGCTGCCCGTTTGAGAACCCGTATTGAAAGGCGTTCGAGAAATTGCCCCAAATCCCATCCCTCTGTCAAACCTGGAGCGCTCGCAAGATTCGCGTACTGAATGCACACCCGCGAGTGCTGGTGGTCGACGACAACGCTGAAGCTGCCGAAGCGCTTGCCACCTATCTTTCTTACGAAGGCGTTGAAACTCGCACCGCCATTGGCTGCGGCGAAGCGCTGCGCTGTGTCCGGGACTGGGTTCCGGATGTGGTCGTGCTCGACATCATGATGCCGGAGCGCGACGGCTTTGAAACCGCACAGGCATTGCGCACTTATTTACCCACGACGAACCTTGGAATCGTGGCCTTTACGTCACTCGACGACGACCATGTCCGCGAAACAGGGACTGCGCGGCACAACTTCGACGGTTACTGCCGCAAAGGCACGCCGCCGGTCGCATTGCTCGCGTTGATGCAAAAACTGTGGCGCTAGCCGCACCTACTTGACCCATTAGCCTACGGAATGACGCAAACAAAAAAGATCCTTCTCGTCGACGACCAGGCCGACGCCATCGATGCCCTCGCCATGTTGCTGGAAATGGATGGGCATGCGGTGCGCACCGCGTACAGCGGCGCGGATGCGTTGGCTATAGTTGATAATTTTGTCCCCGACCTGGCCTTGATCGATGTCTCCATGCCCGATATGAGCGGCATGCAACTCGCGCAGCTACTGCGCAGCAACCCGGCTCTCGCGGCCACAAGGCTGGTCGCGCTAACCGGCTTCGCTGGCCAGGCGGACAGACAGGCGGCCACAGAGGCCGGCTTCGACGCGCACGTGACCAAACCGGTTTCAGCGGATCAGTTGGCAACCCTCATCGCGCAGACGAACTGACTGCCGACGGGCTGCGAAGCACTGGCCCGCCTGGCGGCATGGTTGTTGCGGAAAAGCAGGCAGGCACCTGAGGTCGCAACCATGTCTACCATCCTGCTCGTCGATGATGAGGTCGATTCACTCTGGCTATTCAAGCTTGTGCTGGAGGAACGCGGCTACCATGTGATCGTCGCGGAAGACGGCAACACGGCATTGGCGAAAGCGAGCCGATGTCTCCCCGATTTGATCGTCACCGACTGGAACATGCCGGGAACCGATGGGGTGGAGTTGTGCCAGCGCCTGAAATGTTATCCGGCGCTTGCCCAGATTCCCGTGGTGATGTCGTCGGGCCAGACACCGCCCGCGGAGAAATCGGCGCTATGGAATGTGTTTATTAGCAAGCCGGTCGAGCTCGATACGCTCGAGTCGGTAATCGATTCGTTACTGATGAGGCGCCTCGCGGGCCCCCGACCCGAAACGCACGTCCCAGCACCGCCGGCTTCGCGGTGGCTGCCGATCCCGCGGAAACTCTGGGCTTAGCAGGCATCTTCCGTTCACGACAGGAAAGGACCCACTAAGCACCCGCCCCGGCGCGCCCGCTCTCAGCGATCCACAATCCGGCTAAGATTGCCCCGCACCCGCTGCAGCAAGGCGATCAATTGCTTCGCCTCTTCGTCGCTGAAGCCGCTCAAGCCCTCCGCGGCCACCTCGTCGCCGACCTTGCGCGCTTTGCCGAGCGCGCGCTCCGCTTTCGGCGTCATCCGCACCTGCCGTTCGCGGCGGTCCTCAGGATTGTTCCAGCGCTCGATCCAGCCGCCCTCTTCCATGCGGTCCAGCAAACGCCCGGCCGAAATCGGCGCGACTTCGAGCAGGTCAGCCAGACGTGCCTGGTTGACGTCCCCGTAGTGCGCGAGATAAGCCAACGCGCGGCATTGCGCACGAGTCAGATCGACGGTTGACTTGGCGAGATCGTCGAAACGCTTGCCGGTCAGGCGGCCAACGTCCGAAATCAGGAAGCCAAAGCGCTCTTCGAATTGGGTTTTCATCGCGCGATTATACGAAAGCCCTGGGTAAGCGGGCGCCGAACAGCGGCCGCGGACCGGGCGTTGCCGCGGAGCATCACACTCGTACAGTTCCTGGTATTCGCGTGGCGTCGTCGTCTATATACTAAGCATGCTTACTATCTATTCCAATCTGAGTCGCCACCCGCCTCCCACCTCGCCCGCAAATGTCGTCCGACTCAATATCTGGGAGTACCGCTGCTGCGCTGAACCGGCCCATGATCACCGTTTCGATCATGCTCGCCACCTTGATGCAGACGCTCGACAGCACCATCGCCAACGTGGCGCTGCCGCATATGCAGGGCACGTTGTCCGCGTCGCAGGACGAAATCACATGGGTGCTGACCTCGTACATTGTCGCCGCCGCCATCGCCACGCCGCTGACCGGGTGGCTGTCCGACCGGCTGAGCGTGAAACGGCTGCTGGCGTTTTCGATTGCGGGCTTCACGATCGCCTCGGCGCTGTGCGGCCTGTCTGAGACGCTGACCGAGATCGTCGCGTCGCGTTTGCTGCAGGGGATATTTGGGGCGTCGCTGGTGCCGTTGTCGCAGTCCATCCTGCTCGACATCAATCCGCGCGAGAAGCAAGGCCAGGCCATGGCCGTGTGGGGCATGGGCGTGATGGTGGGGCCGATTCTCGGGCCGACGTTGGGCGGCTGGCTCACGGATAGCTATAACTGGCGCTGGGTGTTTTTCATCAACCTGCCGATTGGCGCGTTCGCGCTCTTCGGCGTACTGACGTTTTTGCCGAGCAAGGCCCCGCGTCATGACGTGAAGTTCGACGCCTTCGGTTTTGCAACGCTGGCGCTCGCAATCGGCGCGTTGCAGGCCATGCTCGACCGCGGCGAGCAACTCGACTGGTTCGGCTCGAATGAAATCGTCATCGAGGCGCTGCTGGCGTCCATCAGCTTTGCGTTCTTTCTTGTGCACACGGCGACGGTCGGCAAGATCTCGTTCTTCAAATACGAGTTGCTGAAGGACCCCAATTTCGCCACCGGGACGTTCTTCATTTTCGTGATCGGCGCAGTAATGTACGCGACGCGCGCACTGCTGCCGCCCATGTTGCAGACCCTGATGAACTATCCGGTCGCCACCACCGGGTTGGTCACGGCGCCCAGTGGCGCGGGCACGATGATCGCCATGCTATGCGCCGGCCGCTTGCTCAAACGGATCGACGCACGCCTGCTGTTGCTCGCAGGGTTCCTGATCTCCGCATTCGCGCTGTGGCAGATGATGAACTACACGATCGTGCTGTCTGCTTCGGATATCGTGTGGCCCGGCGTGATTCAGGGTTTCGGACTCGGACTGGTATTCGTGCCGCTCAGCGCGTTGACGTTTTCCACCCTCACGCCGCAGCTTCGCGCCGACGGTACCGCAACGTACAGCCTGATGCGCAATATCGGCAGCAGTATTGGTATTTCGATCGTGCAGACGCTGATGACACGCGGCACCCAGGTCGCGCACGCGGATCTGGCCGCGAACGTCAATATCTTCAATCCGCTTATGCAACCCATGCTGGAGAGCGGGTCGCGCTACGACATCGCTGTGATGAATGCTTCGATCACGCAACAGGCTGCGATGATCGCGTACTTGAACGATTTCAAGCTGATGTTCGTCGCCACTTTGCTGGTAGTGCCACTGCTGCTGTTGATTCGTCCGGCGCACAAAGCGCCGGACGCGTCGGTCGCACACGCGGCGATGGACTAGCGGACGCGCACCGCCGCGCTGCGCATTCAGCCCTCAATCCGCCGCCGCGTCACCCCGAGCAAGCCCGCCATCGCCTGCTGCGCACCTTCCGCGTCGCGTGCGCGAATCGCTTCGAACACCGCCGTATGCTCGGCGAGCGACGCGTTGTAGACCTCCGCGCGCTTCGCGTTCAGGCGCAACTGGGCCTCGAGCGTGCGTTCGATCAGCGTGCCGAGTGGGATCAGCAGTTCGTTGCTGCAGGCCGTCAGTACGCTCAGATGAAAACGCAGATCGGCCCGCACCCACTCGTCGACATTGCGCGCGGCCACCATCGCCGCATGCGCTGCATCGAGCGCAGCGAACGTCTGCGGGGCGTGGGAAGCCGCCGCCAGTCCCGCCGCGTACGGTTCGATCATCTCGCGCATTTCCTGCAGCTTGAGCGCGAAAGCCATCGGTTCGGCCACGCGCGAGTACCAGTCGAGCACGTCCACATCGAGCAGGTTCCACGCCTCGCGCGGCCGCACGCGCGTGCCGACCCGCGGACGCGACTCGATCAGCCCTTTCGATGTCAGGGTGCGCAGCGCCTCCCTAAGCACCGTACGGCTCACGCCGAAGGTCTCCATCAGCTCGGCTTCGCGCGGCAGGATGGTCTCCGGCGCGTAGTCGCCGCGCAGGATGGCTGTGGCCAGCAGATGGGCGACGCGCCCGTGCAGATCGTGCTGAATAAGTGCTCTCCCCGCCGTCTTCCGGCGCTCTTCATTGTCGAAACGACCGCGATTATCCGGCATCCCGGCCGCAACTCCTATTGCGAGCGGCCATTGGGCGCATCGTCAAATAGTACTATTAATAGTATTAAAAGGCGATTTTGTTGTAGCATGTGACTCCTCAGATATCGCGCCGGTGGACGCATCCACACCCACCGGCATCCGCCACTCAAGGATTAGCCTCGCAGGCTCAAGGAGACACGCACCATGAAAATCACCAAGCTCGAAACCTTCATCGTTCCGCCGCGCTGGTGCTTCCTTAAGATCGAAACGGACGAAGGTATCGTCGGCTGGGGCGAGCCGGTCGTCGAAGGCCGCGCGCATACGGTCGCGGCGGCGGTCGAAGAACTGTCGGACTATCTGATCGGCAAGGACCCGCTGCTGATCGAAGACCACTGGCAGGTGATGTACCGCGCCGGCTTCTACCGCGGCGGTCCGATCACGATGAGCGCGATCGCCGGCGTCGATCAGGCGTTGTGGGACATCAAGGGCAAGCATCACGGCGTGCCGATCCATGCGCTGCTCGGCGGCCAGGTGCGCGACAGGATCAAGGTGTACTCCTGGATCGGCGGCGACCGTCCGAGCGACGTCGCCAACAACGCGCGCGCCGTGGTCGAACGCGGCTTCAAGGCGGTGAAGATGAACGGCTCAGAAGAGCTGCAGATCATCGATACGTTCGATAAGGTGCAGGGCGTCATCAACAACGTGGCGGCCGTGCGTGAAGCGGTCGGGCCGAACATCGGCATCGGCGTGGACTTTCATGGCCGTGTGCACAAGCCGATGGCGAAGGTGCTCGCCAAGGAACTCGACCCGTACAAGCTGCTCTTCATCGAAGAGCCGGTGCTGTCGGAGAATGCCGAGGCGCTGCGCGACATCGTCAATCAGACCAACACGCCGATCGCACTCGGCGAGCGACTCTACTCGCGCTGGGACTTCAAGCACATCCTCGCGGGCGGCTACGTCGACATCATCCAGCCGGACGCCTCGCATGCGGGCGGCATTACCGAGTGTCGCAAGATTGCATCAATGGCCGAAGCCTATGATGTGGCGCTGGCATTGCACTGCCCGCTTGGGCCGATCGCTTTGGCAACCTGCCTGCAGATCGACGCGGTCAGCTACAACGCGTTCATCCAGGAACAGAGCCTCGGCATCCACTACAACCAGGGCAACGACCTGCTCGACTACATCAAGAACCCCGAGGTCTTCAAATACGAAGACGGCTTCGTGTCGATTCCGCAAGGTCCGGGGCTCGGCATCGAGGTCAACGAGGAGAAAGTCCGCGAAATGGCCAAGGTCGGCCATCGCTGGCGCAATCCGGTGTGGCGCCATACGGACGGCAGCGTCGCCGAGTGGTAAGCCTGTAAAGAAACGCCGCCTGCGGGCGGCGTTTTTGCGTCTGGCGAGGCCTAAAGGCGCGAAAGCAATCAAAAGAAGGAGTTGTGAGTGGAGACAACCACTGTGGACACGCAGGCAGCAACCGGCAAGCGCCACCGCCTGCTGGTGATGCTGTTCATCACCGTCGTCATCACCTATCTGGACCGCAGCAACCTGTCGATCGCGGCGACCGCCATCGCGCAGGATCTGCAACTCGATCCGGCCCACATGGGGCTGGTGTTCTCGGCCTTCGGCTGGTCGTACGCATTGCTGCAGATTCCCGGCGGCATGCTGGTGGACCGCGCACGGCCCCGGCTGATGATGGCGCTGATCATCGGACTGTGGTCGCTCGCTACCATCCTGCAGGGTTTTGCCAGCGCTTTCGTGCTGCTGCTGTCCTTGCGCGTGCTGCTTGGCGTGCTCGAAGCGCCGGCCTATCCGACGCTCAACCGTATCGTCACCACCTGGTTTCCCGACAGCGAGCGCGCCCGCGCCATTGCGGTCTACACCTCGGGCCAGTACGTCGGCCTCGCATTCCTGACGCCGGCGCTGGTTCTCACCCAGCAACACTTCGGCTGGCACGGCGTGTTTATCCTCACCGGACTGATCGGCGTGGTGTGGGCGCTGGTCTGGTATGCGCTGTATCGCGAACCGTCCGAAGCGGCGGGGATCAACCGGGCTGAACTCGACACGATCCGTCGTGGCGGCGGCCTCGTGGAACTCAGCAGTGCGCGCGTGTCTCACGCACGATACAGTGCCGCCGACTGGCGCGCCGTGCTCGGCAACCGCAAACTCTGGGGCATCTATATCGGCCAGATCGCCGTGACCTCGACGCTGTGGTTCTTCCTGACGTGGTTTCCCACCTACCTCGTCAAATACCGCCACATGGATTTTCTGAAGGCGGGCTTCATGGCCGCCGTGCCGTTCCTCGCGGCCTTCGTCGGCATTCTCGCCTCCGGCTTGATCTCCGACGCGATGATCCGGCGCGGCGTCTCGGCCACGGTCGCACGCAAGGTGCCAATCGTAACGGGGCTGCTGCTGTCCACGGCCATCGTCGGCGCGAACTTTGTGGACAGCCCGTCGCTGGTGATCCTGTTCATGGCGATCGCGTTCTTCGGCAGCGGCTTCTCGTCGATCACCTGGGTGCTTGTTTCATCAATGGCGAAAAAAGAACTGCTCGGACTCACCGGCGGCATGTTCAACCTGATGGGCAACCTGTCGTCGATCTGCGTGCCGATCGTGATCGGCCTGCTCGTCAAGGGTGACGACTTCGCGCCGGCCCTCGTGTTCATGAGCGCGGTCGGCCTGGTGGGCGCCTTGTCGTATCTGTTTGTGGTCGGCCGGATCGAACGGATCCGCTGAGCGGGCAGATCTGTCCGGGGACGTTACGTGCCCTCGAGGCCGCGGCGTCTCAGTTACGTAACATCCCGGACGGAATAGGTCTGAAAACGCCGTCCGGGCACTTTTCACCGCCTCCCTCGCTACCTCTGAAAGCCTTACCGCACAAGGCTTTCCGGTCGCCACCCCGGCGCCCGCCATGCCTCTGGCCCACTGTTTGCTCCAATGCATACGAAAGACGATGCGAGAGGCAATCATGGGCGAATTTCTTCCTGACTATTTGATCCGCGAACAGGCGGCCGTCGGCGCGCTGGTGGTGTTCGGCGTGCTGCGTGTGATCGGTGCGGTAATGGCGTTTCAACGCGGCTGGCGCATTTCGACGGTGGAGAAGTGTTTCCTCGCCGCCGCCGTGATCTATTGCGCACCTCAACTGTTCGATCTGCTGACCCAGCTCTACGGCTCGCACGCTGCCAGCGCCGAACTCGAAGGCAAGGTGAGCGGTTGTGCGATCGCGTTGTTCTGCGCGCCGATCCTCGGTCACAAACTGGGCTTCGAATAGGCCGCATGGATCAGGCGGGCTGAACCGGATTGAGCGGACAACCCAGACGCCCGGACCGGTCAGGCGAGCCAGGCAAAAAAACTGAGTGGACGACCGAACGAATGAAAACGATGTTTCTGTCAAAACGAACGACATACCGCGGCGGCGATGTGCTGACGCTTAAATCGGGTGGCCGTCCGATGACGGCCACATGGGTAGGCCCGGTGGTGTTCGCGCCTGGTACCTGGCTGATCTGCCAATGGTTCAACGACGACGGCGAACTGCGCCAGGAGATGTTCCCTGAAACGATGCTGGAGCGAGTGCCCAAAGCACTCGCCGCTTAACGGGCAGTACCGGGCATCCGGCTCCTGCCGGGCGACCGCGTGTGTTCGCGCCGCACAGACTCGCTTGTGCGGCGCTTTTTTGTCGGCCATGCTTGGACGGGCCGCGCTCGGCCGGGCCGCGCTCGGCTGGACCACGACTGCAGGGCATCGATCCGCCGGCCACGCTCCGCCTGAACGCCCGCCGCTCGCTCAGCCGAGCGCGACGTACGCCGGCACGCTGTGCGCCAGCGCGGCCGCCGCAATGAACACGCCGATCATCGCCAGCGCTTCGAGGTACAGCACGTTGGTGAAGGTATGGGCGTCCATCGTCGACGCCGTGCGGCGCAGGCGCGGCAGCGCCAGGAAACGGTTCAGGCCGCCGAGCACCAGCGCCAGCGCCACCAGCGCAAGCTTCAGGATCAGCACATGTCCCCACGTGCTGATCTCGATGGACTCAAACGACCCGCCCGATCCCCGCACCGCATTGAAGATCCCCGTCAGCAGCACGAACACCACTGCGACCAGCGACACGTTCGAGATCTGCATGGCCGTACGGATCAGGATGCCGCGCGCGGTCGACGTGCCGAGCGCCGGCAGCACCGTCAACCCGGCTGTCACGACAAGTCCGCCCCACACGCTGGTGGCCAGCACATGCAAGGTGTGCACACCGATAGCCGCTGACGCCGGTCCGCCATCTGCCGCATGCCCGAGCGACGCCTTGCCGGCGCCAATCGCGATCACCGCCAGCCACAGCAGCGCATTGCGCAAGGTGCTGGCGTGCGAGGACATCGCGGTCAGCAGCAGCACCAGCGCACCGACAAAGGCAACGCTCCACGCATAGCCGACATGCGTCTGCGCGAGCACGGTAGGGATGACGCCGAACGCCTGCGGCAACGTGCTGCCGCTCATCGCCGCGGCCTGATACAGCAGCCAGCCGAGGTCGGCTGCGACCAGCACGACGGTTGCCGTCAGCATCGAGCGTTGCGCACGCAACCATGCGGGACGCGCTGGCGCGACCTTGGCCTGGGCATCTTTCGCGAGCCACGCGCCGAGCAACGCCGAACCGACGGCAAACGCAAACGCGACATTCATGAGCGCGGCCATGGCGACCTGCCCGATCCACAATCCGTCGACTCTCATTTGACAGTGAGCGCGCGAGTGCCTTCAATACGATGGACCGCGGTCCACTTGATGGTGTGGCGTCCGGCAGCGAGTCGCTGCGGCGCTGAACGGGAGAAATCGGATAGCTTCATGAAAGGCGGGTTGCTTGTCGAAAATACAGGGAGGAGGGTTGCACGCAGCGCAGCAAAGACAGCGGCGCCCCGGGAGTGTACGCTTCGATGGTCCGTGTGCGTGTCGGTTCAACTTAGTTGCATGTTCGCGCCATTCAAGACCGATCCAAATAGCATGTGGGACATCGCCGATACACACTGTGCCAAACTGTCACATCGGAGTTTACGAGGGGAACTATGCGGCCTGCGGCAAATAGTCACCATCAGCTAGCGATGATAGAATGCTGCGTCGCCGCAGCCCCAGTTGCCCTCAAGCCGAGCCGCTCGAAGCTCGGTCGGGTCCCCGAATCTGATGGAGTTACGCGTGTCTTCTAGACGCATTTTCCGCCCGCTGCTCGCCCTGCTGCTGATCTCGGCCGCAGGCGTCTTTAGCGCTGCGAAAGCGCAGACTCAACCCAAGACTCCGGACACGATGGAAGCGCGCGTGCAGGCCTGTGCGGCCTGCCATGGCACGCACGGTCAGGGGACGGACAACGACTACTTCCCACGCCTCGCGGGCAAGCCGGCTGACTATCTGTACAACCAGCTCAAGAACTTCCGCGAAGGGCGCCGCAAGTATCCGCCCATGAACTACCTCGTCACGTACCTCTCGGACGACTACCTTCATCAGATCGCGACGTACTTCTCGCAGCAGCGCCCGCCGTACCCGTCACCGGCCACGCCAACGGTGTCGCAGGCTACGCTGGCGCGCGGCCAGGACATCGTGCTGCATGGCGACGCATCGAAGCAGATCCCGGCTTGCGCCGCCTGCCACGGCAAGGCGCTGACCGGCATGGAACCGGCTATCCCGGGTCTGGTCGGCCTGCATGCTGATTACATCAGCGCGCAGCTCGGCGCCTGGCGTTCGGGCTCGCGTCACGCCATTGCGCCTGACTGCATGCACACCATCGCCACCCGCTTGACCGATGACGACGTGAATGCCGTCGCTTCATGGTTGTCCACCCAGACGGCTCCGCAGAATCCGGTGCCGGCTCCGGCCCGTTCGATGAAGACTCCGCTTGCCTGCGGCAGCGAACCGCAATAAGGCACCGGGAGAGATGACCAAATGAAACGCAAGTCTTTGTTCGCCCTTTCGGCAGTCGTCGTAGCTGCGGCCGCTGCCCTCGTTCCCGTCCTGTGGTCGGGCGGCGACCACCTGCATAACGGCAGCGCCATGGCGGCCACGCCCGCTGACCAGGCTGCCCTGATCCAACGGGGCGAGTACCTCGCCCGCGCCGGTGACTGTATTGCCTGCCACACGGTGCGCGGCGGCAAGGAATTCGCCGGTGGCCTGCCCATGCTCACGCCGTTCGGCACGATGTTCACGCCGAACATCACGCCTGACGACCAGTACGGCATCGGCAAGTGGACTCAGGACGACTTCTACCGCGCCTTGCACACGGGCCGCTCGAAGGATGGCAGCCTGCTGTACCCGGGTTTCCCCTTCACGAGCTACACGAAGGTCACGCGCGCCGATTCGGATGCGATCTATGCGTACCTGCGCTCGGTCCCCCCGGTCAATGTGCCGAGCCGTCCGCACGAGCTGAAATTCCCGTTCAACAACCGCAACCTGCTGATCGGCTGGCGCACGCTGTTCTTCCGTGAAGGCGAGTACAAGGCGGATCCGACCAAGTCGGTCGAATGGAACCGCGGCGCGTACCTGATCGAAGGCCTCGGCCACTGCGGCATGTGCCACACCTCGATCAACGCCATGGGCGGCCCGGTGAACTCGGCGGCCTTCGCGGGCGGCCTGATTCCGCTGCAGAACTGGTACGCTCCGTCGCTCACGTCGAACAAGGAAGCGGGTCTGGGCGACTGGGACATCAAGGACATCCAGGATCTGCTCAAAAACGGCGTGTCGCAGCGCGGCGCGGTGTTCGGTCCGATGGCTGAAGTGGTTCACAACAGCCTGCAGTACATGTCGGACGACGACATCCAGGCAATGGCCACGTATCTGAAGACCATCCCGCAGAAGAGCGAAGCGCCGGAAAACCTGCAGCTGGAAACCTCGGCGCAGTTCGGCACGGAGCTGCTGCAGCAAGGTCAGAAGATTTATACGGACAACTGCGCGAAGTGCCACGAGGCGAACGGTCTCGGCCAACCGCCGAACTTCCCACCGCTGGCCAACAACCAGTCTATCCAGATGCCGTCGGCAGTGAACCCGATTCGCATGGTGTTGAACGGCGGCTTCCCGCCGAGCACGGATGGCAATCCGAAGCCGTATGGCATGCCGCCGTTCGCTCAATCGCTGTCGAATCAGGAAGTGGCTGCAGTGGTAACCTACATCCGTATGTCGTGGGGTAACCACGGCACGTCCGTGTCGCCGCAACAGGTGGCCGATCTGCGGTCTGCGCCGCTCGACTGAGCGACGCGAACGGTAAGGAGGGCGCGGCTGCGGGAAATCGCGGCCGCGCCCTTCGTTTTTCAGGACCAGCGCGGGACCGGTACAATGGCATATTGGACCGGGCGGGAGAAGATGTCGTGCATATCGGTGAGCGTTTTAACAGCATTACCCACCTCGTCGGCGCGGTGCTGTCGGTGGCGGGGCTGGCTACGCTCGTAACGATGGGCGCGCTGCAAGGCGATGCGTACAAGGTTGTCAGTTTCGCCGTTTACGGCGCGATGCTGCTCGTGCTGTATGCTATCTCCACCCTTTACCACAGCGTGCGCAACGCGCGCGTGAAGGCGGTCCTGCAGAAATGCGATCATTCGGCGATCTACCTGCTGATCGCCGGCAGCTACACGCCATTCACGCTCGTCACCTTGCGCGGACCGTGGGGCTGGTCCCTGTTCGGGGTAAGCTGGGGGCTTGCGGTCCTCGGCATCGTGCAGGAACTGACGCTCGGGCGCCGCACCCGTAGCGTATCGATGGTGCTGTATGTCTTGATGGGATGGCTCGCGCTCGTTGCCGTCCGCCCGCTGGTCGAAGCTTTACCGGCCGCGGGCACCGCATGGCTCGTGGCCGGCGGGATCATCTACAGCGTCGGCATCTACTTCTTCATCAACGACGAGCGCATCCGGCACGGACATGGTATCTGGCACCTGTTCGTACTGGCGGGCAGTCTGTGTCAATTCGTCAGTGTTGCGCGCTACGTCGCGTGACACCCCACGACGGCGAAGTGCAACTTAAAGCCAGTCAACGTGTCTTGATAGCGCGTTGAAGCATTCGGCACACGCTGGCGTGTGCCGCCGATTTCCCTGCGACCGGACCTGGGGCTTTGGCCTCGAATGCGCGCCTTTGGGCTGCGCATTCGCCGTTCGCGATACTGCATTGCAAAGAGCTTTTATGTCTTTTGATTCCCTCGGCTTGTCCGAACCGCTGGTCCGCGCTGTACACGAACTCGGCTACACCTCCCCTACTCCCATCCAGTTGCAGGCGATCCCGGCCGTGCTGAACGGCGGCGACCTGCTCGCCGGCGCGCAGACCGGCACCGGCAAGACGGCCGGCTTCACGCTGCCGATCCTGCAACGCCTGAACACCATGCCGCCGGTCACCACGGCCGGAGGCAAGCGCGTGGTCCGTGCGCTGATCCTCACACCCACGCGCGAACTTGCTGCGCAGGTCGAGGAAAGCGTGCGTGCCTACGGCAAGTATCTGAAGCTGAAGTCGACGGTGATGTTCGGCGGTGTCGGCATCAATCCGCAGATCGATGCGCTGCGTCGTGGGATCGATATTGTGGTGGCCACGCCTGGCCGCCTGCTCGATCACATGCAGCAGAAGACCATCGACTTGTCGCATCTCGAGATCCTCGTGCTCGACGAAGCCGATCGCATGCTCGACATGGGCTTCATCCACGACATCAAGCGTGTGCTCGCCAAGCTGCCGCCGAAGCGCCAGAACCTCCTGTTCTCCGCCACGTTCTCCGACGAGATCAAGACGCTCGCCGACAATCTGCTCGATTCGCCGGCGCTGATCGAAGTGGCTCGCCGCAACACGACGGCTGAACTGGTGGCGCAGAAGATTCACCCGGTGGACCGCGACAAGAAGCGCGAACTGCTCACGCACCTGATCAAGGAACACAACTGGTTCCAGGTGCTGGTGTTCACGCGCACCAAGCACGGCGCGAACCGCCTCGCCGAACAGCTCACCAAGGACGGCATTAGCGCACTCGCCATCCACGGTAACAAGAGCCAGTCGGCCCGTACGCGCGCGCTGGCCGAGTTCAAGACCAACACGCTGCAGGTGCTGGTGGCGACGGATATTGCCGCGCGTGGCATCGATATCGACCAGTTGCCGCACGTCGTCAACTACGACCTGCCCAACGTGCCGGAAGACTATGTGCACCGCATCGGCCGTACGGGCCGCGCGGGAGCGACGGGCGAAGCGGTGTCGCTGGTGTGCGTCGATGAGCTGCAGTTGTTGAAGGACATCGAGAAGCTGATCAAGCGCGCCGTGCCGCAGGAAGTGATCGCCGGGTTTGAACCGGATCCGAACGCGAAGCCGGAGCCGATCCTGCGCCGCGGCCAGGGTGGTGGTGGTGGTGGCGGCGGACGTCAGCCGCGTCAAGGGCAAGGCGCACCCAAGGGTGATGGCGGTCGGCGCGACGGCGGCTCCGCCAAGCCGGGGCAGCGCTCGGGACAGCGTCCGGCAGGCGCTCAGCAGGCGAAGCCGCAAAGCGCGAATCCGCAAGGTGCTAAGCCAGCTGGTTCGCCCACGCAACCGCAAGTGCGCAAGGACAATCCGCGCCACGAGACTACGCGTCATCACGGCAAGGCTGGACCCGCTACGCACGACGGCGCCGGTGCGACACATGCGCCGCGCAAACCTCAGGGTCAGGGCAAGCCGCAAGGCGGCAACCCAGGCGCCTTGCTGAGCGGCGCCAAGCCGCGCGGCGATGCTCCGCGTAGCTCGCAACCGCCGCGCAACGGTGGGCAACGCGGGCGGTGAGGTTAGCTGATCAGCCGCCTCATCTCCGGGCCGCCGCAGCGGCCTGCTTCAGGTGCTCGATCTGCTGTTCCCACCGATCGAGCACCGCCGCTCCCCCCTCCTCCAGTTCGAACGTGATGCCGCCCGTCAGGCGCGCATAGGGGACCCGTTGCGCTTCACCGGTATCGATCGCGCCAATGAAGTGGGCGAGCCCGCTGTTGCCACCTGGCGTCGGAGCCAGTGGCTCGAACTGCAACTGCACCTGATAGAACGCCTCCTCGCAGACGAACGTCAGCGCCGCACGGCCGCTGCGCGCGAGCACGGCGGCCGCCCGCGATTGCGGCCATAACGCGACGCACAATGTGCGCGAGTCGGGCGCGTACAGCTCGCCTGCTCCCAGTAGCGAAGTCCGCACGTGGCCATTGCTCGCGTCGGTGGTCAGAAACGACGCCGTAAAACCCGCCTTGCTCGCGAGCGCGGTGCCATCCAGCAACGCGCGCGGCGCAGCCGGCCATTCGTCGAACTCGAGCCGTTCGAGCGGGCGTCGGGATACAGAATCGGTCATCGCCTGACTCCGGTTCATCCATCGTCTTGAATCGAACTGCGAAATGATAAATGGCCCGCACGGGCGGGCCATTCGATCAAACCGTTCGCTAAGCCAGCGGGTTCAGGAAGCTCAGGAACCCTCGATAAGCGCGCCGCAAACCCCAGCCTCGATCTTCAACGGAAGAATACATGCTGCGTGATCTTGGCGAGCGGGTAATGCACACCAGGTTGAATCCGTGCCGGCAGATCCAGCGGCTTCAGCAACATCTTCACGCACATGTCAGCCGAAAGATTGCGACGCACCAGCGTGTTGATGCGCGCCGCACGGTCGCGATTGTATGCCGAATCGTGCACGCGCTCCGGATAGCGGATCGCGAATACATGCCGCAACGCGATCTCCGAGTCTTCGTTCTTGATTTCCATCACACGGCGCATCAACGCGCCCAGCACCGCGAGGCGACCGTTGCCCTCGATCTTGTTGTACTTCTTGAAGTACTTGAAAAAGTGCTTGTAGTGGCGGACTTCGTCGGTGCGAATGTTGTCGGTGATCTCTTTGAGCACCGGTTCGTTCGAGCACTCGCCGATCGCTCGATACAACGTCGCCGTACCCGTTTCCACTACACAGCGTGCAACCATCTCAAGCGCACGCGTCTTTTCGAAATCTTCAACGGAACAGGTCTTCGAGTACTCCTCGAAGAAATTGCGGAAGGCCGTGTCCCAGTCGAACTCTGGCCATACATGGGCGATATAGGTCTTCAGCGCCCGGCCGTGCTGCATCTCTTCCGGTTCCCACTCGTTGTTGAGCCAGGCGGAGACTTCCGGGTCGCCGTTGAAGAAGGTACTCAGGTTGCTGGTGTAGAGATCCGTACCGCTTTCAATGAACGAAGCGGCGCACAGCAGAAGCAGCAGATCTTCATTGGCCACGGCCCGTTGCCGGTCAACCCGGCTGAGGTCGATGTCCTCAATCCGCCAAGGCATCACATGGTTACGCTCAGTGTGCATTTGTTCCTTGCTCCGAAAGCTATACCGACTCCTGGAGCGTGCCCAGAACCACGTGCTTTCGCACGGCTGCGTTCGCGTCGATACAGCGCCTTGAATTAGAGTTAACCCCTTGTATCTTGCATCTTAGCTGGTGTTCCGCAACTCTGCAGATAACTCAGCACAGACCATACCCAAGCGCCGCAGTTCCGGCGGCAAGATAGTCGGAATATTCCAGATCAACACAAAGCGGACGCAGTGCACAAAAAAGGCAGCCCTCGAGGGGCTGCTCTTTCTCGCACGTACAGGCAACACACAGGGCGTGAAGTGAGGCGGAGTAAGGCTCAGCGGCCAGAACGCCGCCGCGCATTACGGCCTCAGATTGAGTGCGAAAGGGATAGGCCGCGCCGCAAATGCCGTCTGCGCCACGCGACGATGGCGAGTGACAGGCCCGACAACAGCGCAGCAGTCAGCACGTAATAACTTGGCGCAAGCTTGTCGCCGATCAAATGGATGAAGGTCTCCACAATCGTCGGAGCAAAGCCGCCGAAGACCGTTACGCCGATGCTGTAAGCGATAGAAAGGCCCGTCGAACGCACGTGGGTCGGAAAGATCTCCGACATCAGGGCGGGCATAGGTCCTGAATAGGCAGCCTTGAGGATGCCAGCTGTACCCTGCAGCAGCAACAACCAGCCGACCGTCGGATGACTCTGTAGCAGTGCAAACATCGGATAGATCAGCACCCCCATCAGCAACGATGTGCCCAGCATGATGCGGATGCGGCCAATGCGGTCGGACCATGCGCCCATCACCGGTGAGAGCAGGAGCTGCAGTCCGCCGTTGAGCACCACCGCGCCGAACGACACGGCGGCTGGCATGTGCAATTGTTTCACGGCATACAACGGCATGTATAGCTGCAGCACATACACGCCCACCGTCGATTGCGCGACGATGCCGATTGCAAGAAGCAGGTTCACCCAATGACTGCTGAACGAAGCGGCCGGGTCGCTTGTCTTTGTCTTACTGATTTCCTTGCCGCGCGCCCGCAGATCGCCGTGCCCGCCCTCGGGGCCCACGCCGTCGCGTTCGCGGCGCATCGCCAGAAACTCGGGCGTCTCGTCGAGATGCGAGCGGATGTAATAGCCGATCGGCCCAATTAGCACACCGAACAGGAATGGGATGCGCCAGCCCCAAGTACTGAGGTGCTCCGGCGACATCCATGCGGTGAGCACTGACCCGAACGCGGCCGCGAGGATCGCGGCGAGCCCTTGACTGGCGAATTGCCAGCTCGCGAAATAGCCACGCCGTGTGGGGCTGTGTTCGACCATGAACGCCGTCGCGCTGCCGAACTCGCCACCCACCGCAAAACCTTGCACGAGCCGCGCCACCAGGATCAAAACGGGCGCAGCCAGGCCGATCGATGCGTACGGTGGCATCACGGCCATCGTCAAGGTGCCGACCATCATCAGCGCAATGGCGAGCGTCAGCGCCGCCTTGCGGCCTTTGCGGTCGCCGTAGATCCCGAGCACCACTGCGCCGATCGGCCGCATCAGGAACGAGATGCCGAAGGTGGCGATGGCAAGCAGCGTCGAGAGCCACTCGTCGTGCATCGGGAAGAACTGTCTGGCGATGATGCTGGCGAAGTAGCCGTAGACAGAAAAGTCGAACCATTCCAGCGCATTGCCGACCGACGACGAGAAAATGATGCGCCGGACCATCGCTTTCGATGGCGGCGCGGCGGCGGGGGAAGAAGAAGCCGCCGCGGCGGCGGGCGTTGCGAGGTCGGTCATGGTCGGCTCTATGGGAAACGCGGGGCCGCCCCAGGCTGGATAGTCACCCGGGACAGCCTCGCGCGAAACGACAGGCTAGAAACGGTTTCCTCGAAAACGCCGGGCCGTCCCAACTTTTCCGCCCGGCAGGAAGTCCGCTTGGGCGAGCGGCTCCCTCAGGAGGCCTGGCGTGAAGCGCCAGGTTCAGGGACGCTCAAAAACCCGCGGCAAGACCATCGCGGCGGCTATCGCTCGCCGCCACGTAACCACGTTCCGGATCATTACGATCGAGCTTCCAGATGTACTGACCCGAGCCGAAGTCCATATACGGATCGTCGACCGACTTGATCGTGTGGCCGAGGTTTTCGAGCGCGCGCGCCGTGTTCGCGTCGAGCGTCGCTTCGATGTCGATCGTGAAGTCGTGGTTCACCTTCCAGCGCGGCGCATCGCACGCCGCCTGCGGCTGCTGGCCGTAGTCGAGCATCCGTACGATGGATTGCAGGTGGCCCTGCGGCTGCATGTCGCCGCCCATCACGCCGAAGCTCATCACCGCTTCCTGCTTGCCGTCGACCTGTTGCGTGAGGAAAGCCGGAATGATCGTATGGAACGGGCGTTTGCCGCCTTCCACGACATTCGGCGACTTCGGGTCCATCGAGAAGCCGCAGCCGCGGTTCTGCATCGAAATGCCGCTGTCCGGCACGACGATGCCCGAGCCGAAGCCCATGTAATTCGACTGGATAAAGCTCACCATCATGCCGCGTTCGTCGGCCACCGACATGTAGATCGTGCCACCGGTCTTCGGCATGCCGAAGTCGAACTGCGTCGCGCGCTTCGGATCGATCAGTTTGGCCCGCGAGGTCAGATAGGCGTCGTCGAGCATCTGCTCGGGCGTCACATCCATCGAACGCGGGTCCGCCACGTAACGGTAGACATCGGCAAAGGCGAGCTTCATCGCTTCGATCTGCAGGTGCTGCGATTCGACGTTGTCGACCGCGAGCGAGCTCACATCGAACTTTTCGAGGATACCGAGCGCGATCAGCGCGGCAATGCCCTGGCCGTTCGGCGGAATCTCGTGGACCGTGTAGCCGCGATAATCCTTGCCGATCGGCTCGACCCAATCCGCGCGGTAGTTGCGCAGGTCTTGCGCCGTCATCGCGCCGCCGCACTCGCGCGAGAACGCCGCGATCTGCTCGGCGATCTCGCCTTCGTAGTACGCCCGCGGCCCTTGCTCCGCCAGCTTGCGCAGCGTCTTGGCATGGCCGGGGAAGCGTACCAGCTCGCTCACTTCCGGCGCCCGGCCGCGCGGCATGAAGGTCTGGGCGAAGCCCGGCAGGTCCTTCAACTCGGGCACGGCCGCCGCCCACTTGTAGGCGACAATGCTCGCCACCGCATGGCCGCGCTCGGCGATTTCGATAGCCGGTTCCATCAGGTCGGCAAACGGCAGCGAACCGAATTTCTGATGCAACGCCTCCCAGCCCGCGATCACGCCCGGCACGGTCACGGCATCCCAGCCCCGCTTGGGCTGCTTCGCGAGACCGTTCTCTTCACCGTACTTGCGCTTGAAGTAGTCCACGTTCCAGGCCGCCGGCGACACGCCCGATGCATTCAGGCCGTGCAGCTTGGCGCCATCCCACACTAGCGCAAACGCGTCGCCGCCGAGGCCGCACGAGACCGGCTCGACCACGGTGATGGCCGCTGCCGCCGCGATCGCCGCATCGACCGCATTGCCGCCCTTCCACAGCATGCGCAAGCCGGCCTGGGCCGCGAGCGGGTGCGAAGTCGAAACGATGTTGCGTGCGAAGACCGGCAGGCGCGGTGTCGGATAAGGGTTTTGCCAATTGAAGCGGGTCATGTCGGGGACTCTCGGAAAGCGCGGCCCGGCACGATGCAT
Source organism: Paraburkholderia sp. EB58 (assembly GCF_050436665.1). NCBI lineage: Bacteria > Pseudomonadati > Pseudomonadota > Betaproteobacteria > Burkholderiales > Burkholderiaceae > Paraburkholderia > Paraburkholderia sp. EB58. The sequence goes on along the minus strand of NZ_JBNDMQ010000006.1, from coordinate 144,586 downwards.
CCGCCGGAACCATTAGAAAACCATCACGGAACGAACCGTCGATTGCAGCGCGAACCGTCCGAAAAAACAAATTCATTTATCAAATGAATAAATGCAGAAAAGACCTGAATAGCTAGACTGGGTTCGTTGCAGGTCGGACGTGATCTTATGCATGTCGCGTACGTTGGCGGACAACCCGCCAGTTGGTCTTACAATAGCTCACCGAAAACATCGCTCGTTCCTGGCGCTGGCTGCCGCACCCGGCGCCGACGCAATCACTTGACCCGAGACACATGACCCGAGACCCCCGCCTGACCCTCAACGCACGTCAACAGGAACTGCTCGAGTGGGTGCAACGCGACGGCTTCGTGACCGTGGACGACCTGGCTGCTCACTTCGACGTCACGCCGCAAACGATCCGGCGCGACGTCAACTGGCTGGCCGACATGAACCTCCTGCGCCGCTACCACGGCGGCGCCAGCCTGCCGACCAGCTCCGAGAACGTCTCATACACCGCGCGGCAACGCATGTTCCATGACGAGAAGCGGCGCATCGCGACGCTCGTGGCCACGCATATCCCAGATCAGGCGTCGCTCTTCATCAACCTGGGCACCACCACCGAAGAAGTAGCGCGCGCGCTGAACCGCCATCGCGGATTGCGCGTGATCACCAACAACCTGAATGTCGCCAGCATGATGAGTGGTTACCCGGACTGCGAGGTGCTGGTGACAGGCGGCATCGTGCGGCCGTGGGACAAGGGCATCGTCGGCGAACTCGCGATCGATTTCATCCGCCAGTTCAAGGTGGATTTCGCCATCATCGGCACCTCGAGCATCGAAACCGACGGCACGCTGCGCGATTTCGACACGCGTGAGGTGCGGGTCGCCGAGGCGATCATCGAGCACGCGCGCACGGTGTTCCTCGCCGCGGATCATTCTAAGTTCGGCCGCCCGGCGCTGGTCCGCCAGGGCCATCTGGACCAGATCGACGCGCTCTTCACCGACGCCGCGCCGCCCACTGACATGACCGAAACGCTGGCGACGGCCGGTACTCAGGTGTATATCGCGGAGTGAACCGCTGACCGAATTCGCCAGCCGGAAAACGCCAAAGCGCGCCAAAGCGCGCCACAGCGGCGCGCCAGAGCTTTGCTGCAGTGCACGCCAAACCTCGCGTGAAATCAAGGATTTGCCCGCCGATCCAGACCGCCTCTGCAGGGTGCAATTGTCAAAGGGAAAATTTTCCGGGGATCATTTGGCGTTCAGTGTGCGGTTGACTACACTCCAGTTCCCCGACGCCATTTTCAATGCGCGTTGGTCCGAATAGCTGTTACTCCCGCCTGATCCAATCGCGGATCGTACTGCGCCCGCCGCCCCGCTGGCCAGTCGCCCATAGGGCCATCCGCGCTAAGCTTGACATGGAGAGAACGATGCTGAGTCCGCATGAATTCGCCACGTTGTTGCTCGTAAAGGATGCTCCCAATCAGGTCGACATGGATCGAGAGGAGCTGGATGCGCTGTTTGAACGACAGCTCGTTCAACTCGAGAAACTCGCCTCGGGCCTCAAGCAATGGCGCCTCACGGAAATTGGCGATTCGGCAATCCGGGCGATCAAGCGTTTCTCATGATGTGTCGGCGTACGCCCGGCGCATGACACCAGCAAAGTGAAGAGCGGCGCGCTCGTCTGCGTGGACTGAGCGCGCGCCTTCGGCCGGTGCGCGCCGTAGCGATCAAACCATCCTGCGGTGCGAATCCACTCCTGGTTTATTGTGCCCGCTTGATTTACGCAGTAAATTGACGCGATGGACCGATGCGCCATCCGGCATGCCAAAGACACTCTCTGACGAAGACGTTCACCAGTTCCGCGAAGCCATGCGAGGCGTCGCCGAGCACGCGTTCGCCACGCGCGGCGCGCAAGGCGTCACGATGCGCGAGCTGGCTAAAGAGTTGGGCTGCAGCGCGATGACGCCTTACCGGTATTTCCGCGACAAGGACGAGATCCTGGCGATGGTCCGGGCCACGGCGTTCAACCGGTTTGCGCAGCGTCTGGAAGCAGCCGCGCTCGCGGCTGATCCCGCCAGCAGGGGAACCGCGCTGAGCGACGCCTACGTCTCGTTCGCCCTCGATGAACCGCACGCGTACCGTTTGATGTTCGACGTGGCACAAGCGGATGACGCCGCGCACCCGGAACTCGCCGCCGCCTCGCAACGCGCCTGGCGCTTGCTGGGGGCGCACTTCGAGCCGCTTGTGGCGGCTGGGCGTCTCGAGGGGGATCCGCGGTTGATTGCCTATGCTTACTGGGCCAGCCTGCATGGCTTTGCGATGTTGGCGCTCGCTAACCAATTGCCGCTGCCTGAGGGACAACGGTCCGCCACGCAAGAAGGTGCGAATCCGGCGCCGACCCGCGAGGCCGTACTCGCACAGCTTCGTTTGATGCTATGGCGCGGCGCGCTGGCGCAGACGGCGCCGAAGTAACCACTCACCGGCTCAGCGTTCGCCTCGCCGCAGCGGCATCGCTGCACTGACACACCCATGGACTTCAGGCGCTTCGCCGCTCACGCGTTCAAGCAGTGCAGCCGTACCGTGCGGTCTTCGTCCAGCCATGCACTGGGCGCTTAACCACTGCGCAAGGTCGGATCAACCGCCGCTCGCCAGCTCAGCGCTCTCGCCCGCTGGTCAAGAAAATACGCCGCCCACTGATTGCGGGCCTGCGGATCACTGCTGGTGCCGAGCGTCGAGTAATGCTGCGCGATCGACGTCTGGAACGCGCAGTAATCCGCCGTCGACACCTTGCCGCGCCGGTTGGCGATATACGCATCGTAGAACGTCGTGTAGACGGACTGCGCGTCATTGCCGTAATCCACCGGCGCCGCGCTGCACATCTGTTGCAATGCTGCGAACGACGGCGCGCCCAGACTGCCGCTCAGACTCGGCGTGCTCACGCATCCCGCCAGCAGTGCCGTGGCGCCGATTACCCAGAGTCCCCGCATGATTCACCTCGATATGGCTATTGTCATGAGTATCGTCGGTGGCGGCCCGTCGCGCTACACCTTGAGACATATGTTCATACAAGTCGAACTTTACTTTTTCGATTTTGTTCATTAAAGTTCGAAAACGAACACTATCGGTTCGATAGATTTTCTTTACGCGACGTAGGGGACACAGCAGGTGACGCAAGGCTCTAGATACGATTTGCTCGTTGTGGGCGGCGGGATCAACGGCGCCGGCATCGCACGCGACGCGGCGGGGCGCGGCCTGTCCGTGTTGCTCTGCGAACAGGACGATCTGGCCGCATATACCTCGTCGGCCAGCACGAAGCTGATTCATGGCGGCTTGCGCTACCTCGAGTACCGCGAGTTCGGGCTCGTGCGCAAGGCGCTGCAGGAGCGCGAAACGCTGCTGCGCGCGGCGCCGCACATCATGTGGCCGCTGCGCTTCGTGATGCCCCACATGCCGAACCTGCGGCCCGCCTGGATGATCCGCGCCGGTCTGTTCCTCTACGATCACCTCGCACGCCGCGAATTGCTGCCGGCGTCACGCGGTATCGACATGCGCCGCCATCCGGCAGGCGCACCGCTCATCGAATCGATCAAGCGCGGCTTTGTCTATTCCGACGGCTGGGTCAACGACGCCCGGCTCGTCGTGTTGAATGCACTCGACGCCGAGGAACGTGGCGCGACCGTGCTCACGCGTACCAAGCTCGTCAGCGCAGTGCGCGCCGGTGGTGAATGGCACGCGCAGTTGCGCCGCGCGGACGGCACGCAACTCGACGTACGCGCCGGTTCGATTGCGAACGCAGCCGGCCCATGGGTGGGCGAATTGCTGCACGGCGCGCTGGGTCGCGACGCGAACCATAGCGTGCGCCTCGTCAAGGGTAGCCACATCGTCACGCGGCGGCTGTTCGAACACGATCACGCCTACATCTTCCAGAATCCGGACAAGCGGATCATCTTCGCGATCCCGTACGAGCACGACTACACGCTGATCGGCACGACGGACATCGAATATCGCGGCGACCCCGCGCAGGTCGCAATCACCGCTGACGAGACGCAGTATCTGTGCGACTCGATCAACCGCTATTTCAAGCAGCAGATCACGCCGTCCGACGTCCGCTGGACCTATTCGGGTGTGCGCCCGCTGCTCGAGGAAGAAGGTGCGGATAACCCTTCGGCCGTCACGCGTGACTATCGACTCGAACTCGATGCGCCTGAGGGCGAAGCGCCGCTGCTGTCGGTATTCGGCGGCAAGATCACGACATTTCGCAAGCTCGCCGAAGAAGCCGTCGACGAACTCGGTCGCGCCTTGGCCAACCCGGCTCCGGCCTGGACTGCCGGTGCACCGCTGCCTGGTGGCGATATTCCGAAAGCGAACTTCGAACGCTTTCTTACGCAGTTCAAGCAGCAATACCCCTGGCTGCCCGCCGATCTCGCGCACCGCTATGCGCGCGCGTACGGCACACGTGCGAAACACGTGATCGGTCAGGCAAGCTCGCTCGCCGAACTCGGCCGCATTTTCGCGCCAGGACTTTACGAAGCCGAACTGTGTTATCTGCGCGACACCGAATGGGCCCGCAGCGCGCAAGATGTGTTGTGGCGCCGCTCAAAGCTCGGACTGCACGTCGAGCCCGGCACACTGGAGAACGTCACGCAAGACATCGACAACTGGTTCACCCGCTCGCCAGTCGAGCGCCAGCCGTTCAGGCGAGCTACGGCGAGTCAGCACGCATAAGCGAGTTTGAGCACGGTTATGCACACGAGTACGCATCATCAGCAGTAAGCACAACCAGGCACCCAGAAGCGCATCACGTCCAACGCAGACGTGATCAGCACAAAGCACAGAACACACCGTATTCCGACACGCAGTTCAGCAATCTGGAATGCATGAAGCCACGGCAGTTGCAGTATCCAAAAACAACAAGCCGTTTCCGTTGCCGGATCGTCGATCCGGCAACTCATAAAACATGGAGAAGAGACAATGCAGGATCAGTACATCCTCGCGCTCGACCAAGGTACCACCAGTTCACGCGCGATGCTTTTCGACCGTCAGGGCAACGTTATCTCGACGGCTCAGAAAGAATTCCAGCAAATCTATCCGCGTCCGGGCTGGGTTGAGCATGACCCGCAGGAAATCTGGTCGACCCAGGCGGGCGTCGCAGCCGAGGCCGTCACGCGTGCAGGGATGAACGGCACGTCGATCGCCGCCATCGGCATCACGAACCAGCGCGAAACGACGATTGTTTGGGACCGCGAAACTGGCCACCCCATCTATAACGCGATCGTCTGGCAGGACCGCCGCACGGCCGACTTCTGCGACGAACTCACAGCGCAGGGCCTCGAAGAAAAAGTCCGTGCCAAGACCGGCCTGCCGATCGACTCGTATTTCTCGGCCACCAAAATCCGCTGGATTCTTGACAACGTCGAAGGCGCGCGCGAAAAAGCCAAGCAAGGGCGTCTCGCGTTCGGCACCGTCGATAGCTGGCTGGTGTGGAACTTCACCAAGCACGGCCTGCATGTGACCGACGTCACCAATGCGTCGCGCACGATGCTCTTCAACATCCACACGCTGCAGTGGGACGACGAACTGCTTCAGGCGCTCGATATTCCGCGCAGCATGCTGCCCGAAGTGCGCCCATCGTCGGAAGTCTACGGTCCGACCAAGACCACGGTGTTCGCCTCGAAGATCCCGCTTGCCGGCATCGCAGGCGACCAGCACGCCGCACTGTTCGGCCAGATGTGCACGCAATCGGGCATGGTGAAGAACACCTACGGCACGGGTTGCTTCCTTGTGATGAACACCGGCGACAAGCCGATCGAATCGAAGAACAACCTGGTCACGACGATCGCCTGGCAGATCGGCGATCAGATCAACTATGCGCTCGAAGGCAGCATATTTATCGCCGGCGCCGTAGTGCAGTGGCTGCGCGATGGACTGGGCATCATCAAGAGCGCTTCGGACATCGAAGCACTCGCACGCACCGTGCCGCACGGTGACGGTGTGTACCTCGTGCCGGCTTTTGCAGGCCTCGGCGCGCCGCACTGGAATGCGCGCGCACGCGGCACGCTGTTCGGCGTCACGCGCGGCACGACCTCGGCGCATATCGCCCGTGCCGCGCTCGATTCGATCGCTTACCAGTCGCTCGACGTACTGAAGGCGATGGAAGCCGACTCGGGTATCCGCATCGGCGAGTTGCGCGTCGACGGCGGCGCCTGCGCGAACAATCTGTTGATGCAGTTCCAGGCCGACATTCTCGGCGTCGACGCGGTCCGTCCGAAGGTCAGCGAAACGACCGCGCTGGGTGCCGCCTATCTAGCCGGTCTCGCAGTGGGCTACTGGAAGGACGTGAACGAGTTGCAGAGCCAGTGGGCGCTCGATCGACGCTTCACGCCGGATATGGAGCCGGGCGAGGTCAAGACCAATCTGGCCGGCTGGCAACGCGCGATCCGTGCGGCCAAGGCCTGGGCCGATACGCCCTGATAGCCCAGATAGTCTGGACAGCCCCGATACACGCCGAACGGCGTGTATCCATTGACGCAACATTGAGGCCATGAAGCCGCGTCCGAGGCGGCTTCCCTAATAAATATATTCTGGAGTGCATATCATGTCACCTTACATAGCCGAGTTCATCGGCACAGCGATGCTTGTCCTGTTGGGCAACGGGGCCGTCGCCAACGTATTACTCGCCCGCACCAAGGGCAAAGGCGCCGACCTGATCGTTATCGTGATGGGTTGGGCCATGGCGGTCTTCATCGCGGTCTTCATGACGGCGTCGTTTAGCGGTGCGCATCTGAACCCGGTCGTGACGATCAGCCTCGCGCTGGCCGGCAAGTTCGCGTGGAGCAAGGTGGGCGGCTATATCGCGGCGCAGATGCTCGGCGGCATGGCGGGCGCGGGCCTCGTGTGGATGGCTTACCGCCAGCACTTCGAGAAGGAAACGGACGCCGACGTCAAACTCGGCGTGTTCTGCACGGCCCCCGCGATTCGCAGCGCCCCGCATAACTTCCTGACCGAAATGATCTGCACCTTCGTGCTGATTCTCGGCGTGCTCTATCTGGCCTCGCCGCAAGTCGGCCTCGGTGCGCTGGATGCGCTGCCGGTCGGCCTGCTGGTACTCGGCATCGGCATTTCGCTCGGCGGCCCGACGGGCTATGCCATGAGTCCGGCGCGCGACCTGTCGCCGCGTCTAATGCACGCGCTGCTGCCGATTCCCGGCAAGCGCGACAGCGACTGGCGCTATGCATGGGTTCCGGTGATGGGCCCGCTCGCCGGCGGTGCGGCTGCCGCATGGATCTACCTGCACGTGCATTGAGACGGATGCCGGCCGGGAGCGAAACGGCCGCGCAGACTCCAACAAAGCACGTATCATGATGCTTTCAAGTTTGCGCGCGGGCCTGACGGCCCAGGCGCCTCTCGCTCCCTGTTCCGGCATGATCGATCATCTCATCTGTGACTGCGACGGCGTTCTCGTCGACAGCGAAGTTATCGCTGACCATGTACTCCTCGAAACGCTTTCGGCAACTTTCCCGGGCCTCGATTTCACCGGCGCCGTGAAAACAGCGTTCGGTCAGCAGACCTCACGCTTTCTCGAAGGCATCGAGACGTCGTTCGACATCAAACTTCCTGCGGATTTTCTCGAGACGGTCGAGCACAACGTCGAACTCGCGCTCGGTTCCAAACTCACTGCGGTGGGTGGCGTACGCGACGCATTGCAACAGGTGGCGCTGCCGGCTGCAGTCGTATCGAATAGCCGTATGAAGCGTGTACAGGCTTCGGTGCGGCGCGCGGGGCTACAGCAGGTGTTCGGCGAACGCGTCTTCAGCGCCGAGCAAGTGGCCCGACCCAAGCCCTACCCTGACGTGTATCTGTTCGCTGCGCAGCAGTTGGGCGTGGAGCCGGCGAAATGTCTGGTGGTTGAGGACAGCGTCGCTGGATTGAACGCCGCGCGTGCGGCCGGCATGAAGACGATCGCGTTCGTTGGCGCGAGTCATATTCCGGACGGCTATGCGGATGCGCTGCGCAAGATGGGCATGACACGCATCATGGAGCATATGGATGAACTGCCGGCGCTCGTCGAAGCGGGTGTGCGCGGCGAGTTCGGGGAAGTGCAGTCTTAAGGGATTGCTGGACTCGCGCTGCCCTTACGCCTCGCCAAGTCGCAAACCGGGCCTGCGCTGACGGCGCCCGGACCCTGGCCTGCATCACGGCCTCACTTGCAAGCAGAACCCGCGCTGATAGTGCGCGGGTTCTGCCCACCATCACACCTCGTCTACGCAGTACTCACGCGCGGCCGCCAGCGCCTTGCGGAATTCCACCAGTTCGGCAATCGTCAGCATGGGCAGATTGTGTTGCGCTGCGAAGCGCTCCACATCCGCGCCGCGCGTCATCGTGCCGTCTGCGTTCATCAATTCGCATAGCACGCCAGCGGGTTTGAGGCCGGCGAGGATCGCCAGATCGACCGTGCCTTCCGTGTGGCCGCGCCGCGCCAGCACGCCTCCGGGAGACGCGCGCAGCGGGAACACGTGGCCAGGACTGACGATATCCGTGGGCTTGGCCTTCTCGGCAATCGCGGCACGAATCGTCGTCACGCGGTCCGCCGCGGAGACGCCGGTCGTCACGCCTTCACGCGCTTCGATCGAAACCGTGAACGCCGTGCCGTGGCGGCTCTCGTTGTTGACGGCCATCGGCGGCAACTGGAGCGCGCGGATCTTGTCGTCGGGCAGGCACAGGCAGACGATGCCGCTGCACTCGCGGATCAGCAGCGCCATCGTCTCGTTGGTAAGACGCTCGGCGGAGACGATCAGATCGGCTTCGTTCTCGCGGTCGTGGTCATCTTGCAGCACCACCGCGCGGCCATCGCGCATGGCTTGCAAGGCAGCGGCGATCCGGGGCGGAACCGGTTCGTTGGCGAGTTGGGGGAGATCGGCGAACGCATCTTCGGCGATCGTCGTAGGCGCAGGAAAAGTAGCAAAGGACATGTGAAACGCTCTCGCAAAAGTTGGGCGAAAAACGTTTCAGGGCATTGCAAACAGGCAGCACTCGCCCCGGTGGACGCTCCAACAGAACGCCCACGCCCTGCCCAGTGATGCGGGCAGCGCAACGGGGACCGACATGACTATCTGCACATCTTCTTCCATCCGGACTATGACCGTCGGCTCTGGCATCGCACCAGATCTGCTGACCCCGTGTCCCAATCCTTCGAAGGCATTGACGACGCGGGCGCTCGCGGGCTCGCTGGCAAGCGCGATTGCGCTGCCGGCATACCGCCGGTGGGGAATTTCACCCCGCCCTGAAGACGCACTGATTGCCGGAATTTCCGGCAGGTGAAGCATACAACAGCCGCGCCAGGTCTGCAGCGCAGCGGATACGGATTAGAAAGACGCCCCTCGTACAGGCGCTAGCGCCATCAAAGCGGGGTGGCGTGCCGTGCTGCATCGTGCGGCACGTCCCAGCGCGGGGGCGTTTCCGCATTCAGCGTGACGCGAAAAGCGCGAGCCTCGGTGTCGCCGGGGTTGCGCAGGCTATGCGGCTGGTCGGCGTCGAAGACGATCGCGTCACCCGTTGCCAGCAACTGACGCTGATCGTGAACGCTGACCTCCAGCGTGCCCTCGCTCACCACCAGATTGACCGTCGTGCCAGGCGCGCGGCGGATACCCGGCTCGGTATGCAACGGCGCGATGCGTAGTTCATGAAATTCGGCGACTGCCGGCTCCGCATCGGGATACAGCGGCCGCGCGGAATAGCGGCCGTTCGAACTGACGAGGCGCGTCGCCCGGTCAGCGGGCAGATGTTCAAAACCGTTGGTGGCGTGACGGCGCAGGAACGCGGACACCGATACCTTCAGCGCCGCCGCGACCTTACACAACACCTTGATCGACGGCACGCTGCGCGCCGACTCGATCTGCGCCAGCATTGCGCGTGACACGCCCGAGGCGCGAGCCAGCGCGTCGAGTGAAAGTTGCCGTTCAGCCCGCAAACGGGCGAGATTGACGCCGACCAGATGTTCCAATGCATCGAAGGGTTCCGCGGCCCGCGGCCCTTCGAGAGCGTCAATCGCGGGATCGCGAACCAGCGCAAGCGGGGAATGCATGAGTGCCTCCAGTAGCGCCGCCACATGGCGGGGCAAGGGGTTAGTGGAGGCAAGATAGCACCGCGATTCGTTACGCCCAACGAAGTTATCTTCACACTGTTATCAGTATTGCGGAGGAAAGTTCTGATGGAGTGTGTGAGGAGTTTGCCTATCTTGTGTCGCCCGCAGGAAAACAGGCTGTCTTGCGAATCTGCTCGGCGTAAGATCCTGCGCTGCTCGCAGTAAGAAAACCCTTTTTTGCAGCAACCCTCACGGATGTCGCGATTACCTCTTCTACCCATCCAGACGTACGATTATTGCATCCACCTTTCATTTAGTAATATTAGTGGGAGCGCCACCCGCCAAGCGAGAGTCACCGATTGAACCGGCCCACAACCGAACTTCGGATCAATCGGAAGAACACTCTCGCGGAAACGGTATCGTCCGTTCGGTGTACTCAAGACGCGCCCATGAGCGTTCTTTGATACCGCCGACAGGCCGATTGGGTGGCCTCCCTCAAAAAAGGGGAGATTGTGAATGGTGGATTGGCGATTTCCACGGCTGCTTGGCGCCACCTGTTGTGCCCTTGTACTGGCTGCTTGCGGCGGAGGCGGCAATCCGAGTAGCGAGGCAGCGAGCGGAGCAGTCAACAATAATTCCAGCCAACCTGGCAGCACCATTCCGGTGACTGATCGGGTTGAACTCACAGGAATCGCGGCGACCCCTGCTCGCCCACGGCCGGGCGGTGCTGTGAAATTCACGCCGGCCGGCAAATTTCCTAATGGGACGACGTATGTCTGGGACTTTGGCGACGGGTCGAAGGCGGATAACAATCTGACACCCGCGCACGTCTACGCGACTGCAGGCACCTATTCCGTCAGGTTGACTGCAACTGATCAAACCGGACACACGAATTCGCTGACGCAGCGCGTCACGATTGAGCCGAACAAGCCTCCGAAGATTGCCTCCATTTCGTACGGAAACAGCTCGCCAGTAGCCGGACAATCCGTCGCGCTATTCGTGCAGGCAACCGATCCCGATGGCGATTCTCTGGCATACACATGGCGCGTCGATGGCGTTATGGTCGCGGAGGACAATACCGACGGCAACCTGACCTATTCGTTTTCGACGAGTGGTACACACGTTGTCAGGGTAACGGTAAGCGATGGCCGCGGTGGCACGGACACGCTCACAACTAACGTAGCCGTACTACCAGACCCTACGACGCCGCCCGTCCGTCCCACCTGGCAAAAGGCTTACGACGCGCCAGCACAATCGAAGATCCGCTTTTTCGAGGATGGAGCGGGATGGACCGTCTCATTCAGCAAGGCGGAAGCGCGACACACGACCGACAACGGGGCTACCTGGCAGGTAGTAACGCTGCCCAGGAAGGGAATTGACAGTACAAGCGGGTTCTACGGTGTCGCATTCGCGAACAAGCTCAAGGGCATGATCGTCGGATGCGGGGACAAGTACATTGAAGACGCATCCAATGGCATGAATCTCTACTTTAACGGGGGTAGAGCCTTGCACACGACGGATGGCGGAAAGACCTGGAATGCGATTCCCATCGCGGGCGTCGTCAGTGACCCGGCGTGTTTGTTAGCGGTTGAATTCGTCGGCCAGAAGGGCTGGATTGTGGATGATGCAGGAACAGTCTTCGGAAGCAACGACGGCGGCGATACGTGGAACCGGTTGTCCGAATCGGGCATGCGCGTAGGCCGGATGCAGTTCGTCGACAGCCAGCACGGCTGGATTGTTGGCGCGAGCCATACAGGCTCATCGGACTCGGTGGCGCGCACCACGGACGGCGGTATGACCTGGCAGTTCGCATCGGTCCCTGCTGTGCCGAGCTCGGAGTTATCACAACCCAGCCCGCCGATAGGTATTTCGCCCGGGGGGTTACGAAGTCTCTGGTTCGTCGACCAACGCACAGGCTACCTCTCCGGCTACACAATGTATGACTCGACCTATGCCGTCTACAAGACAATTGACGGTGGTCTTATGTGGACATTACTCAAGATCCCAAAGGGATCCCAGACAAAGGAGCTCCAGTTCGTGGACGCGTCCACCGGATATGCTCTGGATGAGTTAGGGCCTCTCTACAAGACAACGGACGGAGGGATGAACTGGGAACCCGTGTTGTCCAGTCCGCCAGGCGCCTCGGCCCTGACTTCATTTGCGTTGCGACCGCAAAATACCGTTTGGGCGGTTACCGCACTTAGCGAGGGTGGCATCTTCAAGGTAACACTGCCGTAACTTTGCGCAGTCCGCCACTGGGCAACTGCCCGGCGGCGGACCTCGGCTCCGTAGACTCCACCGAACTATGTATGTAGATGTCGATGCGTCCGGGATACTTCATATTGCTACGCTAGAAGCCCGCTTACCGGCCGGCGCATCCATCCGCGCCGCCATCCACGTCAGCAGCAGCGCCGCGATGGACACCACCGCGGCCACCCACGGCAGCGCGTCGAGCCCCATCCCATGACCGATCGCCAGCCCGCCGAGCCAGGCGCCACCGGCATTACCGAGGTTGAAAGCGCCAATATTCAGCGTCGAAGCCAGGTTCGGCGCCGCCGTCGCCTTTTCCACCACGCGCATCTGTAAGGGCGGCACCGTCGCAAAGGCGGCGATTCCCCAGACGAAAATCGTCACCGCCGCGGCCACCTGCGAATGGCTGGTGCGCGTGAAGATTGCCATCACCACGGCGAGCGCCAGCAGAATCCCCATCAGCGAGGGCATCAGCGCGCGATCCGCGAGCTTGCCGCCCACCGTGTTGCCGATCGTCAGACCCACGCCGAACAGCACGAGAATCAGCGTCACACCGCGCGGCGAGAAGCCGCTCACCTGTTCGAGAATCGGCGCGATGTAGGTGAACACGACAAATACACCGCCGAAGCCCACAACGGTCATAGCCAGCGCCATCCATACCTGCGGATCTTTCAGCACGCGCACTTCGCGACCGAGTCCGGCGGGTCCCGTATCGTGTTTGTTCGGCACCAGCGCCGCGATGCCCGCCAGCGAGAGCACGCCAAGCGCGGCGACGACCCAGAACGCCGTACGCCAGCCGAATTCCTGGCCAATGAAGGTCCCAAACGGCACACCGAGCACGTTGGCGAGCGTGAGCCCAGTGAACATCAGCGCAATCGCGCTAGCACGCTTTTCCTGCGGCACCAGCGACGCAGCAACCACCGCGCCGATGCCGAAGAACGAGCCGTGTGCAAACGACGTCACCACCCGCGCAATCATCAGAACCGAATAGTCCGACGCCACCGCGCACAGCACGTTGCCGACGATAAACACGCCCATTAGCAACTGCAGCGCCAGTTTGCGCGGCATCTTGCTCGTCACTACGGCGAGCAGCGGCGCGCCGACCGCGACGCCCAGTGCATAGCCGCTCACCAGTAAACCCGCCGAAGGAATCGACACCGCCAGGTCACGCGCGACCTCAGGCAGCAAGCCCATGATCACGAACTCGGTGGTGCCGATGGCAAAGGCGCTAATCGCTAGCGCAAGAAGTGGAATAGGCATCGCAAAACTCCAGTTTTCAATAATGGACGTGGCGCAGGGCCATCACGAATTCGACGACCACGCCCGGCGCAAGCGCGACAAACAGTTGCAGTTCCCCGGCCAGCGGCACTTCGGCCAGCTGATAGTCCACCTCAGCCACACGCAGCCGCTGGAGAAGCGCCTGCCATTCGGCGGCGCTCTCGAGCCGGAAGGCGATGTGGTCGATGCGGGGCGCCGCGCGGCCGGCATAGGCCGGCACGGTCGCGTCGACCAGATGGACCACGGGCCGCCCCGCTGCATACAGCCAGTAACCGTGGATCCCGAACGGCGGGCGGTCGCCGTCCACCAGCCCCACCACGTCCACGAAAAAGCGGTGGGCGGCGTCGAGATCGGCGGTGACAATCGTTGCGTGATCGAGATTCATGGCGGAGCCAACAAACCGGCTTTGAGGCCGGCCGGGAATTTTCAGTACGCGCATTGTCCCGGCTACGCGTCCATTTGAGAATTGGCGTAGCATTTGAATCATTTTCAAATTGTTTTGAATAATCGATGGACAACCTTGGCGACATCCGCCTTTTCGTCGAAGCGGCGCAGTTGGGTAGCCTGTCGGCGGCCGGCCGCAAGCTGGGTCTCACGCCGGCCGCGGCCAGCGCCCGTCTGACGAAGCTCGAAGCTGGCCTGAAGTCGCGCCTGTTCGAGCGCACTACCCGCCAGTTGCGCCTTACCGACGAAGGCCGCCTGTACCTGAACTGCTGCCGCCAGGCGCTGCAGGCGCTCGACGACGCCGAGGCCTTGCTGCAGGCAGGTCAGAACGTGGTGCGCGGCAAGGTGCGCATTTCGGCCACCTCGGACTTCGGGCGCAACCTGCTGATGCACTGGCTTGACGAGTTCAACCTGCTGTACCCCGAGGTGACGTTTGCGCTGACGCTTTCGGATTCGCTGTCGAACCTGGTGCAGGAGGACATTGATCTGGCAATCCGCTTTGGCGTGCCGCAGGACAGTTCGCTGATCGCCCGGCCGCTGGCGCCCAACCGGCGCGTGCTGTGCGCCTCGCCGGAGTACATCGCGCGGCGCGGGGAGCCCGAGGATCCGCTCGATCTGGCCCGTTTTGACTGCATCGTCCTCGGCACCGCATCCGGCCCCGTCAACGAATGGCGCTTCACACGCGGCGACGAAATCCAGCGCTACACAGTGCCGCTCGAGACGGCCCGTGAGACCAACGACGGCGCGGTGGCCCGCGAATGGGCGCTGCGCGGCTACGGGATCGTAGTGAAGTCCATGTGGGACGTGGAGGCGGATCTGCGCTCGGACGGCCTGAAGGTCCTGCTGCCCGACTGGCGTTATCCGGATGCGCCGCTGCACGCGCTGTACCACCGCAACCGCTTCATGGCGCCGCGCGTGCGGGCGCTGCTGGACTTCCTCGCAGATCGTTTCGCCCAGGTGTCCGACGAACTGGAGGGCCTGCTCGGCCTGCGGGCGACGCGGCCGCTCAATAAATCCGCGCGCAGCGAAGGGCTATAATATTGGCCTACGCTGTAAACGTGCCGCTAATACCGTGCCACAGCCGCCTCCGGCCTCGCGCCGCGCCCTGGCCCGCGGACGTTTTCGCCTCTCTTCACTCTTTAACGACGCCCCCAGATAAACCACTGCGACCGGCGAAATTCGATGACCAAGAAAGTTTATGTAAAGACCCACGGCTGCCAGATGAACGAGTACGACTCCGACAAAATGGTCGACGTACTCGGCGCGGCTGAAGGCCTCGTCAAGACCGACACCCCGGAAGACGCGGACATCATTCTCTTCAATACCTGCTCGGTGCGCGAAAAAGCGCAGGAAAAAGTCTTCTCCGAACTGGGCCGCGCGCGCGAGCTGAAAGAAGCGAATCCGAACCTGATCATCGGCGTGGGCGGCTGCGTGGCGAGCCAGGAAGGCGCGTCGATCATCGCCCGTGCGCCGTATGTGGATGTGGTGTTCGGCCCGCAGACCCTCCACCGTCTGCCGCAGATGATCGACAAGCGCCGTGAAAGCGGCCGCGCCCAGGTCGATATTTCGTTCCCGGAAATCGAAAAGTTCGACCACCTGCCGCCGGCGCGTGTCGACGGCCCGACCGCGTTCGTGTCGATCATGGAAGGCTGCAGCAAGTACTGCAGCTACTGCGTCGTGCCGTACACGCGCGGCGAAGAAGTGTCGCGCCCGCTTGACGACGTGCTGACCGAAATCGCCGGCCTCGCCGACCAGGGTGTGCGCGAAGTCACGCTGCTCGGCCAGAACGTGAACGCTTATCGCGGCGGCCTCACGCTCGGCTCGTCCGAGATCGCCGACTTTGCGACGCTGATCGAATACGTCGCGGATATCCCCGGCATCGAACGCATTCGCTACACCACGTCGCATCCGAAGGAATTTACGCAGCGCCTGATCGATACGTACGCCAAGGTGCCGAAGCTCGTGAGCCACCTGCACCTGCCGGTGCAGCACGGCTCCGACCGCATCCTGATGGCCATGAAGCGCGGCTACACCGTGCTCGAATACAAGTCGGTCATCCGCAAGCTGCGCGCAATCCGCCCGGACCTGTCGCTGTCCACGGATATGATCGTCGGCTTCCCTGGCGAGACCGAGGAAGACTTCGACAAGATGATGGCGCTGATTCACGAGATGAAGTACGACACCAGCTTCTCGTTCATCTACAGCCCGCGTCCCGGCACGCCGGCCGCGAATCTGCACGACGACACGCCGCGCGAAGTGAAGCTCAAACGTCTGCAACATCTGCAGGCTACGATCGAAGAAAACGTCGCGCGTATCAGCGAATCGATGGTCGGCAAGGTCGAGCGTATTCTGGTCGAACGGCCGGCGCGCAAGGACCCCAACGAACTCGCCGGCCGCACCGAAAACAACCGCGTGGTGAATTTTCCGGTGCCGGCGGCATCGCACGCGCGATTGATCGGACAAATGGTGGACGTGAAAATCGTGCAGGCGTACCCACATTCGCTACGTGGCGAACTCGTGCTGGTGCACGACGACGCGAACGCCACGACCCATTAAGCGTACTGACTACCGACAGGATCGATCCACCGCCTTGAAGACCACTCAGCAGCATCTGGAATTCACCGCACCGCGCGAAGACAACGCGCGGCTCGCCAACCTCTGCGGACCGCTCGACGAAAACTTGCGGCAGATCGAGCAGGCGCTCGATGTCACGCTGCAACGACGTGGTCACCGCATCTCGATCCGCGGCCGGGGCGCCAAGCTGGCGCTCACCGCCCTCGAAAACTTCTATAACAGCGCGCGCGATCCGTTGTCGGTC
The DNA here is from genome assembly GCF_050436665.1 of Paraburkholderia sp. EB58. Taxonomy (NCBI): domain Bacteria; kingdom Pseudomonadati; phylum Pseudomonadota; class Betaproteobacteria; order Burkholderiales; family Burkholderiaceae; genus Paraburkholderia; species Paraburkholderia sp. EB58. The sequence goes on along the minus strand of NZ_JBNDMQ010000006.1, from coordinate 127,737 downwards.
GACGACATCCAGCTCGCGCTGGTCGAAGCGCGTCATCCGGCACGCGGCCGCACCAACGGCTCGGAGAGCCCGGACGCGCGCTTTCGCCACGACCCGGATCATCCGTTCGACGAACCGGCCGATAGCGGCGACGAAGACCTCGAAGCACTCGGTCCCAAGCTGTACACGCGCCGCGCCGATCTGCGCGGCCGCACGCCGGCGCAGCGTGAGTATCTGAAGCAGATCATCGCGCACGATGTGACCTTCGGCATCGGACCGGCGGGTACGGGCAAGACGTATCTGGCGGTGGCGTGCGCGGTGGATGCGCTGGAGCGCGATCAGGTCAAGCGCATCGTGCTGACCCGTCCGGCGGTGGAAGCCGGCGAGCGGCTCGGCTTTCTGCCGGGCGATCTCGCGCAGAAGGTCGACCCGTATCTGCGGCCGTTGTACGACGCGCTGTACGACCTGCTCGGCTTCGACAAGACCGCGAAAATGTTCGAACGGCAGATGATCGAAATCGCGCCGCTCGCCTACATGCGCGGACGCACGCTGAATCACGCGTTTATCATTCTGGACGAGGCGCAGAACACCACGCCCGAGCAGATGAAAATGTTCCTGACGCGGATCGGCTTCGGCTCCAAGGCCGTGGTCACCGGCGACACGACTCAGGTCGACTTGCCGCGCGGCCACAAGAGCGGGTTGATCGAAGCGCAGCAGGTGCTGTCGGATGTGCGTGGGATTGCGCTCACGCGCTTTACCAGCGCCGACGTGGTGCGGCATCCGCTGGTGGCTCGCATCGTGGAGGCTTACGACGCGCACTCGCAGAAGAACGCCAACCCGGGCGATGCGCGTTGAACCGCAAAGAACTACGACACCAGGACGCATGAGCCGCACCCCGAAACTGACGCTGAACCTGCAATTCCCCGCCGCCAGGGCCTGGCCGGAACACAAGGCGCTCCTGCCGCGCGCCACCGTGGCCGGCTGGATCAAGGCGGCGCTCTTTGCCGACGCGGAACTGACCGTGCGCCTCGTCGACGCGGACGAAGGACGCACGCTGAACCGCACCTATCGCGGCAAAGACTACTCGACCAACGTGCTCACGTTTGCCTACGCCGAATCGGAAGACGATCCGGTGACGGGCGATCTGATCCTATGCTGTCCGGTGGTTGAGAAGGAAGCGGCCGAGCAGGGCAAGCCGCTCGTCGAGCACTACGCGCATCTTTTGGTGCACGGCACGCTGCACGCGCAAGGCTACGATCACGAGGTCGAAGAAGAAGCGCAGGAAATGGAAGCCATCGAAACCGAGATCCTCGCCAAACTCGGCTTCCCCGATCCTTATCAATAACGTCTGAACAAACGTGAGCGCCATTTACCCCGAATCCGACGACCGCCCGCCCTGCCCCGGCTATCCGCCGGCGCTCGGCGAATCGCGGTTGCTGACGGATGAGGAACTGCGCGCCTCGTTGGCATGCACGCTGCGCGACTGGGACCAAAAAAGCGACCTGTGGCTGTTCGGCTATGGATCGCTGATCTGGAACCCAGGCATGCCGACGGTCGAAGCCACGCGCTCCAAGGTGCATGGCTATCACCGTGGACTGTACCTGTGGTCGCGCGTGAACCGCGGCACACCGGAGCAGCCCGGCCTCGTGCTGGCGCTCGACCGCGGCGGCTCGTGCACCGGCATTGCATTCCGGCTCGCGGCGGATGGCGCGATGCCGCATCTGGAAGCGTTGTGGCGCCGCGAGATGGCGATGGGTTCGTACCGGCCGGCCTGGCTGCCGTGCAATCTCGCCGACGGCCGGCGCGTCGACGCCCTCGCCTTCGTGATGCGCCGTGACGTGCCGAGCTACACCGGCAAGCTAGCGGACGACATCGTGCAAACGGTATTCGGCCGTGCCTGCGGCCGCTATGGCACGACGCTCGACTACGTAAGCCGCACCGTCGCGGCGCTGCGCGAAAGCGGCATGCCAGACCGCGCGCTCGAAGCGCTGCTGGCGCGTTGTCGCGAAGCCGGCAGTGACGGCGGTTGAACAGCCTTACGCACCGCTTTCCGCCGTCGATTTTTGCTCCAACGCGCATCGGCCGTCTTTATCCGTTAGGATTGACCCAAGCCCCCGACCACGCGGTGCAGCCGTCTGCCCCGTCAGCAACCCCGACGGGACACGGTCCTGCCATGTGCGTGGTGTATCCTTAACGCTCTGCAACAGCGCGCCCAGTCTTGCCGGGCGCACCACCATGAACGACACGTATCCCAGTCGACACCGAACTAGCGACAAACCACAGGAAAAACGCTCCCTGCTTGAGCGTCTGACCGATTTCATCTCGCCCGAGCCCGAATCCCGCGGCGAACTACTGGAAATCCTGCAGGACGCGCACGAGCGCAACCTGATCGACGCGGATTCGCTGTCGATGATCGAAGGGGTTTTCCAGGTCTCCGAACTCTGCGCGCGCGACATCATGATCCCGCGCGCCCAGATGGACGCGATCAACATCGCGGAAACGCCCGCGGAGTTCATTCCTTATGTGCTGGAGAAAGCGCACTCGCGCTATCCGGTGTACGAAGGCAATCGCGACAACATCATTGGCGTGCTGCTCGCCAAAGACCTGCTGCGCTACTACGCAGAAGAGGAATTCGACGTGCGCGGCATGCTGCGCCCCGCCGTGTTCATTCCGGAGTCCAAGCGCCTGAACGTGCTGCTGCATGACTTCCGCGTGAACCACAATCACATTGCGATCGTCGTGGACGAATACGGCGGCGTCGCCGGTCTGATCACGATTGAAGACGTGCTGGAGCAGATCGTCGGCGACATCGAAGACGAATACGATTTCGACGAGGAAAGCGGCAACATCATCGCCTCGCCGGACGGCCGCTACCGCGTGCGTGCGCTGACCGAGATCGAGCAGTTCAACGAAGCATTCGGCACGCACTATTCGGACGAGGGAGTCGACACGATCGGCGGGCTCGTCACGCATCATTTCGGGCGCGTGCCGCATCGCGGCGAGAAGGTTCGTATCGACGACCTGATCTTCGAGATCCTGCGCGGCGACGCGCGGCAGATCCACATGCTGCTGGTGCGCCGCGACCCGCTCGCGGGCCAGCGCGAGCGCGAAGCGCAGCACGTGCAGACCTGAGCTCTCCCCTTTCTTTAAAACCGACCGCGCAATAATGGCCGACCCGATCACTTCCCGTCTGCGCCGTGGCGTGACGTCCGCCGTCGCGCAAGCGTCGGGCCGGACGTTGCCGCGGTGGCATTACCTCGTCGCACTCGCCGCCGGCGCGGCGAATACGCTCTCGTTCGCGCCGACGCCGCATGGCGGCTGGCTTGAACTGGTCATCTTCGCGTTTTTCTTTGCGTGGCTCACGCGCACGACCGGCTGGAAAAGCGCCGCGTTGACGGGCGGCGCGTTCGGCTTCGGCAACTTCGTCACGGGTGTGTGGTGGCTTTACGTCAGCATGCACTACTACGGGGGGATGGCGGCGCCGCTGGCGGGTGCGGCAGTGGTGCTGTTCACGTTGTATCTCGCGGTGTATCCGGCGCTGGCTTCGGGGGTGTGGTCTTTCTGCGCCGGACACGCACGCAACGGCGCGCTCGACGACAAGCCGTTTTCGCCAACGTGGCACGGTGCGTTTGCGTTCGCCAGCGCGTGGGCCGTTAGTGAATGGCTGCGGGGTTATGTGTTTACCGGGTTTCCGTGGCTCGCCAGCGGTTATGCGCAAGTAGATGGGCCGCTCGCCGGGTTTGCGCCGGTTGCCGGTGTGTATGGCGTGGGCTGGATGCTGGCGCTGGTCGCGGCGTTGATCGTGCAGGCTGTGGTGCGTGTGCGTGAGCCTGCAGAAGCGCGTAAGGGCGCCTCGCGCGTGGCTCGGGTTGCGCCTGCGGCTGTTGTCGCGGTGGCGTTGATCGCGGCCGGAATGCTGCTGCCGTTGGTCACGTGGACGATACCGGCTAATGCGCCGCTTAACGTGCGTCTGCTGCAGGGTAACGTGAAGCAGGAGATGAAATTCGAAGAGGCCGGCATGGTCGCCGCCATCAACGAATATCAGCAGATGATTACGGCGAAGCCGGCGGATCTGGTTGTGACACCCGAGACGGCGATTCCCGTGCTGATCCAAGAGTTGCCGGTACCGTTTGCCCAAGCCGTGCGCCAGTTCTCGGATACGACCGGATCGTCGATCCTGTTTGGCGCGATTGGCGGCACCATCACGCCGGAAGGTCGGGTGGTCGACTATACGAATAGCCTGTTCGGCATCACTCCGGGTTCGCGTGAGCTCTACCGCTACGACAAGCACCATCTGGTGCCGTTCGGTGAATTCATTCCGTGGGGCTTCCGCTGGTTTGTGGCCATGATGAATATTCCGCTCGGCGACTTCGCGCGGGGGGCTCCGGTGCAGAAGCCGTTCCTTGTGCATAACCAGCCGGTTGCCGTCGATATCTGCTATGAGGATATTTTCGGCGAGGAGATTGCGCGGTCGATTCGTGAGAGTGATACGCCGGCGGGGGTGTTGGTCAACTCCACCAATCTGGCGTGGTTCGGTGACACGATTGCGCTGGATCAGCATCTGCAGATTGCGCGGATGCGCTCGCTGGAGACGGGACGGCCGATGCTGCGGGCGACTAATACGGGCACTACGGCTGCTATTGATGCGCATGGGAAGGTGTTAGCACGGCTTGCGCCTTATACGGTGGGTTCGATTGACGTCACGGTGCAAGGGACGTCGGGGAACACGCCGTATGTGACGAGTGGGAATAACACTGTGCTGGCGGTGTCGTTGTTCTTGTTGGCGTTTGGGTTTGCGTTTGGGCCGGGCATACGAAGAAAGAACGGCGAAGGTTAATCAGGTTCGCGCCCGTGCCGCACGGGGGCTTTCCTCGCGTCTTCTTTCTCACCTCATTTCAACAAACGGATCGGTTCGACATTGCGAATCGCACAATGCGGCCCGACCGTTGGAGTTGCCAATTTTTTGTAAATTACAAAAACGCATTTTCACAAAATTAAAAAGAACAACCAATACAATCAAAATACTGGAATTATCAATTCAACCATTTTCATTTTCGATACGATCCAAATTCATCCCACCCGCATAACCAGAATTGCATGATGGGTCGACAAGCCAACATGCAAATGGCTTTCCTGCGAACATTCCTCGCCTGAGCCGCGCAACGCCATTGCATTTACACCAGATCATTCATAGTATTTAAACGTGCAGACACAGCGACTGCGACGCACAGCATGACTCAATATCATTCCATAAATCGACGCAATGCCAGATCTGCCGGCATAACAATTGCAAAATGCAGCGACGGCGAGGTGATATGAATCAGATTCGATAGCGATTCACTGCAGATTCACCGTTTGCGTCACTTGCCGAGGAATCCGATTATGCGAAATATCAGCGCTGCCCAATTCCCGCTCATGCAACGCTGGGGAGCAACCCTCCTGATGAGCGCCGGTCTTGCGGTGGCTGGCTCGCTGTATGGATTACGTGCCACTGCTGCCGAACCTGCAGCGACAACAACCGAAGCGGCGCACTCATCCAGCGAGGCCACAGCCAATTTGCCGCGTGTGATCGTTCTTGCGACCGGCGGGACGATCGCCGGCCAAGCCGATCCACGCGCCGCCAATGCGTACAACGCCGGCGCCGTCAGCGCTCAGCAATTGATTCAGGCCGTACCCGGCATTGAAAAATTAGCCCACCTGAGTTCCGAACAGGTCGCATCAATCGGCTCGCAGGATATGAACGACAAGGCCTGGTTTCAACTAGCGCACCGCATTCAGGAAATCTTCGACAAAAACGAAGCGGACGCGGTCGTAATCACGCATGGCACCGATACTCTCGAGGAAACCGCCTTCTTTCTGGATAACGTGTTGCATACGGACAAGCCCGTCGTACTGGTGGGCTCGATGCGTCCGTCCACGGCGATCAGCGCTGACGGTCCCAGCAACCTTTACGAAGCCGTCGAAGTGGCGGCAGATAGCCAGGCGCGCGGACGCGGTGTGCTGGTCGTGCTGGACGACAAGATCGAAGCGGCACGCACGGTCACCAAGACGAATACCACAAGCGTCGAAACGTTCCACTCACCGAACACTGGACCGATTGGTTATGTTGATCCAGCCAGCGTTCGTTTCACGGCGCCGCCGCCAGCACAACAACCGGCAAGGCTTGCACTGCCTTCCGGGGATCAGCTTCCTCGCGTCGAGATTATCTACGCGCACAGCAATATGGACGCCGTGCAGATTGACAACGCGATCGCCAACAAGGCGAAAGGCATTGTGCTGGCGGGCGTGGGCGATGGAAACACTTCGAAGGAGGCGATCGCGGCGCTTCACAAGGCCGCGCAAAAGGGCATCGTTGTCGTACGGTCTACGCGTGTCGGTTCTGGTTTCGTCAATCGCAACGTTGAGGTGAACGACGATACGAACGGCTTTGTCGCTTCGCTCGATCTCAATCCACAGAAGTCGCGCATTCTGCTCCAGTTGCTGATAGCGAATGGGATTACGTCCGCTGCGCAGGTGCAGAAGGCGTTTGTTGCGACGTGGTGAGGGAGAGGGGGTCCGAGGTTGCCATGGCGGAAATTATCGGATCCCATAAATCACATTATTGATTAGCAATGCTATATTAATGACTGCCTCACTGCGTTTGTTGTACGAGCGGGAGCAGCAAAGAAAGCGCGGGGGTTGAGTGCTACCAACACTCAACCCCCGCTGACCACAAACAACTCATAGGAGGAGTTGATCATGGCTAACGCCAATCATAAAGCACGACCACGTCGTAAGGAATATCCGGTAGCCATTCAGACGACCTTATTGGATTCGCCTGACTGGCAGAACGTAGAAGAACACCGGAAGGAACAGCCCTTCATCCCGTGGATGAAAGTCGCGGATTTGTGGCTCCAGGCCGCGGGTTTTGAAGCAGGTCAGAGGGTTTGCATTTCGGTCGATTACGAATACGCGAGGCTGACCATCATGCCTGATTGCGGCTAGGAAAATGAAGGGCCGCAGATGCGGCCCTTAGGGTTGAAATACTGCGTCAGACTGTCGAGCCGAGGGTAATTATCAACCACGTTGGGCAAGCTTCCCAGCCAGAGCTCGCGTCTCGGTCCGTATTCGCTTCAAACCTCCTCCGGTCGAGTTCTACATAAAACAAATACTCGATCATTTCTTCGACGGCTCTTCTTTCCTCAATGAGTGCGCAGACGTTGCCTGCGTAGGCGTCGTATTCGTCCTATGCGGCAGTGAATTGCCCAACTGCAATGGAGACCCATGAAGCTCACAGGAGTTTCACCTTCCAAATCATCTTCATCTTTATCTCAAAAAATTAGCATTGCAAAAAATTGTGACTATTTGCCTTGTCTCATAGAAATTCGTTGAGCTGATGAGTTAGCGTATGACCCCAATGGCAAACGTCTGCACGAAGATGCGCAATTGTCGATCAACGGGAAACGGAGAGCACTGCTGTCACGAGTACGATCAAGGACGTTCTGCAGCACCCGAGTGCCGGACTCAAGCAGCACCTGTCTTTATCGATCGGAATCGTCAACTCGCAGCTCGACGTTCTTGAGTTCCGGCTAGATCAGGAGTTAAACGAAACCCGCTGCGCGGACATTACCCTTAGCTCGGCCAATCAGACAATCGACAGCGCGGCGCTGACGATCGAGAACGGCAGCGTGGTGTTCCATTGTCCGGGCGAGTTCCGGATCAAGGCGGCATCGTTCACATTCGAAGGGCCGGCTAGCCTGAATCCGCCTTTGCCTGTGATGCCCAAAAGCAAATTGAAACTGACGGACCAGTACCTCTCGTCGCGCTAACCCATGATTATTAGCCCACCATTCCTGCCGGCTGCCGGCCTGAACTCCAGTGTCCCGTCGGAAACCGATCCGATGATGGCCGCAGTGGAAAGTTTTGAACTGCCCCATGAAGGGGTCTATCCGATTGCCTTTGACCGCCGCTGGCATTGCGGCTCGCACCTCGCGCCGTCTGAGCAGACCGAACCGGTGCGGGCCATCGCCGACGGGGAAGTGATCGCGTACCGCGTCAGCAAGAATGCGGTCACCGATGGCCATATCGACCCGGATACCCGCAGCCCCGCACTGAACTCGAATACCGGCTTCGTGCTGCTCAAACATTTGACCGATACGGGCGACGGGCGCACCATCACCTTCTATTCGCTGTACATGCATCTGCTGGACATGACCAACCAGCACAGCATCGCTCACCAGCCGAGCGATCCTCCTACGGGCAGTTCACCTACCGGCCTGCCCGCGTGGCTGCTCGACACGGCCGGCGGCAAGGACGGAACGGTTCAATCCGGCAACGGAAGGAAGGTCTGGCGCAAGGACATGCTGGGTTACCCGGGCCGTTGTCATGACATGCCGCATCTGCATTTCGAAATCTTCATGACCGCAGCGGATTTCACGGCGTGGTTCGCCCAGGCCGGGCATACGGTCCAGCTTGGTGTGAAACATCCGGTCACACTCACTTCGAAGGACTACTGGGGGCACAGCTACTTCGTGATTCCCGGCGGTCAATCTTTCGTCAGCGTACCGCCGGGACAGCACAACTCCGCGTATTTTCCGGCATTGACCGCCGGTACGCTGGATGCACACAGTACGCTGTACGTTGAAGTGTATTTCCACAAGGGCGCGCGCTACACACGCTCGTGGGTCGACCGGGGCGATGGCAAGATTACGCCGCTGACGGCGTCGCCGGTGAAGGACCGCTACGCCGAGTACGAATACAAACTGTACGAACGGGCGACAGCGCTTTATCCGGCCTGCCCGAGCGACGGTTATGAGTTGCTGCGCTTTGGCCGCATCCTGGGTACGGACCAGCCGACCTTGCCTGCCTCAGCGCACGGTACATGGGTCGCAGTACCGTTCGATGAGAACGGTACCCAAGGCTATATTGACATCAGCCAGGATGCCATCCAGAAACTGTCGGATGCGGATTTCCCGTTTTTCATGGGCTGGCAGAAGATCGAAGATATCAACACGCCGCTCGATGAGGCCGGTCTCTGGCGCTTCGATGAACTTAGAAAGCTGGTCGGTGACGCGACGGCTGATCAGTATTCTGCGAGCCAGATCGATCCGGAGTTCAGGCTGGACGACAACCTGCCGGACTATGTGCAGGGCAGCGACGCAGTTCGGGCCCGGCTCAAAGGCTTCGTGTGCCACGCACCGAGCGAATGGGATACGGCTAACAATGATCCACGCTACAAAGGGCTGAACGAACCGGATGGATTCTTCGGTAGCCGCGCCGACACCGACCCGGATGGGTATAACAAATTCCTGGGTTTTCTGAAGAAATTCCAGTTCTTGGATCAGACGCCGCTTGGGGGTGGCCAGAAGTTCTGGTTCTTCCATCCGCTCGCGTTTATTCGGCATTTCAGGAAGTGTGGATGGATGAGTTGCAACGAGATGTTCCAGATGTTTCCGATGACGGCCATGCGGGCGGCGGCGCATCATCAGTGGGTATCTGAACGGGTATCAATTCTTCCGGGTACCGTCGACAAGTATCGGACCGACTTGAACAATGCAGCACGCCGCTATGGAATAGTGACATCGCTCCGCATGGCGGCGTTTTACGCCAACACCATGCAGGAAACGACTTGGTTCGGATCGCTCGCAGAAGGCGAGAATAAGAAGAATCCACAACGTTATTTACCTTGGCAAGGCCGTGGATTAGGCCCGAGCAACATTTCAATACGTACACGCTCTCAGGAAAAAATTGGACAGGACGTGGCTACACCTATGACGAGGAGTTAACGCGACAAAGAATCTTCAGGACATTTAATTTCTGCTTGGTTCAGAGCGACGGTCCGCAGGTGCTTTGTATAAACGCGGAAGTTATGGCGCTGGACAATCCCCGGATCAATCTGCTCCCGAGGCTTACGGACGTATTAAAGAGTATCGAATTTATCCGCGCACCGACATCAAAGGCTGCAGGCGCAGCAAGTAGCGCTGCTACTCGGAACCAGTAGACAGGGGACACCGGCGCAATCTCCCACCAGAGAAGACAGCATTGTGGTGGATCTCGAAAAGGTAAAGGAATAGTTGGAATGCAATACCCCAAAATTGCTATTTTTGCTCTGCTTGGCGCCCTAGGGATTTCCTCGTGTAGAGTTTGGAAGCGCAGATTGACATCGAAGCCACCAGTCTCGCGAAAGCCGCACCTTCCGACGAGCGCCGTGGTACCACCTCAAATTCAACGTTGAAAAATTTGAGGTTGGGCACCGCGCGCCGCGATCATTGCGTGGCCCTGCTTCGTGTCGCACACGCCGTCGCCGCCAACAATTCCAGCTGACATATCGGCGGGAATCTGGCCGAGCAGTTCAGGCAACACGTTCGCGTCGTCGATACCTAATGCGTCATCAGCACCCCGTTCTATACCCGTCGGTTCCCGACGCGGCACACACCTTTCGGCTCGCCCGTCTCGCGTCCCTGCTTCCGCATCTATACCCGCAAGTATTCAAGTTGGGCACCTGGCGCCCCTTTCCTCCGGGCCGCCCCGAAACCCCGCCCCCAAAAATTCTCCCCCCGCCCCCTTTCCGTTAAAATCTACCGTTTAGCACTTTGCTCCACGGCCACCTCGCGCGCCCCGGCGCTTGCGGCGCGGCCTCCATGCCCGAAAGGCACTTCATGCTCACGTTTCAGCAAATCATCCTGACGCTGCAATCCTACTGGGACAAGCAGGGTTGCGCGCTGCTCCAGCCGATCGATATGGAAGTCGGCGCGGGCACGTCCCACGTCCACACGTTCCTGCGCGCGGTCGGCCCCGAGCCGTGGCGCGCCGCCTACGTGCAGCCATCGCGCCGCCCGAAGGACGGGCGTTACGGCGAGAACCCGAACCGCCTGCAGCACTACTACCAGTACCAGGTGGTGTTGAAGCCGGCGCCGGAAAACATCCTCGACCTGTACCTCGGCTCACTCGAGGCGCTCGGTTTCGACCTGAAGCAGAACGACGTCCGCTTCGTGGAAGACGACTGGGAAAACCCCACGCTGGGCGCCTGGGGCCTCGGCTGGGAAGTCTGGCTGAACGGCATGGAAGTGACCCAGTTCACCTACTTCCAGCAAGTGGGCGGTCTGGACTGCAAGCCGGTGCTCGGCGAAATCACCTACGGGCTCGAACGTCTCGCCATGTACCTGCAGAAGGTCGAGAACGTCTACGACCTGGTCTGGACGGAGTGGGAGGAGCAAGGCCCTAACGGTCCTGAACTGCGCCGCCTGTCGTACGGCGACGTGTATCACCAGAACGAAGTCGAGCAATCCACCTATAACTTCGAGTACGCGAACACCGAGCTGCTGTTCTCGATGTTCAACAGCTACGAAGCCGAAGCGAAGCGCATGATGGAAGTGCCGCTCGCGCTGCCGGCCTACGAACTGGTGCTGAAGGCCGGCCACACGTTCAACCTGCTCGACGCACGCGGCGCGATCTCCGTGACCGAGCGTGCGGCCTACATCGGCCGGATTCGGAATCTGTCGCGCCAGGTGGCGCAGGCTTACTACGAATCGCGCGAGAAGCTCGGCTTCCCGATGCTCGGCAATCCGGTGCACGGTGTGCCCGGCCTCACGACCGACGCACAGGACGCCGCGATGCCCGCCTGGGCGCCGCCGCTCAAAGTCGAACGCAAGATCGACCCGGACTGACGAGAACACGAACAGATGACTCATCCCCAACACGCCACCCTCCTCGTCGAACTGCTGACTGAGGAATTGCCGCCCAAGGCGCTCGCACGCCTCGGCGATGCATTCGCCGAAGGTATCGCCCAGCGCCTCGCGGCGCGCGACCTGATCGAAGGCGAGCTGTCGTTCGAACGCTACGCCACGCCGCGCCGTCTCGCGGTCACGATCAAGAATGTGCGCAACGTCGCGCCGGAAAGGCACGTGCGCGAAAAGGTGCTGCCGGTTTCGGTCGCGCTCGACAAAGACGGCCAGCCCACCGCGCCGCTTGCCAAGAAGCTCGCCGCCCTCGGGTTCCCTGACTTCAAGGTGGACGACCTGGAGCGCGCCTCCGACGGCAAGGCGGACGCCTTCTTCCTGCGCTACGCCGCACCGGGCGCGACGCTCGCCGAAGGCCTGCAAGCCGCGCTCGACGAAACGCTGACCGTTTCCAAGCTGCCTATTCCGAAGGTCATGACGTATCAACGTCCGGACGGCACCAATATCCAGTTCGTGCGCCCAGCGCAGCGCCTCACCGCATTGCACGGCGAGCAAGTGGTTCCGGTCACCGCGCTCGGCATCGATGCGGACGACACCACGCTCGGCCATCGCTTCCTGTCCGAAGGCTTCGTGCAGATCCAGCACGCCGACGCATACGCGGAAACACTGCGTCACAAAGGCCACGTGGTCGCCAGCTTTGCTGACCGCAAGGAAGCCATCCGCACCCATCTGCTCGCGCAGGCCGAAGGCGACCAGGTCGTGATGCCTGAAGCGCTGCTCGACGAAGTGACCGCGCTTGTCGAATGGCCAGTGGTCTACACCTGCCGCTTCGAGGACGAATTCCTGCAAGTCCCACAGGAATGCCTGATTCTGACGATGCAGACGAACCAGAAGTACTTCGCACTGACCGACGCCGCCGGTAAGCTGCGCTCGCGTTTCCTGATCGTCTCGAACATCGAGACGCAAACGCCGGGCGATATCATCGAAGGCAACGAGCGCGTGGTGCGCCCGCGTCTGGCCGATGCAAAGTTCTTCTTCGAGCAGGACAAGAAGAAGCCGCTCGCCGACCGCGTCCCGCTGCTCGCCAACGTCGTGTATCACAACAAGCTCGGCTCGGCGCTGCAACGCGTCGAACGCGTCGAAGCACTGGCTGGTGCGATTGCCGCGCTGATGGGCGCGGATGTTGCGCTCGCCAAACGCGCCGCCCTGCTCGCCAAGGCCGATCTGATCACCGACATGGTCGGCGAATTCCCCGAGCTGCAAGGCACGATGGGCACGTATTACGCACGCCACGACGGCGAGCCCGAAGAAGTCGCGCTGGCCTGCACGGAACACTATCAGCCGCGTTTCTCCGGCGATGCCTTGCCCGCAACGGCAACCGGCACCGTCGTCGCACTGGCTGACAAGCTCGAAACGCTGGTCGGCATCTGGGGCATTGGTCTGCAACCGACCGGCGAGAAGGACCCATTCGCCTTGCGCCGTCATGCACTGGGCGTGCTGCGGATCCTCGTCGAAAAGCAGTTGCCGGTCGACCTCGTCGAACTCCTGCGCACCGCTTACGCGCAATTCGCTGCGGTGCCGAACGTCGCCGACTCGACGCAGGCCATCTACGAATTCTGCATGGACCGTCTGCGTGGTCTGCTGCGCGAGCGCGGCTATTCGGCGGGTGAAATCGACGCCGTGCTGGCGCTGAACCCGACGCGCCTGAACGACATCGTCGCACGCCTTGACGCGGTCCGCGAATTCTCTTCGCTCAGCGAAGCGGCTTCGCTCGCAGCGGCCAACAAGCGCATTTCGAACATCCTGAAGAAGTCGGATGGCACACCGGTGAGCGGCGTGCAACCTACGTTGCTGATCGAAGCGGCAGAAAAAGCGCTATACGCGCAGCTCGAACAGGTCGCTCCGCGCGTCCAGTCGCAACTGGCTGCGCACGACTACACGGGCGCGCTGACTGCGCTTGCGGCGCTGCGCGAACCGGTCGACACGTTCTTCAACAACGTAATGGTCAACGCTGAAGATCCCGCGTTGCGCGCTAACCGTCTGGCCTTGCTCGGCGCACTGCATCAGCAGATGAACTGCGTCGCGGACATCTCCAGGCTGGCGGCGTAAGTGACCAACCAGAGCGACCCAATCCAGCGCGCCCACTGAACCGACGAACCATGCCGACCTCCCACAAAAAAGTCGTTGTCCTCGACCGTGACGGTGTGATCAACGTCGATTCCGATGCGTTCATCAAGTCGCCGGACGAGTGGGTCGCGCTGCCCGGGAGTCTCGAAGCGATTGCCCGTCTGAATCAGGCCGGCTATCGCGTGGCGATCGCGACGAACCAGTCGGGCATCGGGCGGGGTCTGTTCGACATGAACGCACTCAACGCGATGCATCTGAAGATGCACCGGATGGTCGCGGCAGTCGGTGGACGCATCGACGCGGTGTTCTTCTGCCCGCACACGGCGGAGGATCATTGCGAGTGCCGCAAGCCGAAACCCGGCATGCTGAAGATGATCGCCGAGCGCTTCGAAGCGGATCCGGACGAGACACCGGTCGTGGGCGATTCGCTGCGCGACCTGCAAGCGGGCGCGGCGCTTGGTTTTCCCGCGCATCTGGTGCTAACCGGCAAGGGCCGCAAGACGCTCGCTACTGGCGGCCTGCCTGAAGGCACGAAGGTTCACGATGATTTGCGCGCCTTCTCGCTCGACTTTCTCTCCACAGAACAACACTGACGCGACCTACGCGCGTCCTTGATAACAACCTTCCACGCCGATGCGCTTCCTCCGTTCGCTGTTGCTGCTGATCTACCTGGTGGTCTACACGATCCCCTACGCGACCGCCTGCTTCATCGCTTTCCCGTTCATGCGCGCCGAGCGCCGCTACTGGATGGCGGCCGGCTGGTGCCGCTCGACGCTCGCGGTCGTGCGTTGGCTAAACGGCATCAAGTACCGTATCGAAGGCTTCGAGAATCTGCCTGACGGCCCGGCCGTGCTGCTGTCGAAGCATCAATCGGCATGGGAAACGCTGGCGTTTCCGGCATTGATGCCACGTCCGTTGTGCTACGTTTTCAAGCGCGAACTGCTATACGTGCCGTTTTTCGGCTGGGCCCTCGGCCTGCTGAAGATGGTGCATATCAACCGCAAGGACGGCAAGTACGCGTTCGAGTCGGTCATCCGGCAAGGCAAGGCGCGCATGGAAGAAGGCGCCTGGGTCATCATGTTTCCGGAGGGCACCCGCACACCGACGGGCAAGCAGGGCAAATACAAAACCGGTGGTGCGCGCTTCGCAGTAGGGACCGGTGCGCCGGTCGTACCGATTGCGCACAACGCGGGGCGTGTGTGGCCGCGCAACTCGTTTCTCAAATATGCGGGTATAGTCACAGTGTCGATCGGCAAGCCGATCGAGACGAAGGGGCTCACGCCCGATGAAGTGAACACGCGCGTCGAGACGTGGATCGAAGCGGAGATGCGTCGCATTGATCCTGCCGCGTATCGTGCTGCGGATAGCACACCCGCCGCCGCCCGTATCTGACGCGCCCGCGCCATTGATGGCGTATTTGCGCCGGCGCGTATTGCGCGAAACCTGAACCGATGCAGAAGTCTCCCACGCCGCAGCCCGCTGCGGCGCTCGATAGCCGGCAACTCGATCTGCCGCTCTTCGCCGAGCCGGCAATCCCGCCGTCCACGCCGCCTTCATCGCTGAAGCCGGATGTGCCACGCGCGCCCGACGGCTCGAAGTTGCGCAGCCTGACGCTCGGCACGCAGACCCTTCACTACCAGCTCAAACGGTCATCGCGCCGTTCGATCGGCTTTGCGATCGACAGCAGTGGCCTGATGATCACTGCACCACGTTGGGTCACGCTGGCCGACATCGAAACCGCTATCAGCGAAAAGCAGCGCTGGATTTTCACGAAGTTGATTGAATGGCAAACGCGTGTCGAGCAACGCGCGCTGCCGCGCGTCGACTGGAAGGACGGCGCCCAGGTGCCGTATCTCGGCCAGCCGGTGCGCGTCACGCTCGGTGCGCCGCGCGGCACGCTCGCCTTCGATGCCGAGCAAGCCGCGCTCGCGTTGCCGCTGCCCCTGCAAGCCGATCCTCAGCAGATCAAGGATCGTGTTCAGGGTTGGTTGCAAGGCGAAGCCAAGCGGCTATTCGGCGAACGCCTCGCGATTTACGCGGAGAAGCTGGGGGTGAGTTATCGCGCCTACGCGCTGTCTTCAGCGGCGACGCGTTGGGGTAGTTGTTCGAGCGATGGCAAGATCCGGCTCAACTGGCGGCTGATTCACTTCCCGCTGTCGATCATCGATTATGTCGTCGCGCATGAGCTCGCGCATCTGCGCGAGATGAATCATAGCCCGCGTTTCTGGCAGACGGTCGAATCGATCTTTCCGGAATTCCGCGAGGCGCGGCAGACACTCAAGCATCATCCGCCTGAGTTGTTGCCTACTCTGTGAGGCTGATGCGATGCACGAAGAAAGCGTCTTGCGAAAAGACGCTTTTTTTCGCCATTTAGCTGTAGAGAAGCGAGTCGTCGTTGCTTCGGCCACTATCGCGGCACTCGCCTCGCCTCGTCTCGGGCAAGTGATGCGCTGATCACTCCGTGCAGAACGTTTCCTGCAAATGCCGCCACTGCACCCTGCCGTGCGCGTCAATTTCCAGCACCGCCGTGGAGCGCCGCAAATTGCGGCTGTGCTCGCCGTCCGACTGCCGCTCGTTGTACGTCACGACCGCCCCACCCGCATACTGGGCGACGATCGTACTGTCGGTAATCTGGATTTTGAAGTTCGGCCGCTGCCCGCCATGCTGAGCGAAGATGTCGCGCAGCGTCGGCCAGTCCAACGTCCCGCCGTTCGGCAGAATCATCGAAAATTGCGGCGAAAAGTGCGCCATCAGATGGTCAAGTGCACCGGCTTGCGCCGCGCCGCTGTACCACGCCTCTACCTCGGCGTTGACGGCCTGGATCTCGTCGAAGTAGGGATTCGCGTCATTCATCGTTTATGTCTGTGGTTGCCGCCGGCCAGCGCCATCGCGCGTCGCACTGCTTCAGCCACGCTCAAACAACGTCAAGCCAGGTCTGATGCAGCGCAGCGTGCGGTGCGCGGTGCTCGGGATAACTGCGCTGCGCGGCACTGGACGCACCGTAGCGAAGCCCGGCGCGCCGCTCTCACGCAGGTTATTTCTTCTTCTGGATGAATTCGATCTTGTAGCCGTCCGGATCGGTCACAAACGCGATCACGGTGGTGCCGTGTTTCATCGGGCCGGCCTCGCGCACGACAGTGCCGCCTTGCGCCTTGATCTTGTCGCAAGCCGCGTAGGCATCTTCGACCTCGACCGCCAGGTGGCCAAAACCGGTGCCCAGATCATACGATTCGGTGTCCCAGTTGTGCGTCAGCTCGATGACGGTGCCGTCGCTCTCATCCTCGTAGCCCACGAAGGCGAGCGTGAACTTGCCCTCCGGATAATCGTGGCGGCGCAGCAATTTCATGCCGAGCAATTCAGTGTAGAACTTGACCGAGCGGTCCAGGTTGCCCACTCGGAGCATGGTGTGTAGAAGGCGCATCGTGTACTCCCCGTTGCTTGATGTCGAGGACGTAAATGTACCCGGAATCGCGCCATGCTGCTGACAACCCAACAAGGGCCGACAGGACCAAGCAGCCCTGTCAGGCACCTGCGCAACCGATGACGTTACGCTCGCGGCTTGGCCTCGTCGCGTAAGGCACGCCGCAGAATCTTGCCGACGTTCGTCTTCGGCAGTTCGGTGCGAAATTCAATGATCTTGGGCCGCTTGTAGCCGGTGAGTTGCTCCTTGCAGAAATTGAAAATATCCGTTTCAGTCAGCGCTGGATCGCGCTTCACGACGAACAGTTTGACCGCTTCGCCCGCCTGTTCGTCCGGCACACCGACCGCGACCACTTCGAACACGCCTGGATGTTTTGCCACCACATCCTCGATCTCGTTCGGGTAGACGTTGAAGCCCGACACCAGAATCATGTCCTTCTTGCGATCGACGATTCTCACGAAGCCGGCTTTGTCCATCAGCCCGACGTCGCCTGATTTGAAGAAGCCATCCGCGGTCATCGCGCGAGCGGTTTCGTCGGGACGATTCCAGTAGCCGGCCATCACTTGTGGACCGCGAATGCAGATCTCGCCCGGCTGACCAAGGGGCACATCGTTGCCAGCGTCATCGCGGATAGATATCTCCGTTGACGGCAGCGGCAAGCCGACGGTGCCGTTGAACGACGTTGCAGTGGGCGGATTGGTGGTCGCACACGGCGAGGTCTCCGACAGCCCATAGCCTTCGATAATCGGCACACCCGTCGCCGCTTGCCAGCGTTGCGCGACCGCTTGCTGCACCGCCATGCCGCCGCCCGTGCTCTGCACCAGCTTCGAAAAATCGAGTGTCGCGAACGCCGGGTCGTTGAGTAACGCGTTATACATCGTATTCACGCCCGGAAACGAATTGATCGCATAGCCCCGCAGCGTTTCGATCATGCCGGAGATGTCGCGCGGATTCGGAATCAAAATGCCCACGCCACCGCAGCGCATCGTCAGCAAGGCACAGATGGTCAGGCCGAAGATGTGATAGAGCGGCAACGCGACGGCGGTGATGTACTGGCCGATATCAGTGCGGTTTCGGTAGGCCGGTTCGCGCCACACCTCGGATTGCACGATGTTGGCAACCAGATTGCGATGCAGCAGCGTCGCGCCCTTCGAGACACCGGTCGTGCCGCCTGTGTACTGCAGCACCGCGACATCGTCAGCGGAGATTCGCACCGGCGTGAAGCCCACCTCGGCGCCGCGGGCGATGGCGTCGCCCAGGCTCACGTGCGAGTGCCGCACGGTCTCATCCGAAATCGAATCGCCAGCAACAAACAGCGCCGCGCCCTTCATTTCACCAATCGACGTCACCACCACATGCCGCACTGCAGTACGCGCCTGCACGGCCTGCAGCGTGGCGGCAAACGTGTCGAGTATGACAATTGCCTCGGCGCCGCTATCGTTCAACTGATGCTCGAGCTCACGCGGTGTGTACAGCGGATTCACGTTCACCACGATATAGCCCGCGCGCAAAATCGCTGCCATCGCGACTGGATACTGCAACAGGTTCGGCAGCATCACGGCGATCCGCGCGCCTTGCGCGAGACCCTGCGCCTGAAACCACGCGGCAAGATGGCGCGACTTTTCGTCCAGTTCTGCATAGGTCATCTCGCACCCCATGCAGACAAAGGCACGTGCCGCCGCATGCTCGCGGAAGCTGCGCTCGAGCAGATCCGCAACGGAGCCAAATTGCGTCGTATCGATCTCCGCCGAGACGCCTGGCGGATAAGACTTCAACCAGATCTTTTCCATCTCCTCAATCCCTCCTTGTGCAGGTTCGCGAGGCCTAGCGGCTGGCGAGCGCCGGCATGCGCCGCGTTGGCCGGTCGAAGCTGTCGAAGAATGCGCGCAGTTGAGGAAGCGTACCGCGCTCCAGCGCTATCGCACCACTTTCGAGACCTGCCGGCAACTGCCCTGCGATATCGCGCAGCAGTCCGTACAAGGTCGCAGTATTGAGCGCGAGCTGCAGATCCGCAGCCGCAGGCGTGCGCTCATGAACCTGCAATACGCCGCGGCGCAACTCGAGCGCGTAGGTTTCGTCTCGATCTGTAATACGGAATACTAACGTTGCGTGCAGATCGGCACAACGACCCGGATCAATGCACACGCTGAAGCGCTGGAACACATTGCGTAACGGTTGGGCACGTAGCACGTCGGTGGACGCCAGGCTCGCGCTGCCCGCGAACGGCAGATCCTCGTAGGCACGCTCGAGTTCTCGTGCCGCGCTCAGGTACCAGTTGCGCCAGTTGGTGTTCTCGGTACGATAGCCCAGTTCGCGCAGCGCCTCGGCCTTGATGCTACGGGCGTCGGCATCGTCGATGTCGAGCCGCACGAGCAGCGTCGCCAGTTCAGCGGCCCAGCGCCAGTCGCTATCGCCGAGCGCGACCCGCGCGGCGGCGCGTACTCTATCCGTGCCGCCCATCATGTCGACCGTACGGCGCGCGCGCTCAACACGCGGCAACGGGTCGAGGGACGCCGGATCGCCATCGAACCAGCCGAGTTGCCCCGAATACACCTGGCGCACCGAATGCTTGACCGTGCCGTAGTACTCGCCGAGCCACGCGTGCTGTGCGAGATGCGGCGGCAACGCAGGGATCGCTTCCGCGAGTTCGTCCGGCGTCATGCCGAAGTTCATGTGGCGGATCGTCTGATCGTGGATGAACTGAATGGCATCGCGATACACCGTCAGCACATCCGCAACCGCCGCGGCGCCCGACACCGGGCGGCCATGCGCCGGCACCATATGCGCAGCGCCGAAGCCGCGCATCATGTCGATTGTCTGGTACCAACGCACCGGATCGCGATAGCGCGTGCCACGCAGCGTATGCACGTTCGCGAGGCACTCACCCTGGATCACTTCCGCCGACAACAACACGCCGAGATCCGGCAACCACATCACAATCTCGTCGTCCGCTTCGGACGGCGCGTAGCGGAACTGGAAGCGCACGCCGGCCAGCACGATATCGAGCGCGTCATCGAACACACGAGTAGGCGCGAAAAAGCTCGCCGGCTCGGCGATCAGCACCGGCCCGATCCCCGCGTTGACCTTGCCGGTCGCGCCGGCCGGCAACAGCGTGCCGAAGCTGTACGCCGAACGCGTGGCGAGAATGGGCGCAACCAGATTGGCATTGTTGATCACCGTGTCCATCAGCGTACGGTGCGCGATGATCTCGACCTGCCCCGCTTCGAGCGCGGCTTCGTCGACGAACGCGCGCACGCCGCCAGTGTGATCCGTGTGGTTATGCGTGTAGACGACCGCCTTCACCGGCAACCCGGCGTGACGTGGATCGATCGCGCAAAAGTCTTCGTAGATACGCTTCGCCGCCGATACCGCCTCAGTTGCGTCGACGACCACGATTCCATCGTCGCCGACCACAAAGATGATGTTCGCAATCGCGTATCCCACCGCGCAATACACCCGCTCGGCCACGCGGTAGATGCGCTGCGCCATGCGGCGCGAATGTTCCGTGAGCCGCGGCGGCACCGTCGGCGCAGCAATGGCGAAGGCGAGATTGACGCCGGCATCGAAGGCGACGTCGAGCGGATCGCCGACATGCGGCGCGTCAAAAGCAGGATTGCGAAGGCTCGCAGGGCAACAACGGGTCATGCAGTGTCTCCTCCAGGAAAGCTGGCCAAGTCTCTGGCAGCCAGCTTTTAAAAAATCGGAAACGGAATTCTTATTCCGTTTTTTGCTTAAAAAAATCAGCCGTCGGGAAGACCGAGGCAGCGGCGAAATGCCGTCTGCAGCCACGGACGCAGGCGGCGGCTCTCGAGCGATAGCGGCCCCGGATCGTTCAGGATGCTATTCACCAGCAAGCCATTGATCATCTGTACCGACGCGCGCACTTCGAAGTCAAGAGCCGCCGCCTGCGAAGCGGGCGCGCCGCGCGCCGCAAGCAGCGCGTCGACGAGGCGCGGCGCGAGCAGCGCCAACACTTCGCGATTGGCCTCCTTGGCCGCATCCCAGCTCGGCTTGAGCTGCGAGGACCGCAGCAGCGAGGCATGGTAAAGCCCACGATTGCGCCGGAACACCTGCACGTAAAACGCCACCACCGCGTCGGCGAGCGTACCTGCATCGTTAGAGCGCCATACCGGGTCGCGCTCGAGAATCTCGCGCACGTAGTCGAGACCTTCGGCCATCACCCGGTCCTGGACTACTTCGAAGAACGCGTCCTTGTTGTCGAAGCGGCGGTAGAACGCGCCAATCGACGTGCCCGCACGTTCGACAATATCGTTGATGGACAGATCGTCGAGATTGCCGCTCGCCTCGATCAACTCGCGTCCGGCTTGCAGCATCTTGGCGAGGCCGACCTGACTGCGGGTCTGACGCGGCGCCGCGATGGCGGAAGAGGATTCGCGCTTGCGAAGAGGCGTGCTTGTCATGCGGCTTTCAACATCGTGTCAAGGCAAAGGGTGCGGGATGGTCGGGTGCCGGATGAGACAAACGCAGGCAATGCCGGGCAAACGCGAAGCAAAGGCAAAACCGGTTCGCCATCAAAAACGGAATCCTGATTCCGAATCGTCACGGATCAGCCTGGCTTTGTCAACCGCACCGAGGGTAAATCCTGTGCCGATGAGTCGGCCTACAACAAATGCTGCGCGGCGTGGTTAGCCTCATCCATGATCTGTTCGGTCAGCGCGAGCGCCGAACTGGCCGCGGGCGACGGGGTGCGCTCTGCCAGGTACACGAGCGCGAATTCGAGGCTCAGCTTCGGCGGGTTGGTCAGCGCAATGCGTGCCAGCCGCCGCGTCTCGAGATCGCGCCGCACTGACGAGCCAGTGGCAAACAATACGGCGTCCGTCTGCGCCA
The DNA here is from genome assembly GCF_050436665.1 of Paraburkholderia sp. EB58. Lineage (NCBI taxonomy): Bacteria > Pseudomonadati > Pseudomonadota > Betaproteobacteria > Burkholderiales > Burkholderiaceae > Paraburkholderia > Paraburkholderia sp. EB58. Next base: position 105,705 of record NZ_JBNDMQ010000006.1, on the reverse strand, counting down.
CGACGTCCTTCAGCACCGCGACATCGTTGCACTCCACCTGCAAGGGGATCTGCTCGTGAGCCCGGTATTTCAGCAACCGGTGCACCGCGTCCTTCATAAACGCCGGCAACGTCACCGACACCAGCGGAAACTCGCGCAACGCGGCGATCGGGACGGGCCCACGCGTCAGCAGCGGATGTCCGGGGCGCGCAAACCAGGCGCCATCGTGGCGCGGCAAGCGCTGCATCGTGACATCCGGTGTCACGGGCGGCACCCGCCGGTCCGTCACCAGAAAGTCGACCTGCTCGGCGCGCAGTTTGCCGAGCAACGCATCCCCTTCGCCTAATTCGATAGAAATCTTGATCTTCGGAAAGCGCCGCGAAAACTCCACCAGCAGATCGGGCAGCAGCACGACGGCCGGGTAGGGGCCGAGCCCGATACGCACCTCGCCAAGTTCGTGGGCCTTGAGCAGTTCGACGTCGCGAAACAGGCACCGTGTCTCGAAAAGGACGCGGCGCGCACGTTCGACCAGCAGCCGCCCTGCCGCCGTCATGGCAACGCCGCGCGCCGCCCGGTCGAACAGCTTCATGCCCAGTTCTTCCTCCAGCGCCTGAATGCTGCGGCTAAGCGCGGGCTGACTCAAATGCACGCGTTCAGCGGCGCGCGCAAAGCTGCCCTCTTCGGCGAGCGCAATCAGGTGGGTGAGCCGGCGTGAATTGATCTCATGCATGTTTTGCAAGTTTCCGATAAGCAGATTGCACTTGAATAATTCCCTTATACCACCTCAAATGGGCGAATATTCGCCGCTGCCAGCAGAGCCTGGCAATCCGGACGGCAGCACGACCGCACAGGTCGCACAATACATATTCAGGAGACAGGGTTTGCTCACCTCGCCGCACCCCGCATTGCACGCCCGCGGCGTGCGGTCATACCGGGCACCCTCAGGAGTATTGAATGCTTGAGGCAGAAGGTTCAAGGCTTGCAGCAGCTCCCGCGGCGTCGGTCGTGCCGCTCGAGCACTCGCGGACGCGCCGCTGGGTTATCGTCGCCTCGCTGTTCCTGTTCATGCTGATCAACTTCGCCGACAAGGCCGTACTCGGTCTCGTGGCGATTCCGATGATGCATGACATGCAATTGACGCACGCTCAGTTCGGCCTCGTCGGCAGTGCGTTCTTTGTGCTCTTTTCGCTTTCGGGCATCGCGGTGGGCCTGATTGCCGACCGCGTCAGCATGAAATGGCTGCTGGCTGCGCTTGCGCTCACGTGGGCCTGTGCCCAGTTACCGCTTGCGTGGCCGACTAGTTTCGCAGTCCTGCTGCTCTGCCGCATCCTGCTCGGCGCAGGCGAAGGACCGGCATCGCCGCTCGCACTGCATGTGGTCTACACATGGTTCGACGATCGCGAGCGTAACCTGCCCACTCTGATCGTTCAGCAAGGTGCAACAGCAGGGGTGATCGTTGCAGGACCGCTGCTCACCTACATCTCGCAACGCTGGCATTGGCACGCCACTTTTCTGACCCTCGGCGTGGTTGGTGCCGCGTGGACCGTGCTGTGGTTGTGCGTCGGAAAAACCGGTCAGCGCTCACGCAGTGTGCCCTCCCTCGCAGCCGCGGTGACTCGGCAACCGCGGCTGCGCTATCGGACCCTGCTCTCTGATCGCACTGTGATCGGCGTGATGCTGCAATGCTTCGTCGGGTATGCGGTGATCGCAGTCGGCTTCACCTGGGTGCCGGCGTACTTCCGGCTCGGCCTCGGCTTTCCCGCTACTCAGGCCGGCTGGTTGTTCGCGGCGCAAGTAGCCACGCAGATTCCGGTAGGCATTGCACTGGCAGTGTTCTCCCATCGTCTGCTCAAGCGCGGCGTGCCATCGCGGCGCGCGCGCGGCGCACTCATCAGCGCCGCCTGCGTGGTAAGCGGGGTAGCTTACTGTGGGCTGTTTCTCGGCATGCCGCCGTTCGTCAAGGTCGCGCTGATGGGACTGGCCAGCGCACTCGCAATCCAGACCTTCACCTTTGGTCCGATGCTGGTGGCGGAAGTCGCACCTGTTGGCCAGCGCGGCGCGCTGCTCGCGATCACTAATTCCATCACCACCACGGCGGGCCTGATTGGACCGTTCGCGATGGGCAAGCTGCTCGGCGCGGCTGGCGATGGCCACGGCTACGAGATCGGCTTCGCAGTCACCGGTGCATTGTTGCTGGCGGTGGGCATTGCAGGCTTCTCGTTACTCGATCCGCAACGCTCACGGCGCAAGCTCCATGCGCTGCAATAGTGCGCTTGATTGTTACGTTAATTGATGCGTTAGCGGGTGAGATAACGGGTGAATTGGCGCACGGCCCAGATGTACCCGCTCGCACGCTGACACACTCGCCGCACGCCCGCCATCTCACGCCACGTTCTGACGCATCTGAATATTGCCTCCCAGTCATACGTTGCCTATTCTGATTCTCACCACGCACGGTATCCGCTTGAACCAACGCCCCAAGAGGCGACTCTGCACGTCAGCGAACCCCATGGGCAGTGATGTCGTCTGCCCTCTACAGAGGAACGTATGCGCCGAGCATGTTCGCCCTTGGTACCGAGCCGCCTATTCGAATCCACCTCTTCCGCACTGGGTCTCCTGATCCTGTTGCGCGTGTCGCCGGCGCTGGCCGGCTGCGACAATGCCACGCCGGCGAGCGGGCAAACCGTTACGTGCAGCAGCACGATCCCGCCCAATCCCTCGAGCACCTCGGTCGCGGCTACATTAGGTAGTACCAACATTTCAGTAAACGTACTACTGGGAACCGAACTCGTCATTAGCGGCAACAATGCCATTCTCGTGTACGACCACAGCACGGTCACCAACCTTGGCAGCATCACCGTCAGCGGGGACACCTTCGATGGCATCTCGGCTCAGGGAAGCGGCGCAGGCCAGAACGTATTGATCAACCGCGGAACGATCGTGACAAGCGGCAGCGAATCGGAAGGCCTCTTCAACGGCGCCGCGACCGTGACGATGCTCAACGACACCAGCGGTGTGATCCAGACGAGCGGCACCGATTCCGTTGCGATGCACGACTTCGCAAGCCCAGGGGGTGGCACCCTCACCAACAAGGGCCAGCTTTCGACGAGCGGCGACGGCTCCGCAGGCATGGCCGCGGAGACGGTCAATGACACGCTCGTCAACAGCGGCACCATCACGACGACCGGGGCTGGTTCGCCTGGCATGTTCACAAACGGCAATGTGGTGGGTGGGGCCGGCAATAACGTCATCACCAACAACGGCACCATCAACGTTTCGGGGACGGGTTCGCATGGGATCGCCTCGAACGACCGGTCACCGGGCATGATCACCAATACCGGCGCGATCACCGCGAGCGGCTCGGGCGGCCTGGGCGCGTTCATATCGGGCAGCGCAACACTCGTCAACGCAGCGGGCGCGAGCATTGTGAGCAAACAGTCCAATGGCATCGACGCGAACGGCGGCGGCACCTTCACCAATGCAGGGACGATCTCAGGTGAGGACGTCGCGATCTCGATCGCCAACGGTAGCGCGACCATCAACAATAGCGGCACCATCGAAGCCGCCACTACCCAGGCGATCAGCTCGATCGGCGCGTACGACATCGTCATCAACAACACCGGCACCATTGCGGGCGGCAATGGCCGCGCCATCTATACCGATACCGGCAATGACACGCTCAACTGGAGCGCGGGCACGATCACCGGCTTCGTGCGGCTCGGCACGGGCCACGATACCGCGACGCTGACCGGCCTCACCGATACCAACCTCGCCGGCGTGCCGTTGCTCGCGGGCGGCAATGTCTCCAGCGTCCTCAACTTCAGCGACACTCAAGCGAGTGGCCTTAGCCGCTTCACGAACTGGTCGACCATCAACGCCACGAACGGCAGCCAACTCACCCTCGACAACAACGGTCTGACGCTCGGCAACAGCGGCACGCTGACGGGCACGCTCACGCTCGATTCAACCAGCACTCTGTTCGCCGGCGGTCTGGGGGACCCCGCGATCACCCCTGCGGTGAGTGGGCACCTTGTCACTGTCAACAACGCGGGCACGATCGACCTCACCAACGGCGGCACCAGCACGACCGATGCGCTGGTGGTGAACGGGAACTACGTGGGACTCAACGGCAGGCTGTTGCTGCAAAGCGTGCTCAACGGGGACGGCTCGGCGAGCGACAAGCTGGTGATCGTTCAAGGCACTGGCTCGGGAAAGACGACGCTAGGAATTACGAACGTCGGCGGCATAGGCGCTGCGACGGTCACGGACGGCATCATGGTCGTGCAGGCAACCGACGGCGCGACGACGGCCGCGGGCACATTCACGCTGCCGAAGCCGCTGGTTGCAGGCGCCTACACGTACTATCTGTTCAAAGGCGGCGTGAGTGCGGGGACGGCGGACAACTGGTATTTGCGCTCGAGCCTGGCTACAACGCCTACGCCTACGCCCGCACCTACGCCTACGCCCACACCGGCTCCCACGCCAACGCCCACTCCCAGCGGCCCGCTCGCCGCCGGCGGCACACCACCCCTTCCGTCCGCGCCGCCGACGGGCTCGGCACCCACGCCGCTCTACCGGATGGAGGTGCCTGTCTACGCCGAAGTCCCAGAACTCGCACGCGCACTCGGCCTCGAGCAGATAGGCACCTTCCACGACCGCGAGGGATCGCAATCCCTGCTGAATGAGACCGGCGCGGTACCGGCCTCGTGGACACGCGTATGGGGCGAACACGCTACGCTGAGCAATGGCGGCGCAGTGAATCCGGAGTTCAGCGGCACGATGGGTGGGATAGAAGTCGGCCAGGACCTCTACGCCGACTCGACGTCAGGCGGTCAGCGCAACCATTACGGCTTCATGCTCGGCTTTTCCCGCGCGCAAGGCGACGTGAGCGGCTTTGCGCTCGGCTTTCCGAATCTCGCAGCGGGACACCTCTCGATCAACGCCTACAACGCCGGCGGCTACTGGACCCATGTCGGCCCGGGCGGCTGGTACACCGATACCGTTCTGATGGGCAGCTCGCTCACCATCAGCCCGATGTCCTACGAGAACATCGGCGCCTCCACGCATGGCTACGCCGAAGCCGCGTCGTTCGAAGCCGGCTTGCCGATTCCGCTGCCGGCCAATCTGCGCATCGAGCCGCAAGCACAACTGATCTGGCAGCACACGTCGATCAACGATCTCGACGATGGCGTCTCAAGCGTGACGTTTCATGCCGCGAACGGCCTGATCGGCCGCCTGGGACTCCGGCTCGAAGGGAAGTTCGAAGGCGCGGGCACAGTCTGGGAGCCGTACCTGCGCGCCAACCTGTGGCGCTACTTCAACGGCACTGACGAGGTGACTTTCGGAGGCACCACTGTCATTCCGACCAGCGTTCCCGCGACGGCGGCCGAGTTCGGCCTCGGTATCGCTGCACGTTTGAGCGTGCACGGCAGCGTGTACGCGGCAGCCGGTTACACGACCAACGTGAATGGCGCGCATCGCAGCGTTGTCGAGGGTAACGCCGGTGCGCGCTGGAGCTGGTAATCGTCCATGCGCGATGGATTGCAACAGAACGGCTGAATACACGCGAACGATGGGGGCATCGAACCCACCGTGTGCCGGATTTGTTATCGTACAGCGGAGGCAGACCGAAGCCCTCCGCGCTGACAGCCTCAACCGTCGCGCTAATCGAGGCGGTAATTGAAACAACAACTAAAGCGGCAACTAAAGCGATAACCAGGCGAAACCCGAGACAATGAGCACCACCGCCCTGCCGGTCCGCCGCACCCCCGACGGCTTCGCCATCCTGACGATGATCGCACTATGCGCAATCTGGGGCCTCCAGCAGGTTGCGATCAAGAGCACCAATGCATTTCTGCCGCCTATGTTCCAGGCCGGATTGCGCTCGGCCATCGCGACGCTGTTGGTGTGGGGCTGGGCGCGCGCCCGTGGAACACCGCTATTTCGCGACGACGGCACGCTCGGCGCCGGACTGCTCGCGGGCATCCTGTTCGCCAGCGAATTCGTTTGCATTTTTCTGGGCCTGACGCTGACCAGCGCGTCGCGCATGGCCGTGTTTCTTTACACCGCGCCGTGCTTCACCGCCCTGGGACTGCACTGGTTCGTCGACGGCGAGCGGATGCGGCGCATCCAGTGGGCCGGCATCATCTTCGCCTTCGCGGGCATGGCGCTGGCGTTTGCCGACGGCTTCACGCATGCACATGGCGCCAACCAGGGCTCGATGCTCGCGGGCTTGACTGGTGACGCGCTCGGCGTGCTGGGGGGGATTACGTGGGCTGCGACGACGGTCGTGGTGCGCGCCTCGCGCCTCGCCCAGTCGAGCGCCTGCAAAACGCTGTTCTACCAGTTGGCGGTGTCGGCCGTGGTGTTGCTCGCCCTTGCGGCGGGGTTGGGTCAGGTCAAAGTGGCCGTCCTCACGCCAATCGCGTTCGTGAGCCTTGCGTATCAGGCCGTAGTCGTCGCGTTCGTCAGCTATCTGATCTGGTTCTGGCTGCTGACGCGCTACATTGCGTCGCGTCTGTCGGTGTTCTCGTTTCTGACGCCGCTCTTCGGCGTCACCTTCGGTGTGCTGCTGCTCGGCGAATCGTTCAGCGGGCGGTTTCTGCTCGCCGCGTTGCTAGTGCTCACCGGCATTGCGCTCGTCAACGCACCGGCGCGGCGCAGCGCGGCCTAACCTTCAGCCGCGCTCAAGCGCTCAGGCTTGCTCCGGCGCCGCGCCGCGCGCAGCTGACCCAGCCACGATCTGCGCGACACGCACATACTCGGCGACCGGCACATCCTCGGCGCGACGTTGCAGATCGAAGCCAAGCGCCTCGAAATCCACCCTGTCGCGAAATGCTGCCAGCGTATTGCGCAACATCTTGCGCCGCTGCGAGAAAGCCGCGGTCACGACCTCGCCAAGCACACGCTCGTCGACCTCAGGCAGCTCATGCGGCGCAAACGGAATCATCCGCACGATTGCCGAATCGACCTTGGGCGGCGGCTGAAAGGACTCAGGCGGCACGTCGAGCTGCTTGTCGATCACGTAGCGGTACTGCAGCATCACCGACAGCCGGCTGAACGCCTTGCTGCCGGGCTCCGCCACCATCCGCTCCACCACCTCGTTCTGCAGCATGAAGTGCTGGTCGATCACGCAGTGTGCGAACGAAGTGAGATGAAACAGCAGCGGACTCGAAATGTTGTACGGCAGGTTGCCGACAATCCGCAGCGTAGGCTTGCCGTCCGGCGTACCAGGCGTACCGGACGCCGAGGGCGCCGCCAGAGAGCCAAAGTCGAAGTCGAGCGCGTCGCCCGAGTGCAGTTCGAGCAGGTCGCCGAATTTCTTCTTCAGGCGCACGATCAGATCGCGATCCAGCTCGACCGCATGCAGCGGCGACTCAGGCGTGGCGATGCGTTCGATCAGCGGCTCGGTCAGTGCGCCGAGGCCCGGCCCGATCTCGACCATGCGTTCGCCGCGTTGCGGACGAATCACGTTCACGATCGCATCGATCACGCCGATATCGACCAGAAAATTCTGTCCGAAACGCTTGCGCGCGAAATGGCCCTGGTGCTGTCTGCTGGTGGACATCGAAAGACGCTACAAAAAAGGAACGGAAAAAAATCAGGCGGCGCGACGGTGGCGCGCCATCGAGACGGCTGTGTCGATAGCGGCAATCAGGCTGCCCGCGTCCGCACGGCCGGTGCCTGCGAGATCGAGCGCCGTGCCGTGGTCGACGGAGGTGCGGATGATCGGCAGCCCGAGCGTGACATTGATGCCTTCGCCGAAAGTCGCGTATTTCAGGACCGGCAGGCCCTGATCGTGGAACATCGCGAGCACGCAGTCGGCTTCGTTCAAGTATCGCGGCTGGAACAGCGTATCGGCCGGATACGGGCCGCGGGCGTCGATGCCCTCGCCGTTGACCTGCTTCAAGGCGGGCGCGATCACATCGATTTCCTCGTGTCCCAGATAGCCGTTTTCGCCCGCATGCGGGTTCAGGCCGGTGACGAGGATGCGCGGCGCCGGCAAGCCGAAATGGTGGCGCAGGTCGTGGTCGATGATGCGCAGGGTATCGACGATGCTCTCAATCGTCAGCGCCGCCGGCACATCCTTCAAAGGCAGATGCGTGGTGGCCAGCGCGACCCGCAGCGGCCGCTGGCCGGTGCCGGCCAGCATCATCACCACGTGCGGCGTGTGGGTACGCTCGGCGAGATACTCAGTGTGGCCGGTGAACGGCACCCCGGCATCGTTGATGGTGCTCTTTTGCAGCGGTGCGGTGACGATCGCGTCGAACTGGCCAGCCAGCGCACCGTCAATGGCGCTATCCAGCAGATTCAGCACGTAACGGCCGTTGGCCGCGTCGAGCTTGCCCGCCTGCGACGGCACGCCGAGCGGCTGATGCTGCACGCGAACCCGCTCGTGACCAGGAGCGCGGCCCGCACCGGATAATGCCGCCCAGTCCACGCCGACCGCCTTGGCCCGTTCGGCGAGCAGTTGCGCATCGCCCAGCACGATGAACTGTGCATCGGGCCAGTGAGCTGCCGCACCCGCCAGCGCCTGCGCGGTCAGTTCGGGGCCGACGCCGGCGGGTTCGCCGGTCGTGATCGCGATCTGCAACAGGGCGTGGGACGGTTGGGCAGCGCTCGTCATGATGCTTACTGAAGGCTCGGCTTGCCGACCTTGACGTCGATATAAGCCGTATCGCGCAATTCACGCAGCCAGTCTGCATAGGCCTGTTCCGCCTTGCGCTGACCGATGGCCTGACGCGCCAGATCCATCTGCTGCGCGACCGACCCTTCCGCTTCGCGGCGACCCAGCACCTGGATCAGGTGGTAGCCGTATTCGCTGCGCACCGGCTCGCTGATCTGGCCGTCCTGCAAGCTGTTCATCGCACGCTCGAATTCCGGCACGGTCTCGCCCGGGCTGATCCAGCCGAGGTCGCCGCCTTGCGATGCCGAACCGTCCTGCGAATAAGTGCGGGCAAACTTGGCGAAGTCGCCGCCTTCGGAGATTTCACGCTTGATCTCGAGCAGTTTCTGACGCGCCGCCGGCTCCGACATGTTGTCGCCGACGCGCAGCAGGATGTGGCGCACATGGGTTTGTGTAAGGTGGGTCGAATCGCTGGTCGCCGCACCTTGACCTGCGCGACGCTCGACGAGACGCATGACTTCGAAGCCGTCGGCGGTACGGATCAGATCCGGGCTCACTTCGCCCGGACGCAGCGTCGCGGCCGCCTTGACGAACTCCGGCGCCAGTTGCGAGGTCGACTGGAAGCCCAGGTCGCCGCCCTTCGAAGCGTCGGCTGCCTGCGAATCCGACTTGGCGAGCTTCTCGAACTTCGTATCGCCGCTCGTTGCCTGCTTCAGGATGGCCTGCGCCTTCTGCTCGGCAGCGACGATGTCGTTCTCTGCGGCGTTGGCCGGCACCTTCACGAGAATATGTTCGAGGTGCAGGTCGCTCGTCAGACCGACGTTCGGTCCGCGCTGGCTGGCGATGTAGTTGGCCACTTCAGCGTCCGACACCGTCACCTTGCTGTCCACTTCCTTTTCGCGCAGACGCGACAGAATCAGTTCCGTGCGGGCATCGCGCGTGAACGTGGACCAGGGCACGCCCTGAGCCTCGATCTTCGAGCGGTACACGTCGAGCGGCAGATTGTTGGCCGCCGCGAGCCGTTCGAGCGTCTTCTGCACCGCAGCGTCGTCGACCGTGATGTTGTCTTCCTTCGCCCGTTGCAACTGAATGCGCTCCAGCACCATCTGGTTCAGCACCTGCTGGCGCAACTGGTCTGCCGGCGGAATCGGTGCATTTTGCTGCTGGAGACGGCGCGTGATCAGGCCGGTGCGTTCGTCGAGCTCGCGCTGCGTGATCACGCCGTCATTGACCACCGCGGCGATCGTGTCGATTGTCTGGCCATTGCTGGCGGCCGCCTGGGCCTGCCCCGCAGCCGCGTTGGGAAGATCTTGCGCCTGTGCTGGCGCGACCGACAGGAAAGAGGCCGCAGCGGCGAGACCGGCCGCGAGCGATGCCAAGCGAAGCTTTTTCATGATTCCCACAGATACTCCAATAATGTCGGGCGCGCCCCGCCCGGCTTTCCACATTTTATAGGTGATCGGACAATCGTCAGTCGTAATTGGTGAAACGCGCCTCTGGAGGCGGCGCCGCCGGTATCGGCGTGTACCCCGGCACGCCGGAGCGGAACGCCTGGATCAAGCCGTTGTCGACGCTCGACAAGCCCTTGAACGTGATTTGCGCGAGGAAACGCGTGCCCTGGCTCGGCAGTCCGAGGTTGTTGACCCCGTCTGCGTACCGCTGCACGCCCACGCCCAGTACCCAGCAGTCGGCGTCGTATTGCAGGCCGATCAAGCTATCGATGATCGCGTGCCCCTGCAGATCGTAGTTCAGGCGCGCCACACTATACACGTGGTGCGTCAGCGGCCACTGCGCCGAAATGGTGATCTGGTTGACCGGCGTGTTGTCCAGCGTCGTATCGGCACGCGTATAGACATACGCGAGATTGAGCACCTTGCCCGATTCCGGGCTGAAACCGAAGCCGATACTGCTCTGGGTAAGCCGGTTGTTGTCCGCATTATATTGGACCGCGGTTTCAGACCCGAAACCGGCCCCGAGCTTCAGCGACGCCCCGGCAATCAGGTCCGAATGGGTGGCCTGCGCAGGCGTCTGCGTGGGCAGCAGCGTGACCCGTTGATCCTGGAAGTAATACTGCTGCGCCAGCACGAAGCGCGCGCGCTCATCCCCGGTAGCCGGATTGATGAAGCGCGTAGTAATCGCCGCGGTCAGCCGGTTAGCATCGGCGACCCGGTCGCCGCCGACGAACGTATTCGGCGTGAAAATTTCCGCAAGTCCGAAGTCCGCGTCTGCCGTATCGAACAGCGGCGCAAACGTCTGATTGTGGTACGGCGTGTACACGTAGTACAGGCGCGGTTCGAGGGTCTGAATGTAATCCTGACCGAACAGCCGCACCGAACGCTCGAAAATCAGCCCGGTATCGAACGAGAAGGTCGGAACCGACTCCGTGAAATCCTTCGGTTGCCCGGCCGGTGAGCCCGTCCCGATGTTGCTCAGGTCGTACGACGCGAAGTGCCACTGCACCTTCGGCGTCACGAAATAGCCCGGGCCGACTACCGAATACGATACATACGGGTCGAAGGTGATTCGGTCGCCTTCGGTCGAATCCGCAGTGGTAATGCGGAACCGCGAGAAGTCGCCTGTCGCACCGAAGTCGAATCCGCCGACGTTGTACTTGGCGTATTTGACATTGAGTTCGGGTTCACGCCCATACGGCGCCACCGAAGGGTAGAGCGTCTGCCAGTTCTGCTCGCGCGCCAGCACCGACCACGGACCGTTGTTGTACGTCAGCCCGGCTTCCTGCTGGTACAGCAGCTGGGTGCCGTTGAGGATCTGGCTGGAAACGGAGCCAAGGTCTTCCGGGAAAGTGGCGTCCGAGACCTTGTTGTAATAAATGTAGCCGCCGAAGCCATTACCGAAGTTCTGGTTGTGCTGGATGAACAGCGCCCAACGGTTCGTCTTGGTAAGGTCGTCGTGCGGCAGGAACGTGCCACTGATCGAGCCGGAGTAATCCGGCGACAGATAGCGGAACGTCTCGTTCAGCTCCAGACCGCGCTTCGAGATGTAATTCGGCGTCAGCAACAAATCGCGATTCGGCGCGATGTTGAAGTAGTACGGCAGGTTCAGCTCGAACCCGTTGGTCGAATCGACCGAGAACGTCGGCGGCAGGAAGCCGCTGCGCCGCTCGCCCGACAACGGGAACGACAGCCACGGCGAACCGAAGATCGGCACACCCTGAAAGAACAGCACGCCGTTGTGCGCAACACCTTCGTCGGCGCCGGTATCGAAGTCGAATTCGCTGCCGCGGATGTACCACGCCGGATGGCTCTCGCACTGGCACGCCGTGTAGGTGCCCTGGGTGAAGACCGAGCGCTCATTGTCGAGCATGTCGACCCGCGCCGCGCTGCCCGACCCGCCTGTCATGTTGAAGTGATACTTCGGCGAGGTCATGTAGCCCTCGCTCGAATCCACCTGCATATGTGCTTCCGGCCCCTGGAAGGTGGCGCCGTTGTTGATCACGTACACCTTGCCGTACGCGTCGGCCATGTCGGTGTCTTGATCGTAGTGCAGCGCGTCGGCCTTGATCGTGAAGGTTGGACGGCGCACCTCGGCGGAACCCTTGGCGGCGAGATCCTGATCCGTTGTGCCATCCGTCTTGTCGCCGAGCACGAAGGTCGCCGCCTTCTGGTCCGGCTTCAACGGATGCTCCTGGAGCTGCGGGTCAAGCCGCATGCCCCAAGGCGCGTCGATAGGCTGCGCCTGCGCGGCGTCACCCGACAACTGGGCGTGCGAGAGCGCGGGCATCAGGCCCGGCACGGCAATCAACGCCGCGACGAGCCGCCTTCTGCGGGGCACGCCGCCACGAGAGGGGGTCGTTTGGGAAAGCTGTCTTGGCGGCATGTATCGGTTTGGCGAATTGGCCCGACCGCCAGCTCCTGCAACCACGATCCTCCGCCTGAGCAGCACGACCGTGATGGTCAGCGACCCATCAATCAAAATTTACAACCGGTCGAACGATGAGGCGGGCGGTAAAGCGTGATGAGCGAAAGCTGGCGTGCGTCGCGTCAAAAAAGTCGTGGGGTATTATATGGCAAGACGTTGCCCCCTCTGAATTTGCCTTCCGGTTTTCATGACGCTGCCCCCTGCTTCCCACGCCCCCGACGCCCGCCTGCAACTGCTCACCGCCTGGCTGCACAGCCACGCGAACCGTTATGCGCTCGACCTTGCGACGCTCGCCCCCGCATCCAGCGACGCCAGTTTCCGCCGCTATTTCCGCCTGAACGGTAAGGAAGCGGAAGGAGCCGCCCGCACGACGCTGATCGCTGTCGACGCTCCGCCGCCAGAAAAGTGCCGCGAATTTGTGCAAATTGCAAAGTTGCTGAGCGCGGCGGGCGTGAATGTGCCGCGTGTGCTGGAAGTCGACTTCGAGGCCGGCTTCATGCTCGTCACCGACCTGGGCACCACGTCGTACCTCAGCGCGCTGAATCCGGACACAGCCCGGCCGTTGATGCGCGACGCGCTCGATGCGCTGATCCGCTGGCAGCTCGCCTCGAAACCGGACGTGCTGCCGCCGTTCGACGAAGCCTTCCTGCGCCGGGAAATGGAATTGCTGCCGGAATGGTTCATCGGCCGCCATCTGGGCCGCGAGGTCGACGAGAAGACCCGCGGGCTGCTCGACCGCACGTTCGCACTTTTGATCGCCAGCGCGCGGGCGCAGCCGCAGGTCTTCATGCTACGCGATTTCATGCCGCGCAACCTGATGGTGATGCCCGAGCCCAACCCGGCGAACCCCGGCGTGCTCGACTTCCAGGACGCAGTCTATGGGCCGATCACGTATGACGTGGCGTCGCTGTTGCGCGATGCGTTCCTCAGTTGGGACGAGGAGTTCGAGCTCGACTGCTTCGTGTACTACTGGGAGCGCGCGAAAAAAGCCGGCCTGCCGGTCGATGCCGATTTCGGCGAGTTCTACCGGCAACTCGAATGGATGGGCCTGCAACGGCATATCAAGGTGCTGGGTCTGTTCTGCCGGATCAACTATCGGGACCACAAGCCGCATTACATGAAGGACCTGCCGCGCTTCATCGGTTATGCGCGCAAGGTCGCCGAACGTTACCGGCCGCTGAGGCCGTTTGCAAAACTGCTCGACGAGCTGGAAGGCCGTGCGAACGAAGTCGGCTACACCTTCTGAGCGTTGCCGACGATGACGAAGCCTCTTACCAAAGCGATGATTTTTGCCGCCGGGCGCGGCGAGCGCATGCGTCCGCTGACGGACCATACCCCGAAGCCGCTGCTCGAAGCCGGCGGCAAGCCGCTGATCGTGTGGCAGATCGAACGGCTGGCGCAAGCTGGGTTTCGGACCATCGTGATCAATCATGCGTGGCTCGGCGAGCGCATTGAGGCGTCCCTCGGCGACGGCTCGCGCTGGGGCGTGCAACTGCGCTATTCGCCCGAGCAGGAGGCGCTGGAGACGGCCGGCGGGATTGCGCAGGCGCTACCGCTGCTGGAAGACGATGCTGCGGGCGAGGTCTTTCTTGGCGTAGCCGGTGACGTGTACGCCGATTTCGATTACGCGTCGCTTCATGCGTACGCCGGGCGGCTCGCCTCGCAAGCGGATCCGGGCATGCATCTGGTGATGGTGCCCAATCCGCCGTTTCATCCCACGGGCGATTTCGGGTTGGTGGACGGTGTCGTGTCGAGCGATGCGCAGCCGCGCCTGACGTTTGGCAGCATCGCCCTCTACGACACCCGTATGTTCCGCGCCTTGCCGCGCGGCACGCGACGCGCACTCACGCCTTATTATCGGGAAACCATCGCACGCGGGCTGGCGAGCGGCGAGCGGTATGACGGCTTGTGGGAAAACGTCGGCACACCTGCGCAATTGCAGGCGCTGGATGAGCGGTTAAGGCTCGCTTCGACGGAATAGCTACGCACCCAGATCGCCTAACTTCATACGTCATCCGCGGCGTCCACGCGGCACGAACGGCGCCGCCTCTTCACGCGGTTCGGCCATTGCGACTAGCGTTTCCGCGATAAAGGAAACCGGCAGATCCGGATTGTCCAACGCCGCGCGCCCAACCGCCGCCACCTCCGCCGTCTCCTCACCCTCCGCAGCGCGTTGCTGCTGCAGCGCCCACATCTGCGAGAACAAACCACCTGCGCGAACCAACTCCGCATGCGTGCCGCGCTCGACGATGCGCCCCTTGTCCATCACGATGATCTGCTGCGCGTGCACCACGGTCGACAACCGGTGCGCAATGATCAGCGTGGTTCGCTCGCGGGCGATTTGATCGAGCTCATGCTGGATCGCGCGTTCGGACCGTGAATCCAGCGCGGAGGTCGCTTCATCGAACAGCAAAATGGGCGGGTTCTTCAGGATGGTGCGGGCAATCGCCACGCGTTGCTTCTCGCCGCCGGACAATTTCAGTCCACGCTCGCCGACCGGCGTTTCGTAACCCTTCGGCAACCCTTCGATGAAGTCGTGAATGTGCGCGGCGCGTGCGGCCGCGATCACTTCGTCGCGTGTCGCCGACGGCCGGCCATAGGCGATGTTGTAATAGATCGAGTCGTTGAACAGCACCGTATCCTGCGGCACGATGCCGATCGAAGCCCGCAGCGAATCCTGCGTCACGTCGCGGATAGCCTGGCCGTCGATCGTGATCGCACCGCCCGCACCCCGCTCCAGATCGTAGAAGCGGAACATCAGGCGCGCGAGCGTCGATTTGCCGGAGCCGCTGTGGCCGACCACGGCGGTCGTGGTGCCGGCGGGTATCGTGAAGCTCACATCGTGCAGGATCTGCCGTGCCGGCTCATAAGCAAAGTTCACATGCTCGAAGCGCACTTGCGCACCGCGCACAATGAGGTCCTGCGCATTGGGTTCATCCGGTACTTCCTGGGGCGCGCCGAGCAACGAAAACATGCGGTCCATGTCGGTCAGGCTCTGCTTCAGTTCGCGATACACCACGCCGAGAAAATTCAGCGGAATGTAAAGCTGCAACATGAAGGTATTGATCAGCACCAGATCGCCGAGCGTGAGCCGCCCCGCCATCACGCCCTGGGTCGCACGCCACAGGATGAAGACAAGCCCCGTGCCGATGATCGCCTGCTGACCGAAGTTCAGCACCGACAGCGAGTTCTGCGACTTGATCGCCGCAGCCCGGTAGCGCTTCAGATTCTCGTCGTAGCGTTGCGCTTCCCACTCCTCGTTGCCGAAATACTTGACGGTCTCATAGTTGAGCAGCGAATCGATCGCTCGCGAGTTGGCGCGCGAATCGAGGTCGTTCATCGTGCGGCGGAAATGCGTGCGCCACTCGGTCAGTTTCACGGTAAAGACGATGTACACGGCCAGCGCCACGAACGTGACGATCGCGTAGTACGCCTCGTATTTGACGACGAAGAAGCCGAGCACGAGGCCCACTTCCACCAGCGTCGGCAGGATGCTGTAGAGCGAATACGAAATCAGCTGCGTAATCCCTCGCGTTCCGCGTTCGATGTCGCGTGACATGCCGCCCGTCTGCCGTTCGAGGTGAAAGCGCAGCGACAGCCCGTGCAGATGGCGGAATACTTTGAGCGCGAGCTGGCGCACGGCGCTTTGCGTGACCTTCGAGAACAGGATTTCGCGCAGTTCGGTGAATAGCGACGTGGACAGACGCACAATCGCATACGCCACCACCAGCAAGCCGACGCCACCCAGCAGCACGATGCCCGGCGCGTGATCCGCACGGCCGAGCGCCGTCAGATGCCGCACCGACGCGAGACCGTCGACGATGTGTTTCATCACGATCGGCACGCCGAGATTGGCGACCTTCGCGCCGATCAGGCAAGTGAGCGCGAGCGCGACCCGTCCCTTATAGGTGGCGAGATAGGGCAGCAGCGACACGATCGTCTGCCAGTCGTTGCGCGGCTGGGTCGAGATCGGTGAGGGTTCGGAGGGGGCGGAAGAGCGGCGCATGGGAGTCTGCTGGAGTGGGGCGGAAAGGACGGAGGCAACAGCAGTTGGAGCGGCAAACGGTTTGCGGCTACCGGCACGCCGGCGCGCAGGCATTCTGGCGCGCAACCCGGCTGGACGCTTTCCCGTACAATTCCTGATCTTTCTATTGTCGCAGAAGCCGGCTGGCGCCGCTTTTCATGGGCTGGCCGGTTGCCAGTCGTGATGTTGTCGTGAAGAACCCGCCTGCTCGCTGAGCCAATCCGTTTCTCATGGGTGCCCCGATGACCGATCAACTTCAACTTCCGCAAAAGCACTGCGCGCTGCGCGTCGTGCCGCAACCGTCCGACGCCAATGTCCACGGCGACGTGTTCGGCGGCTGGATCATGGCGCAGGTCGATATCGCCGGGTCGATCCCCGCGAGCCGGCGCGCGAACGGTCGCGTGGCGACGATCGCGGTCAATTCGTTCGTGTTCAAGCAACCGGTGTTCGTCGGCGATCTGCTGAGCTTTTACGCGGATATCGTCAAGACCGGCAATACCTCGGTCACCGTCGAAGTCACGGTGTATGCGCAGCGGATGAGCCTCGCGGAAGAAGTGGTGAAGGTCACGGAAGCAACGCTGACATATGTCGCCACCGATAGCGACCGCCGTCCCCGCGCCCTGCCCGCACTCGACTGAGCAAGACAAGGGGCACCTATGCGGGTTCGCTCGGCGGGCCGCTTATCGCCCCACTCATTACCTACTTGGCGGCCTGCCGGGCAACCGAGTTACGCCTGCCCCCAATCCCTACGCAGCAGGCCGAACTGCAGCAGGTCATGATGCCCGCCCTGCCAGCAGCCGGCTTCGCGCGCCCGCCCCTCCTGAACGAAGCCGAGTCCACGCGCCAGGTTGAGTGAGGCGGCGTTGTCCGGATGAATCTGCGCTTCGATCCGGTTGAGTTGCATCTCTTCGAAAGCCCACGCGAGTGCTGCAGACAAGGCTTCGGCCATCAGACCCGCACCTCGCGCCGCCCGGGCCAGTTCATAGCCGACGGTACAGGTCCGCCAGCCACGGTTCCATTTGAACAACCCGCACGTGCCGACCAGCGAGCCATCGGATTGGCGTTCAATCCCCCACCGCACGCCCGGATTCGGCATCTGGCGCCAGCCGGCAAAAATCTCGATCAGCCTTTGCGCCTGCCGCACGTCGATCATCGGATCAGCGCCGTACCAGCGCATGGCGGGCGCGTCGCTGTGAATCGCAAACAGCGCGGGAGCGTCGTCCGCGACGAGTTCGCGCAGCAGCAGCCGGTCAGTTTCGAGCGTGGGAAAGTCGCTCATCAGGCACCTGGTGGATTGCGGAAATGCGAGCGGCAATTCTACATGCCTGCCTGCGCAGCGATCTTGCACGCCGCGAAGCTACCCGACATGAGTCGCGCGAGTGCGAGAGATTCGTCGCCGTCGCGCGGGCAAGCATGCCTGCCCGGGACGTGCGATTCTCATTCGCTCCCGTACGGTACGGTAGGTTAGTCTCGCGGATTGATGCGGGAGGTCAGCACGTGATCGGCCCACGTGCCGTTGATCTTCAGATAGGCCCGCGCGAGACCCTCGCGCTCGAAGCCGAGCTTCGTCAACAGCCTGCCGCTGCGCAGGTTCTCCGGACGATGGTTGGCCATGATCCGATGCAGCCGATACTGGCCGAACACATGATCGATCGCAGCGCTCAGCGCCTCGTGCATCAATCCCCGCCCCTCGTAGCGACTGCCGATCGAAAACCCCAGGAAACACGCCTGAAACGGCCCGCGGACGATGTTTGTAAAGTTGCACTCGCCAAGCACCGCGCCGGTGAGCCGGCCACGCAGCAGCAAGTGCAGCGCCGAGCCGTTGGTCGTCTGCTGTTCCATCACGGCGAGACGTTGCTCGGCCGCCTGCAAGGTGTAGAACTCGTCCGCGCGCAGCGGCTCCCATGGCTGCAAATGGGCACGGTTCTCGATCTGGAACGCGAGCAGCGCTTCGGCATCCGCGCGGCTCGCCATGCCAAGCCGCACGCGCTCGGTGACGATACCGTCGGCAGGAAAGTCGGGCGGGTTCAATTGGCTACGTCTCCGGTCCCATGCAAGATGATTGCGGTCAAAGTTCTGAGCAAGCGGTGTTCCAGTCACCGCACGCCTTCGCTGACACGAGCATACATCCTGAAGTTACCAGGCGTGCCGCGCACCATCCGATAGGCGCGCAGCAGGCCTTCATAACCGTATGCGCATTTTTTCAGAACCTTGTCGGAACGCAGATTCGTCTCCAGCACCGTGGCCTGGACACGCACCCAATCTTCATGCGAGAACGCCCATGCCGTGACCGCAGTGCACACCGCGCTCGCGATGCCTCGTCCCCAGTAAGCCGGCGCCAGATCATATGCGATCTCGGCGCTGCGGTTCACATCGGAGACCGTATGGAAACCGATCGTGCCCACGAGACCGCCGCGCTCCTCATCGATCATCGCCATGCGGCGCATCGACGTGGGTGCGCTCGATTCGACCGCGTCCAGCATCGGCACGAGATCCGCGGCCGAACGCAGGTTCCAGCTGGTGTGCTCAACTACTTCGGGAACCGAAAGGTAGTCGAACCATGCGGGTATATCCGCCCGTTCGAGTTGCCGCAGCGCGATGCCGGGATAGCCGGAGTCCGGTGGAAAAGCGATTCTCATAAGAAGAGCTGATTGGCTGATTTGCTGAAGATCGGTGTAGGTGTGCCGCGCCCGCCAGCGTCACAAGCTTCGCTCGACGGTCGAGAGAAAGGTTGCGCGCTCATCTTCCCTGGATACGCGAAAGCGCTCCCATGCGGCGCTCACCCGAAGGTCCGCGAAGAAGCCTGAAGCGTCCTCATGAAAATGCAGAAACGCTTTGCCCTTGCGATAGAAAACACCTGGGCGTGGTTCTTTGAGCTCGCTTCGCTCGCGTAGGGAGGCGATCAGGTCGGCCAGAGCGTCGAGTGCCGTGGGTCCAGCATGCTTCATCGATCAGGCTCCTGGTGACGCATTGCACGTCGCATCCTCGTTCCGGCCGGCGGCGAGGCGGTCCTTATAGATAGCCGATCTTTAACACGAAGGCAACAGCCGGACAAACGCCGTGCCTGATCCTTATTCACAGATGCTTGTAGTAAAACGTCGTCGCACAGAACTCGCCATCGGGCATCAGCGCGTATTTCGGCACCACCCCGGCTCGCTGCCAACCGGCCCGCTCGTACAAACGCTCGGCGTCACCACCCGTCACCGTATCCAGCACCAGCACGGTCTTGCCTTCCTCACGCGCTACCGCGTCGACGGCCACCATCAACTGCTGCGCAATCCCTCGCCGCCGCGCCTTGCGCGACACCAGCATCTTGGCGACATCCGCCCGATGCGGCTGATTATCCGGCTGCGCAGTGATCAACTGCACGGTGCCGAGGAGCTCGCCCTCGCGCGTCTCAGCGATCAACAGCGCGCGCTCGTTGCGCGCTACGCCCTCGGCGACGCCGCGCCAGAACGCCAACGCTTTCTCACGCGGCAACGGCAGCATAAAGCTCACCGAGGCGCCGCCTTCGACGCAATCGATCAGCACATCAGCCAATGCCGCCACGCAGGCGACGGCTTCATTCGCGCCGATCCGCCGCACGCTGACTTCTTCGCTCATCCGTTTCTCCTTGTCTGCGCAAGCGGTGCGGTAACCAGCGCCACGAGGTAGCGGGCCGGCTCGCGAGTGGGGTTGCGAAACACGATGGGGCAGTCGAGCCGCATGGTGAGGCAGTCGCCCGTTTCCAGACGCCAGTGCACCTCACCCACCGTCATCTCCATCACGCCGTCGATCATCCAGACCTGCTGGTGAATCTCGACGTCGCGTGCGCTGGTGTCGTAAGCGACCTGCTGGCCGGCCGGGAAATTGACCTCTACCAACTGGATAGGCGAGCGCGCCGCAGGCGACAGATTGCGGCGGACATAGCCGGAAGTCGGATCGGTCCACACCGGCTGCGCGGCAGCGCGGGCCATCGGCGAGGGCTCGGCGGCCGGCGCTGCGCTCTCTTCGAACAGCGAGGCAAGCGTGACGGCCAGCGCGGTGGCGAGCTTGTCGAGCACGGTAGCCGTCGGGCTGCTCTGGCCGCGCTCGATCAGCGAGATGGTGGATCGGCTCACGCCGCTGCGTTCGGCGAGCGTGTCGAGTGAGAAGCCTTGAGCGTTGCGAAGCTCACGCACACGGCTGGCGATTCGGTTGTTGATGTCCATGTTATCCAGTTTACTAGAACAAAATTCTAGTAAACTGAAAATTACACGGCGGCCGTGAATGACGCGAAAGGACGACACGGCCTCGCGGCGAGCCTCTTGAGAGGCATCAGGCCGCCGCTACGCCATCACCGCCGCCCCGCCCTGCAGCAGGTTTGGAATCGCGTCACGCGGCATGGGCCTGGAAAAGTAAAAGCCCTGCATTTCGTCGCACGCGCGCTCCTTGAGAAAGTCGAGTTGCGCGGAAGTCTCCACGCCTTCGGCGATCACCTGCAATTTCAGCGAGTGCGCGAGCGCGATGATTGCCGACGTGATGGTCTCGTCATCGCCCGACACGCCGATATCCGACACAAACGAGCGGTCGATTTTCAGGCGGTCCACCGGGAAGCGCTTCAGGTAGCTGAGGCTCGAATAGCCGGTGCCGAAGTCATCGATCGCCAGCCCAATACCGAGCGCGTGCAGCGAATTGAGCATCAACACCGCTTCCTCGGCGTTGCGCATGATCGTGCTTTCGGTGAGTTCCAGTTCGAGGTATTGCGGCTCGAGCCCGGTCTCCTCGAGCACCTGGGTCACCAGCTTCACGATATCGTGCTGCTGGAACTGCCGCGCCGAGAGATTCACCGACACACGCGCCGGCGGCAAGCCTTCATCCTGCCAGGCCTTGTTTTGCCGGCACGCCTCGCGCAGCACCCACTCGGAGAGCGGCCCGATCAGCCCGCACTCCTCCGCCACCGGGATAAACGACGACGGCGGAATCAGCCCCACTTCCGGATCGCGCCAGCGCACCAGCGCCTCCATACCAACGATCTGCCCCGTCACCATATCCACCTGCGGCTGGTAGTGCAGCAGGAACTCGTTGTCGCGCAACGCGCGCCGCAGACGGCGTTCGAGATTCAGCCGCGCACCCGCGCTCGCATTCATCTCCGGCTGGTAGAACTGGAAGTTATTGCGGCCCATGTCCTTCGCGCGGTACATCGCGAGGTCGGATTTCTTCATGAGCGTTTCGGCATCCTCGCCATCCTGCGGGAACAGGCTCGCCCCCATGCTGCAGCCCACATACAGCTCGGTGCCATCGAGCCACACCGGTTCCGAGATCGACGCCCGCACCCGCTCCATCCACGCGATCAGCGACTGCTCATCGACGATATCGGTCATGACGATCACGAACTCGTCGCCGCCGTGGCGCGCCACCGTATCGCTCGCCCGTGCGCAACGCGAGAGCCGCTCGGCGACGACGCTCAGCAAGCGGTCGCCGACGCTGTGTCCGAGGCTGTCATTGACGTTCTTGAAGCCGTCCAGATCCATGAACACGACGGCGACACCCTTGTGGTGCCGTTTGGACACGATCAACGCATGCTGCAGACGGTCGCGCAGCAGGTTGCGGTTCGGCAGCCGGGTGAGGCTGTCGTAGTTCGCCTGATACTCGAGTTGCTCCTGATAGCGGATCAGATCGGTAACGTCGTTGATGACGCCGATGTGATGCGTTGTCTCGCCGTCCGGATTCGGCACCGGCGCAATGAAAAGCTGGTTCCAGAACAACGCGCCGTCTTTACGGTAGTTGCGCAGCACCGCGCTTACCTCGCGATTGGCGGCGAGCGACTGCCGGATCAAGGCAATCCCCTCCTGATCGCGGTCGTCGCGTTGCAACAGGCGGCAGTCCTGACCGATCACCTCGGCCGCGTCATAGCCCGTAATGCGCTTGAAAGCCGGGTTCACGTATTCGATCAGATTACCGGCGGCGGTCGGCCCGGTGATCAGGATCGCGTTCACGCTCGCATCGAGCGCGCGGCTTTGCAGCCGCAGCGCGAGATCAGCGCGCTTGCGTTCGGTGATGTCCGTATAGGAACCGAGCACGCCGATCACGCGGCCATCGCTATCGGTGAACGGCAGCTTGCTCGTCACGGTGGTGCGGTGTACACCGTCGATCACCAGATCGACCTCAAAATTCATCTTCGGCACGCCCGTGCTGACCACCTCGATGTCGTGCGCCCGGACCTCGTCGGCGAGCGCCCGCCACGGCAGGTCGTGATCGGTCTTGCCTACCACCTGCTCCGGATAAGCGAGCCCGGCGTCGCGGGCGAACGCCATATTGCAGCCCAGATAGCGCGATTCCTGATCCTTCCAGAAGATTCGCTGCGGGATATTGTCGATCACCGTTTCGAGCATCTGGTTCGAGCGCTGCGCCTCGGCTTCGGCATTGATCTGCTCGGTGACGTCATCGGCCAGCACAAAGATCGCCGGACGGCTCATGTAGGTCAGGTAATGATACGAAATGTCGGCGCTGATGGTCGAGCCGTCCTTGCGCCGGTGATGCCACACGCCCGCCATGATGCGACCCTGCATTGGGCCGCCTTCGCTGCGCGAGAGGTGCGATTCGAGGCGGCCGATCTCGCCGTTCGGCCGGATCGCGCGAATCGTCATGCCGAGGAATTCGCTCTCCGAATAGCCGTATTGCTGCGTGGCGGCGGTGTTGACCGCGAGAAAACGCAGCGTCTCGCGATCGAAGATGTACATCGGCACCGGGTGGGTGTCGAACAGGCCGCGAAAGCGCTCGT
The DNA here is from genome assembly GCF_050436665.1 of Paraburkholderia sp. EB58. Taxonomy (NCBI): domain Bacteria; kingdom Pseudomonadati; phylum Pseudomonadota; class Betaproteobacteria; order Burkholderiales; family Burkholderiaceae; genus Paraburkholderia; species Paraburkholderia sp. EB58. Next base: position 82,455 of record NZ_JBNDMQ010000006.1, on the reverse strand, counting down.
CGTGGCGGCGCAAAGCCTTGGCGACCCGCAACCGCTCGCGTGCCGCGCTCTCGCGGGCGCCGAACGTATAGATCAGGAGCGAACTGCCCGCCAGCATCGTGACGATCAGGAGCAGCATGGCGTGCTGCGTCTGCCGGTTCGACTCCGCCAGCGACGCCTGCAGTGCATGATTTTCCTGTTGCCGCAGCGTTGCCAGCGCGGCTTCCACGCGGCCCAGCTCCATGCCCAGCCGCGTATAGGCCGACGCCGCCCAGGCGCGCGAGTCGTCAGGTGCGCTCGCCTGGGCGCGCACTAGCGCGGCCTCGATTTCAACTTGCAGACCGCGGCTCTCGCTGCTCAGCTTGCCCAGCGAGGCGGACATCATCGGCTCATCGGCGAGTTCGGCGGCCAGGGTGCGCTCCAGTCCGGAGAGCGACGCCGTCATCGCGGACGCCGCGTCAGCCGCCTCTGGCCGCCCGGTCGCCTCGTAGCGCCCCAGTGCCGCAAGGCCGCTGTCCAGCGCGGTGCGATATGCGTCGAGATTCTGGCGGATGTCGGTCGAGCGCAGGGTGCGCACATCGGCGTCGCGCTGGCCGCGGATCTGCGTGTAGGCGACGAACGCGTTCGCGCCGACCGCTGCGGCGACGACTGCCAGATTGATCAGCAGCCGCCTCGATAGGAAAGGATTCATGAGCTCCGAACGTCATTCGTTCTGCGGGCGGGAGCGCGCTCAGGATCGTCCGCTTTCGATGCGTCGTGTAGCACGTGCATCTTCCTGCATCCGCCCGGTCTATGGTTCTTTTACGCGCCAACCCATGGTTATCGGCCGCAGCTGGAACAGCTTGAGGGGGAAATGTGAAATTATTTGCGGGGGGCGTGGCAGGGAAAACCTCCCGGCGAGGCCGGCCCGGCAAGCGCTATTGGGCCAGACGTACGCGCCGAGACCTACCCGGCCAGACCTACCCGGTCAGACCGAATTCCTTCATGGCGGGCACAAAGTCGTGGTTCGCTTCCGGCTTGCGTGACAGCTTGGCGAGCACATAGCGCTTGAACGGGTCGAGTTGCGCCCATTGGTCTGCGCTCGGAGCATGCAGGCTGGCGAGCGACGCCTGATGCAGCACCCCTTCCGGCACCGCATCCGCACGGCGCCACGCCGGCGCGTCTTCGGGCGTGAACCAGTCGGGCTCGACGTTCGCATGCGTGCGCAGCATCTCGAACAGCGCATGGTCGAAATTCGGCTCGATCGCGGCGTCTTCCTCGACCGGGAAACGCGCCAGCAGCTTGCGGTCTTCGTACGGCAGCATCTGCCACTGGGCCAGCGAGACGCGCAGTCCGAAGCGGTCGAGATTGAAACGTACCGCCATCGGGATATAGGTGAGATCCTCAGAAGACTCGACTTCGAAGTCGAACAGGAGGGGCGCTTCGTTCAGTCCCATGACAGTATCCTCGTTGATGCCCTTTAATGCGCTTGGTTGGCAGGCAACACGCAATGCCAGCTTGAGGTATTTTAGAACCTTATTCGCGCAGCGGCGGCCCGGTCTGGCTGGGGCCAGCGCGCGTACCGTATGGTTAAAGGAGTCAGGTGTGAACGAACTGGAAACGGCCGACCAGCCGGGCATCGTCGAGCGGCAGGTGCGCCGGCATCGCGGCGACGCGGTGCAAACCGTGACGGATCACGTCGGTCAGGAGTGGCCGGTAGCGCTCGTATTCAACGGCATTTCGCACGCCGTGATGATGTGTACGCCGCGCGATCTGGAGGCGTTCGCGGTCGGATTTGCGATTTCGGAAGGAATTGTCGCGCGCGGCAGCGATATTCAGGACATCGAGGTGGCGTGTTACGGCGGCGAATTGCCGCATGCTGAAGTGCAATTGCAGGTCGTGCAACAAGCGTTTGTTGCGCTGAAAGAAAAGCGCCGGGCGCTCGCCGGCCGGACCGGCTGCGGCGTGTGCGGCATCGAAAGCATCGATTTGCTGGATCTGAAGCCGGAGCGCGTGCCGGATACCGGTTTTCTGGAACGGCTGGCGCCGGACGCAATTGCCCGCGCCGCGCGGGCGCTTCCGGAGCATCAATCGCTGACCAAGCTGACGGGTGGCCTGCACGCGGCGGCGTGGTGCGATGCGACAGGCGCGATTCGCCTCGCGTTCGAGGATGTCGGCCGTCACAACGCGCTGGATAAGCTGATTGGCCAACTGGTGCTCGACCGCGCGGATACGAAGGACGGCTTCGTGTTCCTGTCGAGCCGCGCGAGCTATGAGCTGGTGCGCAAGGCCGCACGCGTCGACGTGCCGATGCTGGCGACCATCTCGGCGCCGTCGTCGCTGGCAATTTCGATTGCGCGCCAGGCCGGTGTGCGGCTGGTGAGCTTCTGTCGCGAAGCGGGTTACGTCGACTACGAGACGGTTTAAGTGGGGTGGGCCAAGACCTTACGCGGTCCGGACCGCACGGCCCGGCTCGTTGTCACACCGCCGCGGCCCGACCTACCCCCCGCCAATCTCAATCGAATTGCCGGAAATCCGGCTTGCGCTTCTCGAAGAACGCCTTGAACGCCTCGCGCGCTTCCGGCGCGAGCAGCATCTTGCCGAAGTGCACCGCTTCCTCGCTCATCTGCGTTTGCAGTTCATGGTGGCTCGCGCGCTTCATCAACGACTTGGTGACGCGTAGCGACGAAGCCGGCAAGGCTGCCAGTTTCGACGCTTGCTCCAGCGCAAAGGCGTCGACTTCCGCAACCGGCAGCAGACGGTTCACGAAGCCCATACGCTGGGCTTCGTGCGCGTCGAACGCTTCGCCGAGTAGCAGCTTTTCAGCGGCGGCCTGATAGCCGGCGATGCGCTGCAACAGCAGGCTCGACGCCGCTTCCGGGCACAGTCCAAGCTGCGCAAACGGCAGCGAGAACTTCGCGGTGTCGGCGGCGTAGACCAGATCGCAATGCAGCAACAGCGTGGTGCCGATGCCCACCGCCGCGCCTGCCACGGAAGCCACCACGGGCTTTTCCGCCGAGCTGATCGCGCGCAGGAACTGGAACACCGGCGCGCTCTCGCCCATTGGCGGCGTTTTCATGAAATCTTCGAGATCGTTGCCGGCGCTGAAAATCCCGACGCTGCCGCGAATCAGGATGGCCCGCACCGCCGCATCGCCCTGCGCTTCAACCAGCGCATCGGCCATCGTCTGGTACATCGCGGCCGTAATCGCGTTCTTCTTGTCCGGCCGGTTGAAGGCAATCGTCAGCACGCCGTTGGCGCGCTCGATCAGAATGTCCATTGTCATCTCCTCGTACTCCTGCTCACTTCAGCTGAATGGAAAAACGGTCCGCAAGCCTCGCGGCCTGCGAACCGTTCAGCGGTCCTCATGGGAGGCCGCGTGTGAGTCCATAGCGGACCACGGCGTACATGCTTACAGACGCTCGATGATGCCCGCCGCGCCCATACCCGTACCGACACACATGGTGATCATGCCGTACTTGTAGTTACGGCGACGCAGGCCGTGCACCACTGTCGACGCACGAATCGCACCCGTCGCGCCGAGCGGGTGGCCCAGCGCAATCGCGCCGCCGAGCGGGTTGATCTTCGACGGATCGAGACCGAGGTCCTGAATCACCGCCAGCGACTGCGCAGCAAAAGCTTCGTTCAGTTCGATCCAGTCGAGGTCTTCCTGCTTCAGACCCGCGGCCTTCAGCGCAGCCGGAATCGCTTCCTTCGGACCGATGCCCATGATTTCCGGCGGCACGCCACGCACGGCGAAGCTGACGAAACGCGCAAGCGGCGTCAGGTTGAATTCCTTGAGCATCTTTTCCGACACCACGATCAGCGCGCCGGCGCCGTCCGAGGTCTGCGAGCTATTGCCCGCCGTCACCGAACCCTTGTTGGCGAACACGGTGCGCAGCTTGGCCAGCCCTTCCATCGACGTGTCCGCGCGCGGACCTTCGTCGAGCGCGACTTCGCGCGTCTTCACCTTCACTTCGCCGGTAGCGAGATCGGGGAACCGCTCGGTAATCGTGTAGGCGGCGATTTCGTCATTGAACTCACCGGCTTGCTGCGCGGCAATCGCGCGGCGATGCGATTCGACCGAGAACTGGTCCTGCGCTTCGCGGCTGATCTTCCAGCGTTCAGCGACCTTCTCCGCGGTCAGGCCCATGCCGTAGGCGATGCCGAAGTCTTCGCTGCGATCGAAGATGTGCGGCGACATCGACGGCTTGTTGCCCATCATCGGCACCATGCTCATCGATTCGCAGCCGCCTGCGATCATCGCGTCCGATTCGCCGACGCGAATGCGGTCAGCGGCCATCGCCAGAGCCGTCAAGCCCGAGGCGCAGAAGCGGTTCACCGTCACGCCGCCGACCGTGTTCGGCAGGCCGGACAGCAGCGCGCCCATACGCGCCACATTCAGGCCTTGTTCCGCTTCCGGAATCGCACAGCCGATGATGGCGTCTTCGATCACCTTGGTGTCGAGGCCCGGCACTTGCGTCACGGCCGACTTGATCACGTGCACCAGCAGTTCGTCCGGGCGCGTGTTCTTGAACATACCGCGCGGCGCCTTGCCGATCGGCGTACGGCTCGCGGCGACGATGTATGCGTCTTGCAATTGCTTTGTCATTTGAGGCTCCTCAATTTGCTCGTCGCGCGTTAGTTACGCACCGGCTTGCCGGTTTGCAGCATGCCCATGATCCGTTCCTGCGTCTTCTGCGTGCCGAGCAGGTCGACGAACGCACGGCGCTCGAGTTTCAGCAGCCATTCTTCATCCACCAGGCTGCCAGCTTCGACATCGCCACCGCACACGGCTTCAGCAATCCGGCTCGCGATCAGGTAATCGTGTTCGCTGATGAAACGGCCATCGCGCATGTTGACGAGCGATGCCTTGATCGTCGCAATCGCCGAGCGGCCCGCTACCGGCACTTGCGTCACACGCAGCGGCGGACGGTAGCCCGCAGCGGATAGCGCACGTGCTTCCTTCTTCGCCACGTCGAGCAGTTCGAACACGTTGAAGACGATCGTGTCGGACGGCTTCAGATAGCCCATCGCGCGGGCATCGAGTGCGGAGGCCGAGACCTTGGCCATCGCGGCGTTTTCGAACGACTTTTGCACGAACTTCAGCAGATCGTTGGTCGCGCCAACTTGCGTCGCCGCTTCTGCTGCACGCAATGCGGCTTCCTTCAGACCGCCGCCTGCGGGCACGAGACCCACGCCCACTTCCACGAGACCCAGGTAGCTCTCGATGTGCGCCACACGCTTCGCGCTATGCAGCGCCAGCTCACAACCGCCGCCGAGCGCGATGCCCGACACGGCAGCAATGACCGGCACATTCGCGTACTTCACGCGCAGCATGCCTTGCTGGAATTTCTGCACGAACGGCTCGATGCCCTTCGCGCCGCCCATCATGAACGCGGGCATCGCTTCTTCCAGGTTTGCGCCAGCCGAGAACGGACCGCCCGGCGTGCCGAGCTTCAGCGACGTGGGCTGCCACACCACCAGGCCCTTGTATTCCTTCTCCGCCAGTTCGATCGCCTGCGTCAGGCCGTCGATCACCGACGGTCCAATCGTATTCATCTTGCTCTTGAACGAGACGATCAGGACGTCGTTCTCGCCCGCACGGTCGTCGACCCATGCGCGCACGGCGTCCGTTTCGAACAGCGTCTTGCCATAGGTCTTCGGATCGGCGCCGGTTTCGCCGACCAGCGGCGCACGGAACACCTGCTTCTCATACACAGAGAGTGAAGAGCGCGGCACGAAGGTCTGCGAAGCCGGCGACCACGAACCTTCGTTTGTATGCACGCCACCCTTCTCGGCCACCGGACCTTCGAGCACCCACGAAGGCAGCGGTGCGTTCGACAATGCCTTGCCTGCCGCGATGTCTTCCTGCACCCACTCGGCGATCTGCTTCCAGCCGGCCGTCTGCCAGCCTTCGAACGGACCTTCGTTCCAGCCGAAGCCCCAACGGATGGCCAGATCCACATCACGCGCGTTGTCCGCGATCGACTCCAGATGCACGCCGATGTAGTGATACACGTCGCGGAAGATCGACCACAGGAACTGCGCCTGCGGGTGTTCCGATTCGCGCAGGAGCTTCAGACGCTCCGCCGGCGGACGCTTGAGGATGCGGCCGACCAGTTCGTCGGCCTTGGCGCCGCCTTCGACGTACTCGCCCGTCTTCGGATCGAGCACCTTGATCGCCTTGCCTTCCTTCTTGTAGAAACCGCCGCCGGTCTTCTGACCGAGCGCGCCCTTTTTCACCAGTTCAGCGAGCACAGCGGGCGTTTCGTAGACCGGGAAGAACGGATCGTCCTTCAGGGTGTCCTGCATCGTCTTGATGACGTGCGCCATCGTGTCCAAACCGACCACGTCAGCGGTACGGAACGTCGCGGACTTCGCACGGCCCAGACGCGAACCCGTCAGGTCGTCCACTTCGTCGAAACGCAGACCGAACTTGGCGGCTTCGGTAATGACGGCGAGGATCGAGAAAATCCCGACGCGGTTAGCGATGAAGTTCGGCGTGTCTTTCGCACGGACGACACCCTTGCCGACCACGCTCGTCAGGAAGGTTTCGAGCTGATCGAGGATTTCCGGGCGCGTCGTCGCGGTCGGAATCAGCTCAACCAGATGCATGTAGCGCGGCGGATTGAAGAAGTGCACGCCGCAGAAGCGCGCCTTCAGTTCATCCGAGAAACCTTGCGACAATTCGGTGATCGACAGACCCGACGTGTTGGTCGCGAAGATCGCGTTCGGCGCGATATGCGGCGAAACCTTCTTGTACAGGTCGTGCTTCCAGTCCATCCGCTCGGCGATCGCTTCGATCACGAGGTCGCACTCGGCGAGCTTCTCGATGTCGTCGTCGTAGTTGGCGGGCTGGATGTACTGTGCGTCGTCCTTGACGCCGAACGGCGCCGGCGACAGCTTCTTCAGATTCTCGATCGCCTTCAACGCGATCGCGTTCTTCGGGCCTTCCTTGGCAGGCAGGTCGAATAGCAGCACGGGCACCTTGGCGTTGATCAGGTGCGCTGCGATCTGCGCGCCCATCACGCCGGCGCCGAGTACGGCTACCTTGCGAATGATCAGATTGCTCACGTCGTTCCTCCGGGGGAGTTATGCGGTGTCGCGAATGTTGGTTGGCGTTTCGTGCGGGTTCGCACGGGTTTCGCTATGCATGGCTGGCGGCAGCGCCACGCGTTTCAAGCACGCCTGACGCTGCCGTGAGGTGGCTTTAGAACAGCGCTTCGTCGACTTCCATCAGCGACTTCGAACCGGCGCGTGCCTGGCGAATCGTCATTGCCGTTTCCGGCAGCAGCTTGGCGAAGTAGAAGCGCGCGGTAGCAAGCTTGGCCTTGTAGAACGGATCGCCGGACGCTTCCTTGTCCAGTGCGATACGTGCCATGCGGGCCCAGAAGTACGAGAACACCAGATGGCCAACGGTACGCAGATACGGCACAGCCGCGGCGCCCACTTCGTCCGGGTTCTGCATGGCCTTCATGCCGATTTCCATGGTCAGCTTCTGCACCTTATCGCCGATATCGGCGAGCGGGTTCACGAACTCTTGCATTTCCGGCTTGATGCCTTCGGCTTCGACGAACTCCGTCACCAGCTTGCCGAACTTCTTCATCTTCGCGCCCATGTCACCGAGGACCTTGCGACCCAACAGGTCGAGCGACTGAATCGCATTGGTGCCTTCGTAGATCATGTTGATCCGCGCGTCGCGCACGTACTGCTCCATGCCCCACTCGGCGATGAAGCCGTGGCCGCCGTAGATCTGCATGGCGTGGTTGGTGCTTTCGAACGCGTTGTCCGAGAGAAACGCCTTCAGGATCGGCGTGAGCAGCGCGACCAGATCTTCCGCGTCCTTGCGTACCGATTCTTCGGCGTGCGACAGTTCCTTGTCGATGTGCAGCGCCGACCAGTACGAGAATGCGCGCGCGCCTTCTGCGTAGGCCTTTTGCGTGAGCAACATGCGACGCACGTCCGGGTGAACGATGATCGGGTCAGCGGCTTTTTCCGGCGCCTTCGGGCCGGTCAGCGAACGCATCTGCAGACGCTCTTTCGCGTAGGTCAGCGAGTTCTGATAACCGATTTCGGTCAGCCCCAGGCTCTGCATGCCGACGCCCAGACGCGCGGCATTCATCATCACGAACATGGCGTTCAGGCCCTTGTTCGGCTCACCGACCAGCCAGCCCTTCGCGTTGTCGAGGTTGATCACGCAGGTGGCGTTGCCGTGAATGCCCATCTTGTGTTCGATGGAACCGCACTTCACGGTGTTGCGCTCGCCCGGCTCGCCCGCTTCGTTCGGCACGAACTTCGGCACGATGAAGAGCGAGATGCCCTTGGTGCCCTTCGGCGCGTCCGGCAGACGCGCGAGCACGAGGTGGACGATGTTCTCCGCGAGATCGTGTTCGCCGCTGGAGATGAAAATCTTGGTGCCGCTGATCGAGTAGGAGCCGTCGCTATTCGGCTCGGCCTTGGTGCGCAGGATGCCGAGGTCCGTGCCGCAGTGCGGCTCGGTCAGACACATCGTGCCGGTCCAGACGCCCGAGACGAGCTTCGGCAAATAGAGCTTCTGCAGTTCCGGCGTGCCATGCGCGTGCAGGCATTCGTACGCGCCGTGCGACAAGCCCGGATACATCGTCCACGCCTGGTTGGCCGAATTAAGCATTTCGTACAAAGCGTTGTTGACGAACGCAGGCAGGCCCTGGCCGCCGTATTCCGGATCGCAGCCAAGCGCCGGCCAGCCGGCTTCAACGTATTGCTTGTACGCTTCCTTGAAGCCCTTGGGCGTGGTCACGACGCCGTCGCCGACGTACGTGCAGCCTTCCTGGTCGCCGCTCTGATTCAGCGGGAACAGCACTTCGGAGCAGAACTTGCCGGCCTCTTCCAGCACCGCATTGATCGTGTCGGCATCGAGATCCGCGTGCTTCGGCATCTGCTTGATTTCGCCTTCGACGTTAAGCAGCTCGTGCAACACGAATTGCATGTCGCGCAGTGGCGCGGCGTACTGTCCCATGACTCTCTCTCCAAAGTTTGACAAGAAGCCAGGCCGTCAGCTTTGGTCCTTTGTTCGGACTATTTAGCGCCGCTGGGTCCACCGGACCCGGCCGCCCTGCTAACGGCTTTCGCTCTGATACGAAACAATCAGTTTTTCGAGCGCGGCCCACGTGAGAGGCACGGCGTCCGGCAAGTGCAGGAAGCGTGCGTCGTGATGCAGGCCGAGCGTGAAGCTGTACAGTTCGAACAGCATCAGTTGCGGGTTGGTGTCCGCACGCAGATGCCCTTCTTCCATTGCCTGCGAAATGGCCCGGGTGAGCGCAGCACGCCATGTCGTCACGCTCGACACCAGTTGCTCGCGCACCTGGCTGTCCGCACGATCGTCGTACTCGACCGCACCGCTGATGTAGATGCATCCGGTTGTGACTTCCTGGATGCGCTTCTCAATCCAGCGGGAGATCATCGCGCGCAAACGCGGCAGGCCGCGCGGCTCGCGCAGACTCGGGAAAAACACCTCGTCTTCGAAACGACGGTGATATTCGCGCACCACTTCAACCTGCAAGTCTTCGCGCGACCCGAAGTGCGCAAACACGCCGCTCTTGCTCATCTGCATGCGCTCGGCCAGCAGCCCAATCGTCAGACCTTCTAGTCCGTCGCGGCTTGCCAGATCGAGTGCTGCTTCGAGAATCGCGGCTCGCGTTTGTTCGCCTTTTCGCATAGCTGTTTTACCGTTCTTATGTGACCGAAAGAAAAATCGAACGGCCGTACTATTATTGAGTGCTGCCGTCCGCGAAACAAGGACTTTATTAGAAACCGGTTTCTAACCGGAGCATCAATTTTGCGTCATACGTCAATCGGACGAGGGAGATTTTTTAGAGGCGTTTGCCTTGTCGTAGTGACTGGGCTCAACTGGCCGCGCGAGATGCGACCGGCAGGCGGGTTTGCCCTGGGCGGATTTTTGCGGGTGATGGCGGTTTGTGACGGTGACCTCGGCTCGTGACTTATGACTCGTGGCTCGTGACTTATGGCTCGTGACTCGTGGCTCGTGGCTCGTGCCGGACTAGTCGTATCCGCCCACCGTCAGCAGCTTCATCACGACGCGGTAGGTGTTATAGGCCAGCCAGTTCAACACGCGCTCGCCCGCCGGACGCGCCTCGTAGTGGGCGAGATCGATCCGCAGCGACTCGTCGAACGCCTTGAGGATCGCCTCGCGTAACGCGCCGATCTGCGGGTCCTGCACCAGCACGACGTTGGCCTCGTTGTTGAGCATCAGGCTCAATGCATCGAGGTTCGACGAGCCTACCGTCCCCCAGTTCGAATCGACCACGGCAACCTTGCCGTGCAACATGGTCTTTTCATATTCGGCGATCTTCACGCCGGCCTTCAGCAACGAGCGGTACAGGAACGGCACGGCGTAATCGAGCGCCGCGAACTCCTTGCGGCCAATGATGAGCTTCACGTCCACCCCGCGCCGCGCCGCATACGTCAGCGCCCGGCGCAGCTTGCGGCCCGGCATGAAATAAGGATTGGCGAGCAGCACCTCCGAGCGCGCCTGACCAATCGCGGTGAGATAGGCCTTCTCGATGGCGCGGCGGTTGATCAGGTTGTCACGCGCGACGAAGGCCACCACCGGCTCGCCCGCGCCCCGCAGATCGGCGCTGCGGTTGCGGCCGTGGCTCGGCGCGCCGGGGCTCGTATCGTCCTTGAGCGCGAAATCGGGCTGCAGCGACTCGACCGGCCGGTGGCCGAAGCGAATCCGATGCCATTGCGTCTCAAACGCCTCGCGCACATCGGCGACCACTGGCCCCCGCAATTCGACCGCGAAATCCCAGCGACGATACGGCAGACGCACACCGTCGTTTTCATAGTCGTCGACGATATTGATGCCGCCGCACCAGGCCACCTTGTCGTCGACCACCGCCAGCTTGCGATGCGTGCGCGAAAAGCCGAAGCGGCCGAATATATGCGGGTTGTAGATCCGATGCTCGACGCCGCGTGCTGGCCAGTCGTTGAAAAGCGGCAGACGCGCGGTGCCGGTGCCATCGGTAATCACGCGCACGCGCACGCCCCGGTCGGCCGCGCGCAGCAACGCGGCGCTCACGGCCTGGCCCGCGCTGTCATTGCAGAAGATATACGTTTCGAGAACGACGTCCTTCTCGGCCGCGTCGACGCGCTCGATCAGCGAAGTAAAAAAAGCCTCGCCTGAAAGAAACAGTTGGACTTCGTTACCGGCGGTGAAGCGGTATTTCGACCAATAACGACGACCGAACAGCGTCTGCCGAAGTCGCTCGAAATGCCGCGGACCACCGCCCGTCATCGGAACCGCCCCTTCAGGCGCTGCGGCAACTGCAGGATCGCGTCAGCGTTCGACGATGAAAAGCAGCGCTCGGCGGCCTCTTCATAGGGCAGCCAGAGGTGTGCCGTATGCTCGAGCGGCGCGAGCGTCACCTCGCAGCGTTCCGGCACCTCGAGGCTGAACCAGTGCTCGGTGTTGTGCGTGACGCCCTCGGCATAGCGATGCCGCCAGACCGGATAGATCTCATACTCGATCTGATACTGCCAGTCGAACAGCGCCTCACGCGGCACGGCGGGCCTGCCGATCACGATACCGGTCTCCTCGGCCACTTCGCGTGCGGCGGTCTCGGCAAGCGGCTCGTCGAGCGTATCTTTCGAGCCGGTCACCGACTGCCAGAAGCCCGCGCGGTCGGCCCGTTCGATGAGCAGCACATCGAGCCCCGGCGTATGGATCACAACAAGAACGGATTCGGGAATCTTCGGCGGTTTCGGCATGGCGATAAGACTAGGCGCGCGCTGCGCGCGGTACATGTCGGTCGACGGTATGGCTTCGAGTATTGCTTGGCGTGTTGCTTCGACTGTAACGCAAAAAACGAAAAAGGCGCATGACGCGCCTTTTTCGTTTGCTTGATTGCGGCTCATTGAGTTGCTAAATGAGCCGCCAAATGACCCGCTGAAGCAGCCTGCAGCCTTATGCCTTCGCTTCCGGTTGACGCAGACGGATGTGCAACTCGCGCAACTGGCGCTCGTCCACTTCGCTCGGCGCCTGCGTGAGCAGATCCTGCGCACGCTGCGTCTTCGGGAACGCGATCACGTCGCGGATCGAATCGGCGCCGGCCATCATCGTGATGATGCGGTCGAGACCGAAGGCGATACCGCCGTGCGGCGGCGCGCCGTATTGCAGCGCGTCGAGCAGGAAGCCGAACTTGGCGCGTGCTTCTTCCGCATTGATCTTGAGCGCGCGGAACACCTTGCTCTGCACTTCTTCACGGTGAATACGCACTGAACCGCCGCCGATTTCCCAGCCGTTCAGCACCATGTCGTATGCCTTGGCCAAGCAGCGGCCCGGATCCGTTTCCAGATACTCGAGGTGCTCGTCCTTCGGGCTCGTGAACGGGTGATGCGCGGCAACATAGCGGTTTTCTTCTTCGTCGTATTCGAACATCGGAAAGTCCACCACCCACAGCGGCTTCCAGCCGGTCTCGACGAGGCCGTTGGCCTTGCCGAATTCCGAGTGACCGATCTTCAGACGCAGGGCGCCGAGGCTGTCGTTGACGACCTTCGCACGATCCGCCGCGAAGAAAATGATGTCGCCGTCTTGCGCGCCGGTGCGCTCGATGATGGCCTTGACGGCTTCGTCGTGCAGGTTCTTGACGATCGGGCTTTGCAGACCGTCACGGCCCTTCGCGACTTCGTTGACCTTGATCCAGGCGAGACCCTTCGCGCCATAGATGCGCACGAATTCCGTATAGCTGTCGATGTCGCCACGCGAAAGCTCGCTACCCTTCGGCACGCGCAGCGCCGCAACGCGGCCGTCCTTGGTGTTGGCCGGCGTGCTGAACACCTTGAAGTCGACGTCCTTGACCGCGTCGGTCAGGTCGGTGAATTCGAGCTTCACGCGCAGGTCCGGCTTGTCCGAACCGAAACGGCGCATCGCTTCCGAGTACTGCATCACCGTGAATTTTTCGTCCAGTTCGACGCCGATCGTCACCTTGAACACGTGACGGATCATCGCTTCGAACAGGTCGCGAATTTCCTGCTCCGAAAGGAACGAGGTTTCGCAGTCGATCTGCGTGAATTCCGGCTGACGGTCAGCGCGCAGGTCTTCGTCGCGGAAGCACTTAACGATCTGGTAGTAGCGGTCGAAGTTGGCGACCATCAGCAACTGCTTGAAGAGCTGCGGCGACTGCGGCAGCGCGAAGAATTGGCCGGCGTTGGTACGCGACGGCACGAGGTAGTCGCGCGCGCCTTCCGGCGTGCTCTTCGTGAGCATCGGCGTTTCGATGTCGATGAAGCCTTGCGCGTCGAGGTACTTGCGCACTTCGATCGCGACGCGATAACGCAGGCGCAGGTTGTGCTGCATCTGCGGACGACGCAGGTCCAGCACGCGATGCGTGAGACGCGTGGTTTCGGAGAGGTTGTCGTCGTCGAGCTGGAACGGCGGCGTGACCGACGCATTGAGCACGGTCAGCTCATGGCACAGCACTTCGATCTTGCCGCTCTTCAGACCGGCATTGGTCGTGCCTTCCGGACGGTTGCGCACGACACCCTTGATCTGCACGCAAAACTCGTTGCGCACGCCTTCGGCAGTCTTGAACATCTCCGCGCGATCCGGGTCGCACACGACCTGAACGAGGCCTTCACGGTCGCGCAGGTCGATGAAGATAACGCCGCCATGGTCACGGCGACGGCTCACCCAGCCGCACAGCGACACGGTTTGGCCCAACAGGTGTTCGGTCACCAGACCGCAGTATTCAGATCGCATCGACATGATGTTTGTCTTTCGTTTTGCATTAGTTGAACGGCGCGCTGCTCATGAAACTGAAACAATGCGTGCCGGCATTACATCGGAGGCTCGATGGTGGTGCGGCGCACCTGCGCCGGAGGCGCGGACGGCGCCACCACGCCCATCGAGACAATGTACTTGAGCGCAGCGTCGACTGTCATGTCGAGTTCGATCACTTCGCTCTTAGGCACCATCAGGAAGAAGCCGGACGTCGGGTTCGGCGTAGTCGGCACGTACACGCTGACGTGATCTTCCCTCAGGTGGTTGACCACGTCGCCGCCCGGGATCCCGGTCAAAAACGCAATCGTATAGGACCCCTTGCGCGGATACTCGATCAGGAGTGCCTTGCGAAACGCATTGCCGCTGCTCGAGAGCAACGTATCCGACACCTGCTTGACGCTCGTGTAGATCGGCCCCACGACTGGGATATGGCCAACGAGCAGTTCCCACCACTTCACGAGCTTCTGCCCGATGAAGTTTTGCGTCAACAGCCCGACGATGAAGATGAACGCCAGCGTCAGCACCGCGCCGAGGCCGGGCAGCCGGAAGCCGAGCGCCCGCTCCGGCTGCCAGGACTCCGGCAGCAGCAGCAGCGTCTGATCCATCGTGCCGATAATCAGACCGAGCACCCACAAGGTGATGGCCAACGGCACCAGCACCAGCAGGCCAGTCAGAAACACCGATTTGAGCGTCGCTTTTTTCGTCGTCATGTGTATCGCCTGAAAGCCACCCCGGCTAAGCCAGGCGCGGCGAGTGTGCCGCCTCGAAAGACGGCGACGCTAGCTAGGCGTTGCCGGAGCCGCTGTTGGTGGCGGGTGCCGCTGCCGGCGCCGCCGGCGCTGCGGCCGTGCTCGTGGAACTCGTGGCCGCGCTGTCCGACGCACCGGTTGCAGCGCTACCGCCTTCGGTCTTGGCCGGTGCTGCCTCAGTGCCGCCGTTCGGGGCCGCTGCGCTCTTTGCGCTATTGCCGCCCCGGAAATCGGTCACATACCAGCCCGAACCCTTCAACTGGAACCCGGCCGCAGTCACCTGCTTGCGAAAGCTGTCTTTTCCGCACTCAGGACAGTTCGTCAACGGCGCGTCGCTCATCTTCTGAAGCACGTCCTTCCCGAAGCCGCATGACTCGCAGCGATAAGCGTAGATCGGCATGATCTTTTCCCTACAGTAATCTGATAAACGCTTGCAAAGCCTTGAATTATAGCCGCAAACAATAGCCACCCCCGGATTTTGGGGGCGAGCGGCCGACGCAGGCACCGTTTTCTTAGGTGGGGGCGCTCCCCGCGGGATCAAGTCCCGGGCTCGGCCCGGCGGCGCCAGGTCAGCCAGCGTTCGCGACCGGCGAACACTGGGATCGAATCGCTTACCGGCTCGTCTTCGATCAAATCGAAGTACGGTGTCAACAAGACGTCGAGCTCGGCGCGTTCGATTCCGAACGGCGGCCCCTTCGGGGTGGCGCCGAGGAAAAAGAAGCCGGCGAGCAGCGCGCCCTGTGGCAGAAGCTCAGCCATGCGCTGTGCATAGTCCGCGCGGCGCTCCCTTGGCAATGCACACAGAAACGCGCGCTCGTACACCCAGTCCGGCGTGAAGGGTGGCTGCCAAGTGAAAAAATCCGCCTGCTCGACTACCTCCGCGTGTGACCCTAACTGCGCTCGCGCCGCTGCGACTGCCGCTGGGGAGAAATCGATCGCCTGCACCCGGCGTCCCTGACGGGCCAGCCATAGGGCCTCCCAAGCGCTGCCGCAACCGGGGATCACCACTGCCGCATCGGTATGCCGCGCGGCGAAGGCTTCAAACGCCGCAGGCACTCCCGCGTGATCCCATGGGATGAAACCGCGCTCAAAGCGTTCGTCCCAAAAGGCCGGAGAATTCGGGTCGCGCGTGGCGAAGTCGGCTGCTGCGGGGTTTAAAGGGTCGCTCGGTTGCATCCTATCCACCATATGCCAGCGCCAGCCACGCACGCGCCACCACTGCTCCGATCCCCACCGCGATCCCGAACAGCAGCAAGCCCTGCAGCAGCCGGTTGGTCCGCTTCTGCTCGAGCAGGATCTGGCGAACCATGTCGTCGCTCGTACCGCGCGAGTTGTCGTGACGCTCCGCCAGCACGTGATGGATCAGGCGCGGCAATTGCGGCAGCGTTTTGCTCCACTGCGGCGCCTCGATCTTGAGCCGCTCATACCAGCCGCGCAGGCCGATCTGTTCGTTCATCCAGCGTTCGAGGTAAGGCTTGGCGGTCTTCCAGAGGTCGAGTTCGGGATCGAGCGAACGCCCCAGCCCTTCGACGTTCAGCATGGTCTTCTGCAGCAACACGAGTTGCGGCTGGATCTCCACATTGAAGCGGCGCGAGGTGGAGAACAGGCGCATCAGCACCTGGCCCAGCGAAATGTCCTTCAGCGCGCGATCGAAGTACGGCTCGCAGACGGCACGAATCGCGCTCTCCAGTTCTTCGACGCGCGTGGTGTGCGGCACCCAGCCCGACTCCAGGTGCAGCGTGGCGACCCGATGGTAGTCGCGCTTGAAGAACGCGAGGAAGTTCTGCGCGAGGTAGTTTTTATCAAAGTCCGACAGCGCGCCGATGATGCCGAAGTCAAGGGCGATATAGCGCCCGAAGTGCGCCGGATCGAGACTCACCTGAATGTTGCCCGGGTGCATGTCGGCGTGGAAAAAGCCGTCGCGGAACACCTGGGTGAAGAAGATTTCGACGCCTTCGCGGGCCAGCTTCGGAATGTCCACACCCGCGGCGCGCAGCGTCTCCACCTGGCTGATCGGCACGCCGACCATGCGCTCCATCACCAGCACGGTGGGCGTGCAGAACTCCCAATACATCTCGGGCACGAGCAGCAGATCGAGGCCCGCGAAGTTGCGGCGCAACTGGCTACCGTTGGCCGCTTCGCGCATCAGGTCGAGTTCATCGTGCAGGTACTTGTCGAATTCTGCGACCACCTCGCGTGGCTTCAGACGCTTGCCGTCGGCCCACAGACGTTCGGCCCAGACCGCGATGTCGCGCAGCAGTGCGAGGTCGGAGTCGATCACGGGCAACATGTTCGGGCGCAGCACCTTCACCGCGACGGCCTTGCCCGCATGCTGGCCGGCCTTCACCTTCGCAAAGTGCACCTGCGCGATCGACGCGCTCGCCACCGGCACCCGTTCGAAATCGTCGAACAGCACGTCGACCGGCGCACCTAGCGACTTTTCGACGAGGCCGATCGCCACGTCCGAAGGGAACGGCGGCACCTGGTCCTGCAGCTTGGCGAGCTCGTTGGCGATATCGACGGGCAGCAGATCACGCCGGGTAGACAGCACCTGGCCAAACTTCACGAAGATCGGCCCAAGGCTCTCGAGCGCGAGGCGCAGCCGCACACCCGGCGGCTGATCGAACTTGCGGCCAATGGTGGTGATACGCAGCAACAACCGCACGCGACGGTCGTTGATGCGGCCCAGCATCATCTCATCGAGACCGAAGCGGATGACTGTGAAGAAAATCTTGAGGAAACGCAGAAAACGCATGGTTGAGCCCGGTGACTAGCGCGTGCCGCGCGACGTGGCGGCGCCGCCCGGCGCATTGGCGCCGCGGGCTTCGACCTTCCGTTCAAGGCGCTCGAGGCGCTTTTCGACGCGCGCCAGCGCATCGCGGGCCCGGGCGAGTTCGGCGTTGAACTCGTCGAGCGCGGCGCGGCGCACCAGTTGCGGATTTTCATCGAGCAGATACTCAGCGACCGAGTCGAGCAGATTGCGCCCGGTGCGGCGCGCATGCTCGCCGACCGACCGCGCAACGGTGGCCACCCGCCAGGCCGGACCATCGCCGATCAGCCGCGCCAGGTCTTCCTCCGGCTCCCAGCGCAAATGCTCGGCCAGTTTGGCGATCGCCGTGGCGAACTCCGCGTCGCCCTCGATCTTCACGTGCTTCATCACCGCCGCTTGACCGCCCTGTACGAAGGCCGGCAGCGCCTCGGACGGCACGGAGACAGTGACGTCGAACTGATGCGTTTGCGTTTCATCGACCGCGGCCAGATAGCCGTCCGGCTGAACCAGCAGGATCAGAACGACAGGCGGACAGGATAGCCGGGCAGTCTTGCCGGCGTAGGGGACGAGGCGCTCACGTGCCCACGATTCGCGGGCGAGCAGATGATTGACGGCAGCAGCGAAGGGCTTGGCGGCGAGGGTCATTGAAAGTGGCAAGAAAAAACCCGCGCGGGCGATGTGCCCGCGCGGGTTCCTATTGTAACGTCCGTTCGCTTTCCGGCTTGCTCGGCCGAACGGCCAATGAGCAAGGCGTGACGTTAATGCGCAGACGTGGACGCGCCGACCTGCTGAATGCCGGCGAGCAACCAGCCTTCACCGGCGCGTGTCGACTTACACAGATTCCAGATTTCCACGAACGGCGCGGCCGGCGCGCCCGAGCTCTCGCGCATCAGGCCGGAGAAGCGCACGCTGGCGACATACTCGCTGCCGTGGTCTTCGACGCCCAGCAACTCCGCGTTCAACTGCACCACATCGGTCAGATTGGATTCCGCGCCGCGCGAGTCGAGGTCGACCTTCACTTCGGCGAACATCTCCGGCGTCGTGAACTCGCGGATGTCCGCGATGTTGCCCACGTCCCAGGCGGCCTGCAGGCGCACGAAGTACACCTTCGCGTTACGCACAAAAGCATCTGAATCGAAGCCGGCGGGCACGACCGGAGCCGCTTGCATCACAGGCGCAGCCGGCGCGCCGTTGCCTTGCGGTTCAAGGTACGAACCTGGACCGGACGACGCTGGCGTGAAGCTGGGCTCCTGCGAGTAATGATCGCGCCCGGCGTTCAGGCTCGGTGCGCTGCCCGCATAAGCCGGCGTAGCGGCGTCGCGCTTGCGGCCCATGAAGCGGCGGATCAGCCAGATCGCCAGCATTGCGATGGCAGCAATCACGAGCATGTTGGCCATGGCACCGGCAAATGCTTCACCCATGCCGAAGTGCGAAAGCAGCGCGGCGATACCCAGACCTGCGGCCAGACCCGCGATCGGCCCGAGCCAACGCGAGCGGTTAGGCGCGGCGGCCGGCGTCGGCGCAGGTTGCGCGCGCTGCGCCTGGGCGGCCTGAGCCGATTGCTGCGGAGATTGAGCAGGTTGCGCCGGCGGCGTGGTTTGCCGCTGCATGGTGCTGGACTGCTGGCGGCCGATGCTGCGGCCGCCGCCCATGCGCCTTGCCTCGGCGTCCAGCGATGCAACGGTGGCAAACGCGATCAGACCGACCATCGCTGCCAGTCCGATTCTCCTCGCCAACGACCTCGAAACTTTACGGGAAGATAACAACTGCGAATCGGACATGATGAAATATTCCTTTAAAAACGATGGGTTAGGAACCCTAGTATTTGGTCCCCACATGCAAAGCTACCACACCAGCTGACAGATTGTAATATTTGACGCCGTCGAGGCCGGCTTGTTCCATCATTGTTTTTAAAGTTTCCTGGTCCGGGTGCATCCGGATCGATTCCGCGAGGTATCGGTAGCTCTCAGCGTCTTTCGCGAAGCGGTCGCCGAGCCACGGCAGCACCTTGAACGAATATACATCGTAGACTTTTTTAAGCGGGTCCCACACTTTGGAGAATTCCAGCACCAGCAGGCGCCCGCCCGGTTTCAGCACGCGGCGCATTTCCGCCAGCGCGACATCTTTGTGGGTCATGTTGCGCAGCCCGAAAGCCACGGTCACCACGTCGAAGTAGTTGTCCGGAAAAGGAATTTTTTCTGCGTCGCACAAGAGGGCCGGCGTGACGATGCCCTTGTCGAGCAGACGGTCGCGGCCCACGCGCAGCATCGATTCGTTGATATCCGTATGCCAGACCTCGCCGGTCGAGCCCGCCTTTTTGGCGAATTCCTTGGACAGATCGCCCGTGCCGCCAGCGATATCCAGCACCTTGTAGCCCGGCCGCACGTTCGCCTGGGCGATCGTGAAGATCTTCCACGCCCGGTGCAACCCGCCCGACATCAGGTCGTTCATCAGGTCGTAGTTGGCGGCAACCGAGTGGAACACGCCCGCCACCTTCTGCGCTTTTTCCTGTTCGTCGACTGTCTGAAAGCCGAAGTGGGTTTTGCTCATCGCGTTCGTCCTTTCGCGTATTCTGAATTGTTGCGCCGCATCATCGCGGCAGTAGGCCGAATCGTATCAGTGACAATGTCCGTGCGGTGCGCCGGATGCAAGCATTGGGGCGTCGCGGTCGACTCCAGCCGCTGCAAGTTTGTCGAGATATTCGCGCCAGAGTTCATCCTGGCGGATGGCAATGTCGTACAGCAGGTCCCACGAATAAAGTCCGGTGGAATGGCCGTCCGAGAAGGTCGGCTGGAGCGCGTAGTTGCCCACGCCCTCGATTGAGGTGATCGTGACGTCGCGCTTGCCGGTCTGCAGCGTCTCCTGCCCAGGCCCATGGCCGCGCACTTCCGCGGACGGCGAATACACGCGCAGCAGTTCGAACGGCACACGGAAAGATTCGCCATTCGCGTACTGCAGTTCGAGCACGTGCGATTTGGCGTGCACCACCACGCCGGTCGGCACCGGCGTGTCGGGAGTCAGTCCACTCATATATTGACCTCAGGCCAGAGCTTGTTCGATTTCGTGCCGCACCGCGTCGCGCAGCAAGGTAGCCTGCGCGCGACGCTGCGACAGCAGGGCCTCCGACACCGTGCGCTGGCGCGGCGCCCAGATCGGCAGCGGGAAATGGGCGTCGTTCGAGAAACGCGGAATCACATGCCAGTGCACGTGCGGTACCTGGTTGCCGAGGCTAGCCAGGTTCACCTTGACTGGTTGCAGGATGCGCCGCATGGCGCGCTCGACGGCGTTCACCGCGCGCATCACGCGGTCGCGGTCGGCTTCGGCGAGATCCGAGAACTCGGCAACGTGCCTGTTCCAGATCACCCGGCAGAAGCCCGGGTAATCGTGTTCATCAGCGAGGACGACACGCAGCGTATCGTCCTGCCACAGCACGTCACCGCCATCTTCACGGCAAAATACACAGTCCATCGTCGTCCTCAAGCTGAAATCGTCGGTCGTGCCATTAAACCAGCACGCGCTCGATTCCGCCATTGTTCGCACGTTGAACGTAGTCCGCCATCCAGTCTTCACCCAGCACGTGACGGGCCATTTCGACGACGATATAGTCCGCCTCGATGTTCGCGTCCTCGTTGTAGCGCGACAGCCCTTGCAGGCAGGACGGGCAGCTCGTCAGGATCTTCACGTCGGTGGCGCCGGTAGGCGTGGGACCGTCGCCAGCCTTGAGCACCGAGCCATCCGGGGCACCCGCAGCACCTGCCGAAGCATTGGCCGGATTGATGGCATTGGCGCCTGCTTCGGCCACCAACGGGATACCGCGCAGCTTCGCCGCACCCTTGCGGATCTCCTCTTCCTTGCGGAAACGGACTTGGGTAGAAATGTCCGGACGCGTCACCGCGAGTGTGCCGGATTCACCACAGCAACGATCGTTCTTCTCGATCTTGTAGCCGTCCTTCTCCGAGCCCATCAACTGGTTGACGAGCTTGATCGGGTCCATCGTCTTGATCGGCGTGTGGCACGGGTCGTGATACATGTAGCGCATGCCATTGACGCCGTTGAGCTTCATGCCTTTCTCGAGCAGGAACTCGTGAATGTCGATGATCCGGCAGCCCGGGAAAATCTTTTCGAATTCGTAACCGGCGAGCTGGTCGTAGCACGTGCCGCACGACACCACTACCGTTTTGATGTCGAGGTAGTTAAGCGTGTTGGCGACGCGGTGGAACAGCACGCGGTTATCCGTGACGATCTTCTCGGCCTTGTCGAACTGGCCCGAGCCGCGCTGCGGATAGCCGCAGCACAGATATCCCGGCGGCAGCACGGTTTGCACGCCCGCCTCCCACAGCATGGCCTGGGTCGCCAGACCCACCTGCGAGAACAGACGCTCGGAGCCGCAGCCGGGGAAGTAGAACACCGCTTCCGTATCGATCGTGGTGGTCTTCGGATTGCGGATGATCGGAACGATCTTGTTGTCTTCGATGTCCAGCAACGCGCGCGCCGTCTTCTTCGGCAGATTGCCCGGCATCTTCTTGTTCATAAAGTGGATCACCTGCTCCACCACCTTCGGCTTGCCGACCGTAGCGGGCGGGTGTGCCGTCTGTTTCTTCGCGAACTTCTTCAGCACCTCGTTGCCAAGCCGCTGCGCCTTGTAGCCGACGCCCATCATCGCAGTGCGCGCGAGGTTAATGGTCTGCGGATTGGTGGCATTGAGGAAGAACATCCCGGCCGCGTTGCCCGCATTGAACTTCTTCTTGCCCATCTTGCGCAGCAGATTGCGCATGTTCATCGTGACATCGCCGAAGTCGATCTTCACCGGGCACGGCGTCACGCACTTGTGACAGACCGTGCAGTGGTCGGCGACGTCGTTGAACTCGTCCCAGTGCTTGATCGACACACCACGGCGTGTCTGCTCTTCGTAAAGGAACGCCTCGACCAGTAGCGAGGTGGCGAGAATCTTGTTGCGCGGGCTGTACAGCAGATTGGCGCGCGGAACGTGAGTCGCGCACACCGGCTTGCACTTGCCGCAACGCAAGCAGTCCTTGATCGATTCGGAAATCGCACCGATATCCGACTGCTGCATGATCAGCGATTCATAGCCCATCAGCCCGAAGCTCGGCGTGTAGGCGTTGCGCAGGTCGGCGCCCTCGAGCAGCTTGCCCGCATTGAAGCGGCCATGCGGATCGACGCGCTGCTTGTACTTGCGGAATTCGCCAATCTCGTCTTCCGTCAGGAATTCGAGCTTGGTAATGCCGATGCCGTGCTCACCCGAAATCACGCCGTCGAGCGAACGCGCCAGCTTCATGATGCGTGCGACGGCCGTGTGGGCGTCCTGCAGCATCTCGTAGTTGTCGGAATTGACGGGGATGTTCGTATGAACATTGCCGTCGCCCGCGTGCATGTGCAGCGCGACGAACACGCGGCCGCGCAGCACCTGCTTGTGGATGGCCTGCGCTTCTTCGAGGATCGGCTTGAATTCGCCGCCGTTGAAGATCTGGCGCAGTTCGGCGCGAACTTCCTGCTTCCACGACACGCGAATCGTACGGTCCTGCGTGACATGGAACACCGTGACGCCAGGCTGCGCGTCGGCGCGATCAGCAAACTTCTCTGCAAGCGCTTCGTAGCCGAGTCCGACCAGGTAATGCTGGGCCTCGCGCAGCGACAAATCGAGCTTGTCGCGCAGGAATTCCCAGCGGGTACGCACTTGCTTGAGCAACTCGAACGCTTGCTGCACACGGTCTTCGAGCAGTTCGGCGCTCGGAATCTCGTTGGCGTCGTCGCTCTTGCCGAGCGGCAGCTTGCCGGCCTTGAAGAACGCTTCGAGCGCGTCGAGCAGCTGCAGCTTGTTTTTGATCGACAGCTCGATGTTGATGCGCTCGATACCGTCGGTGTACTCGCCCATGCGGTTGAGCGGAATCACCACGTCTTCATTGATCTTGAACGCGTTGGTGTGCTTCGCGATCGCGGCCGTTCGGCTGCGGTCCAGCCAGAAGCGCTTGCGCGCTTCGGCATTCACCGCGACGAAGCCTTCGCCGCTCTTGCCGTTGGCCATGCGCACCACTTCCGACGTGGCTTGCGCCACCGCATCCGCATCGTCGCCGACGATGTCGCCGATCAGCACCATCTTCGGAAACGCGTTGCGCTTGGACTTGGTCGCATAGCCGACGGCACGCAGATAGCGTTCGTCCAGATGCTCGAGGCCCGCGAGAATGGCCCCGCCCTGCCGCGACGTTTCGAACAGGTAGTCCTTGATTTCGACGATGCTCGGAATCGCATCGCGCGCCTGGCCGAAGAATTCGAGGCAGACAGTGCGCGTATGCGCGGGCATTTTGTGCAGCACCCAGCGCGCCGACGTGATCAGGCCGTCGCAGCCTTCCTTCTGGATGCCCGGCAGGCCGGCGAGGAATTTATCCGTGACGTCCTTGCCGAGCCCTTCCTTACGGAACACACGGCCTTCGATGTCGAGCGACTCGGTGCGCAGCAGCTTTTCGCCCGGCGCATATTCGCCGTCGAACCACTTCAGTTCGAAACGCGCCACGGCGATGTCATGGATCTTGCCCATGTTGTGCTCGAGACGCGTGACTTCGAGCCAGTTACCCTCCGGGTCAACCATGCGCCACCAGGCGAGATTGTCGAGCGCGGTACCCCACAGCACGGCCTTCTTGCCGCCGGCGTTCATGGCGACGTTACCGCCGATGCAAGAGGCGTCGAGCGAGGTCGGATCGACGGCGAACACGTAGCCGGCCTGTTCAGCGGCTTCAGTCACACGGCGGGTGACGACGCCCGCTCCCGAAAAAATGGTCGCGACCTTGCGCGGCACGCCCGGCAGCTCGGTCAGTTCGACTGCGCCGAGCTGTTCGAGCTTTTCGGTGTTGATGACGGCCGAGAACGGCGTGAGCGGCACTGCGCCGCCCGTGTAGCCCGTGCCGCCCCCACGCGGGATCACCGTTAGACCCAGCTCGAAGCACGCCTTGATCATGCCGGCGATCTCGGCTTCGCTGTCCGGCGTCAGGACGACGAACGGATACTCGACGCGCCAGTCGGTGGCGTCGGTCACATGAGAGACGCGTGAAAGGCCGTCGAACTTGATGTTGTCTTTCTGCGTCACGCGGCCCAGCACCTTGGTGGCACGGCGGCGCAACTCAGAGGTCTTGTCGAACTCGTTGGCGAAGTCGTCCACGGCACGGCGCGCCGCCACCACTAGCGTTTCGACGCGTGCGGCGCGGCCCACACCCGCTTCGTCGCCGTGCTCGGTCAGGTCGGCGCGACGGCGCTTCTCGATCTCCGACAGACGGTGGTGCAGCGCTTCGATCAGCAGCGCGCGGCGCTTCGGGTTGTCGAGCAGGTCGTCTTGCAGGTAAGGATTGCGGCGCACCACCCAAATGTCGCCGAGCACTTCGTACAGCATCCGCGCCGAGCGGCCTGTGCGGCGTTCGGCGCGCAATTCGGCCAGCGCGTCCCACGCATCGTTGCCCAGCAGGCGGATAACGATTTCACGGTCCGAAAACGAGGTGTAGTTATAGGGAATTTCGCGCAGACGCGCTTCAGGGGCGGCGGCCACCGCAGCGGCGGCTCCGTGCGGATCGAATACTTGAGGTGCGTTCATGTTTGGACGACTCGGTGAGTCAGTTGGGCGCGCTTGCTAATCGACAACTCAGCGACGATTAACGAGGCGCCGCCTGACGGTGCGCGTGGGGCGCAATTCTGGAAATCTTCTAGTTGGGCGAAGCACCTGCCGGCGGCTGACACACACCGGCCGCTTCGCGGCGCTCAGATGCAGCTACACGATCGTGCGCAACACACGTGCCTCTGCGCCGCGGGACGAGCCTCACGCGGGACGGGCATCAAATGGGCGATCCGAGGCTGCCAGTGCATCTTCCGATCCTTGTTCCAAAATAGAATTCTACCGCATGATCCACGCACGCGTTGACGCTCGAATCGCCTGAAAACGGGCGTTTGTTGGGGCCAGCGCCGAAATATGTTCCATCCGGTGAGTCCGAAATTCGTCGACCGGACGGTCGGGCGGCCACCCTTCCGGGACCTTGGCCATTCGGTAGAGTCCAGAGCGCGGGCCGTTGGCGCTATCATTGTCCTTTCCCGTCTCACACAGCGCACTGCGCCACCCGCATGGTTTCCCACGACTATCTGAAGAAAACCCTGACCGCGCGCGTCTATGACGTCGCCCGCGAGACCGAACTCGAGCATGCGCCGAATCTGTCGGCACGGCTGCGCAATCCGGTTTACCTGAAGCGCGAAGACAACCAACCGGTGTTCTCGTTCAAGGTGCGCGGCGCGTACAACAAGATGGCGCATATTCCGGTCGAAGCGCTGCAACGCGGCGTGATTACGGCCTCGGCTGGGAATCATGCTCAGGGCGTGGCGCTCTCGGCCGCGCGCATGGGCGTGAAGGCGATCATCGTGGTGCCGGTGACGACCCCGCAGGTGAAGGTCGACGCCGTGCGCGCACACGGCGGCCCGACGGTGGAGGTCGTGCAGGCGGGCGAATCGTATAGCGACGCTTACGCGCACGCCGTCAAGCTGCAGGAACAGCACGGCCTGACTTTCGTGCATCCGTTCGACGATCCGTACGTGATCGCCGGCCAGGGCACGGTGGCGATGGAGATCCTGAGCCAGCATCAAGGGCCGATTCACGCGATCTTTGTGCCGATCGGCGGTGGCGGACTGGCGGCCGGGGTTGCCGCTTACGTCAAGTCGGTGCGCCCGGAGATCAAGGTGATCGGCGTGCAGACCGACGATTCCTGCGCGATGGCGCAGTCCCTGAAGGCGGGCGAGCGGGTCACGTTGAACGAAGTGGGCCTGTTTTCCGACGGGACGGCCGTGAAGCTGGTGGGCGAGGAAACCTTCCGGCTGTGCCGCGAGTATCTCGACGACGTGCTGATCGTGAACACCGACGCCCTGTGCGCAGCGATCAAGGACGTGTTCCAGGACACCCGCAGCGTGCTGGAGCCGGCGGGCTCGCTGGCTGTGGCGGGGGCCAAACAGTATGCCGAGCGCGAAGGCATCGAGAATCAGACGCTGATTGCGGTCACTTCCGGCGCAAACATGAATTTCGACCGGATGCGTTTCGTGGCCGAACGCGCCGAAGTCGGTGAGTCGCGCGAAGCGGTGTTCGCGGTGACAATCCCCGAAGAACGCGGCAGTTTCAAACGCTTCTGCGAACTGGTGGGCACGCGCAGCGTAACCGAGTTCAACTACCGGATTGCGGACGCGAACTCCGCGCATATCTTCGTGGGCGTGCAGATCAGAAACCGCAGCGAATCGGCGCAGATTGCAGGCGCTTTCGAAGCGCACGGCTTTGCCACAGTCGATCTGACCGGCGACGAGCTCTCGAAGCAACACATCCGCTACATGGTGGGCGGCCGTTCGCCGCTCGCGCATGACGAGCGCCTGTTCCGCTTCGAATTCCCGGAACGGCCGGGCGCGCTGATGAAGTTTCTGTCGTCGATGGCGCCGAACTGGAATATCAGCCTGTTCCATTACCGGAACCAGGGCGCGGACTACAGCTCGATCCTCGTCGGCATCCAGGTGCCTGTTTCGGAGAACAGTGAGTTCGACCGCTTCCTGGCGACGCTCGGCTATCCATACTGGGAAGAGACGACGAACCCGGTGTACCGGCTGTTCCTCGCATAGGCTGACGGGACCTTGCCGATGGCAATGACGCTTCAGGACAAACTGGTTGTGGCGATTTCGTCGCGCGCGCTGTTCGACTTCGAGGAAGAGAACCGCGTGTACGAGGAAGGCGACCTGCACGCCTACGAAACGTTGCAGCGCGAACGGCTAAGCGTGCCCGCCAAGCCAGGCGTGGCGTTTCCGCTGATCCGCAAGCTGCTGGCGCTGAACGCGGGAGCGCATCGTGTCGAAGTGGTGATCCTGTCGCGCAGCGATCCGATCAGCGGGCTGCGGGCATTCCACTCGTGCCGCGAGCATGGGCTCGCGATCGAGCGCGGCGTCTTTACGCGTGGACGTGCGCCGTTTGGCTATTTGAAGCCGTTGAATGCCTCGCTGTTTCTGTCCGCCAATCAGGAGGACGTACGCGACGCGCTGGCCGCCGGATTTCCGGCTGCACGCGTGTTGCCGGAATCGGCGAAAATGGCGAGCAAGCACCCGGATGAAATCCGCATTGCCTTCGACGGCGACGCCGTGCTGTTTTCGGACGAAGCGGAGCGGGTGTTTCAGAAGGATGGCTTGCGGGCGTTTGTGGGCCATGAAATCCACAACAAGGACCTGCCGTTGGCCGATGGGCCGCTCAAGCCGTTGCTTGAAGCGCTGCACCGGCTGCAGAAGCTGGCGGACGAAGCCGCGCCAACCCAGGTGGCGCCGATGCACATCCGCACGGCACTGGTGACGGCGCGCTCGGCGCCGGCCCATGAACGGGCGATCCGCACGCTGATGGCGTGGAACATCGAAATCGACGAAGCGATGTTCCTCGGTGGGCTCGACAAGAGCGCATTTTTGCGCGAATTCGAGCCGGACTTTTTCTTCGACGATCAAATTGGCCACTGCGAATCGGCCCGCGTCGTGACGGCGACGGGGCACGTGCTGAGTGGCATCGTGAACGCATCATGACACCCGAACAATCACCGCTTGGCAAACCTGCCGCATATACCGAACAGTATGACGCGACGCTGCTCTTTCCGATCGCGCGCAAGGCCGCGCGCGAGGCGATTGGCATTGGGGCGCAGTTGCCGTTCTTTGGAACGGATATCTGGAATGCTTATGAGCTTTCCTGGCTGAATGGGCGTGGCAAGCCGCAGATTGCTGTGGCGACTTTCTATGTGCCGGCGGATTCGCCGAATATCGTCGAGTCGAAGTCGTTCAAGTTGTACTTGGGGTCGTTTGCGCAGAGTTCGTTTGAGTCGTTTGAGGCGGTGCGCGATACGATCAAGCGGGATGTTTCTGGTGCCTGCGGCGCTAGTGTTTCAGTGCATCTGACTGGGCCGATGGACTTTGGCAAGCTGGGGCTTGAGGAGTTTGAAGGGACTTCTCTTGATCGGCTCGATCTGGATACGGATGTTTATCATCCGGATTCTTCGTTGCTCAAGGCAGCACTCGATGAGTCTCCTGTTGAGGAGACCGTGTTCTCGAATCTGCTTAAGTCGAATTGTCCTGTTACTGGGCAGCCTGATTGGGGCAGTGTTCAGATTCACTATGTTGGGCCGCAGATCGATCACGCTGGCTTGCTGCGGTATATCGTGTCCTACCGGAATCACACCGGGTTTCATGAGCAGTGCGTTGAGCGGATTTTTGTTGATGTTCTCAAGGTTTGTAAGCCGCTGAAGCTGGCTGTTTATGCTCGCTACACGCGGCGTGGTGGGCTTGATATCAACCCCTTCCGGACTAATTTTAATTTGCCCATGCCGGATAATTTGCGCACGGCGCGGCAGTAAGGTTTTTTGCCTGCGGCGGCTTGAATGCAGGTCGCTGTTCGCGCGGCGTTGGCCTCTCTTTGATTTGTTATCCGTGTATTAGCTAACGACCAAAAGCATTCAACCGTCGCGCTCGGTTTGACGCTTCGAATCATCGACCAAGGAACCAGCGCGCGCTCAATCGACGCCATACAAAAGCGCTAGCCAAGGAAACGACCAGCCCCACGACGGCAAACGTTCCCAGCACCAAAAACAACGTTACTCCATCGTCCATATCTCCGGCGTCGGGTGTGTCGTAGTGGTACACGACATGAAACCCATATCTGACCACGTTTGCGAGCCATAGCGGCACATCGAACGATACGGTCGGAAGGACGCGCGCAAGTTGCACACTGGCGAAATACCATACGCCAACGGACGCGAGACACCAAAGAATCAGTTCTGCCCGCCTCATCGCACTTCTACCGTTCCATATGCCTTAAGCGTGCTTCCTGGGACAGGAAGGTCGGCAGGGTGCGAACGAATGAAGCGCTGAAGCGCTTCGAACTGGTCACGAAATTTGAGTGTGATGCATCCGTCACTTTCGTGCCTTATCCCTTCAGGGTGTAAACGAAACTGACCGCGCATGATGCCATCAATCATCGTCGTATCTCCACCATTGGCATTCCAAAGCATGAACCATTCTGTTCGATCCGTGCTTCCGACGTAAGCGGCGGCAAAATCGCGCACCCAACCAATGCGACCGCCAGACTGCCGGTCGACGAGATAGTAGGTTCCTGGCGGCAATGCCCCTACATCCTTATCGGCAACATCATAAGGGTTATCGCGGCCTTTACCGCGTCCTGAATAGGCAACGACCGAGCCGAAGCCTTCGCAAGCGAGCCTCGATGTTTCGCGACTATTGAGTGAAAACGTGCACCTGACAGGCATTCCCGTATCCCCCTACCAACGTTCGTTCCACTCGTCTTTGAACATCAGGTTCCCGTCGCGATACGTCCACGTAATTTGCTCGTAACGGAGTTCGACCATTTCAAAGTGATTCCTTGTCATCGACTCTTGTTCTTTGATGTTGAGAACCTTAGGAGCGACGGAAACGACCCTGACGTTTTTCATCGTCATATTGAAATATTCTTCTTCACGTCCTGCTTCGTTAATGCGGTACCAACGCAAGATTGCTTGAGAGAGCGGCGTCCCCTCTGCGACGGCTTTGTAGAGAACGGGCGATGCCTTATCGATTTCCTTCTCGATTGTGAGTGGCCGATGCAAGCGACCGGCCATCAATTTCCCCGTGGCCCCACAGGTAGGCGTGTACATGCCATGCGTCAGACTCAGGACCTCGATGCTTCCCTCCCGTCCCGCTACGGCGCTCGAACCTCTGATATCAGCACCGCCAGCATCCTTCAGCGACAGA
Source organism: Paraburkholderia sp. EB58 (assembly GCF_050436665.1). Lineage (NCBI taxonomy): Bacteria > Pseudomonadati > Pseudomonadota > Betaproteobacteria > Burkholderiales > Burkholderiaceae > Paraburkholderia > Paraburkholderia sp. EB58. The sequence goes on along the minus strand of NZ_JBNDMQ010000006.1, from coordinate 52,406 downwards.
TGCAAAGGTATTGCCATATATATCTCCATTTTTTAGCTGCAGATGCAGACTTACCTTTCACGGTTTGCCTTGATGTCGAACTCCGCCGTGACAGTTGATGCGTCAGTTTCCTCTGGATCGGAAAAACCGCTTCCCCATAGGCTGCCTCTTTTTGCGGGCGTCGTATATGAGATAGATCTGCAAATGCGGTGGGATTCTTCGTACATCAATAGCGCCACGTCGATCCCCTCCGCCATACATGATTTATATGGAGTACGTATCACTAACGTGTCGCCAATAGCCATGTAACCTATGAAGGTGCATGACGACTACATGAAGGCTCACGATGACGCCACACGGTTTGCGCGCTGGAGAAAGAGACGGGCAGGACCGGTATCATCTTCTTTGGAAGCTATTGGCGTCGCTGTCTCAAGGAGAAAGACCCATCGGACGACCATATCGACTTATGGAACGGCGAACGGCTAACGGCTAACGCCTTGTACCTAGACCACATTAAAGGTTGACGTAGGCATTCCGAGGGTCTGGAATCCGTTGTGGATCATCGGTGTCGGGTCAGATAATCTGCTCTCCAATCTCGCAGATGCGAAGCAGATACTATTTTGAGAAATTGCATGAAGACAGCGATGCTCTCCCTCGCAATGTTCGTTAGCGGGGCTATCGCAGGCGGCTTGCTCGGCCTGCTCGTCTCCCTGCCACCTTCGACGGCCGAATGCGGTGACGAATGCGGGGGGCGAGCTTTAACTTTTGCCTTTCACTGTGGCTTGGCGAGTGGCTTCCTTCTTGCTGTAGCTAGCTCGATCGTTACTAAAGCGCGCATGCGAAAGCGGACACATTAGTTCACCCTGTCCTGCGTTTCGCCTCTGGAAACGCCTTGGACCTTAGTTGCGCCACGAGACCCACGGGAATCCCTTTTCGCCTTCCGCACCGGCGTAAGAAGCCGCGCCGCCGATTCAGCGCTGACAGTTGCATCCGGCACCCCGCTCGCGTCAAAAGCAATGATGCGGAACATCTCGCGTGATCCTTCCGCCTCCCTCAAATAAGTCTCTGCCGTATCAACGAGCAGTCCCAGCAGCACATGCTGGCTTTGTCGTTCCTGGAACGTCACGGCAGGAGACCTAAGCATGGTCGCCGACAATTCGACAAGCCTCTTGAGGTTGTCTACCTGCCCTTCGCAAAACTCAAAGGCGGAGCGCGCAACGCGCTCATGGTGGATGGCGCTGACGGGTTTGGGCCGCGCAAGGTGTTGGTATTCAGCCGATTGGGTCATGGTGCGATTTCCGGTTGCATCCCTGGATCGCCCGACACTCGCTAACAGATGGGGTGAGCGGGCACGTAACGGGGTTGACAGACCGGGCTTGAAACAAACCGGCGAGCCTTACGGCTCCCCCGCCACGGCCCGCCCATAGGAAAGAGACGTGCAGCAGCAGACGCACGCCCCGCCTGGGCGGGGGTGCGGTTTCAAGCGCAGGCTGTCAAACCTGACCATCGGTTGTTGCCAATGGCGAGGAAAAGTATAAAAGCAACCGCGCCGAAACCCTTCAACTATTCAGGCTAAATGCAAATATTCTAGAAAATAGGATTCATCTAATTGCATTTTACCTGGCACTACGATTCAATCCGACCACGCAGCGGACTGTTCAGAGTCAGCTGTCTGACAGACATGACCAGACTCCGACAGGCAAAAACCCAAAACCTTAAGCCTTCCCGACAGGCGCCTTATAAGCAACGCAATCAACCTCAACTTTACAGTCAATCACCATGCTAGAAACAACGCACGCCCGTGCCGGAGGATTCTCCCCAAAATACTCGCGAAACACCTTGTTAAACGAAGCAAAATCGCGCGGATCATCGAGCCACACCCCACACCGAACCACATGCTCGGCGCCATAGCCGGCCTCTTTGAGAATGGCAAAAACGTTCTGAATCGCCTTATGCGATTGCGCGACAATCCCGCCTTCGATCACCTCGCCATTCTCCATAGGCGTCTGCCCAGACACAAACAACCAGCCATCCGCCTCAACGGCACGCGCGAACGGCATATGTTGTCCACCGGTCCCCTTGCCACCTTCAACGCCATAACGCTTCATTACAAACACTCCTTATAAGATCCAGCGGCACGTAAGCCCAAGCCAAAGCAAAAAAGTCAAAACGCGCCGCGTCAACAAACCCAAAAAACAAAAACTCAAAACACACCGTGCGCATCAACCTGCGATGCCACACCACGCGCCACAAAATGCCCTGCCCGCTCACCGGTAAGTTGCCCATCGCGATACGACAACACGCCATTCACCCACACCGCGTCAATCCCGTCCGCCGGCTGTTGGGGCTTCTCAAATGTCGCCGCATCGCGCACCCGCGCCGGGTCGAACAACACCAGATCCGCGTGGTACCCAATATGCACTTCCCCACGCTGCGTCAAACCAAAACGCCGCGCCGACAAGCTCGTCATCTTGCGCACCGCTTCCTCCAGCGGCAGCAATCCAGCATCCCGTGCGTAATGCCCCAGCACGCGCGGAAACGCGCCCCACAAACGAGGATGCGGCAACGGATCGTTCGGCAAGCCATCGGAGCCCACCATCGTCGCTGGATGCGAAAGAATGCGCCGCACGTCTTCCTCCGACATGTTGTGATACACCGCGCCCGCCGGCTGCAAGCGCTTGCCCGCCTCCTGCTGCGTCACGCCCCACTCGGCGGCAATCTCCTTCACCAGCTTGCCCGCCATCTCCGGATGTGGCTCCGACCACGTAATCGTGATGTCGATATCGCCCGTCACTTGCTTCAGGTCCAGCGTCGACGAACTGCAGTTGTACGGATAACAGTCGCAGCCGATCGGCTGCAACCGCCGCGCGCCATCCAGAGACTTCAACACCTCCACGCTGCGCCCCCAGTTCGACGGCCCTGCGCACTTCAGATGCGAAATCACCACCGGCACCCGCGCGTGACGGCCCACTCGGTACGCCTCGTCCATTGCGTCGAGAATCGCGTCGAACTCCGTGCGCATATGCGTCGTGTACAGCGCACCCGCCGCCGCCAGGGGCTCAGCGAGCGCCATAACCTCTTCCGTCGGCGCCGCAAACGCCGAGCCGTACGCCAGGCCGGAACTCAGCCCGAGCGCGCCATGCTGAAGCGCCTCTTCAAGCTGCGCACACATGCCTTCGATTTCCTGCGTGGTCGCCGCTCGGTCGAGCCGGTCCATCTGGTTGTTGCGCAACGCCGTATGTCCAATCAGCGCACCTACATTCACCGCCGGGCGCGCCGCATGCACCGCTTCGACATACGCGGCGAAGGTCGGATATTTAAACGCATCGCGCTCACCGAGCAGGTTCATCGGATCGGGCGGCTCGCCCTTCAACACCACCGGCGACGCGCTGATGCCGCAATTGCCTACAATCACCGTCGTCACCCCCTGGCTGATCTTCGGCAGCATCTGCGGCGCGCGAATCACGTGGGTGTCGTCGTGCGTGTGGACGTCAATAAATCCCGGCGCCAGCGCCCGTCCGTTCGCTTCGATGATCTCTTCGGCCAGCCAGTTCGACAGATTGCCAATCGCGACAATCTTGCCGTCGCGCACCGCCACGTCGCGTTCGACCGGCGGCGCGCCCGTACCGTCGTACAGTTGCGCGTCGATGATCAGCGTGTCGGCGGCTTCGGGATGCGAATGCATGGGTCAGTCTCCTAGCGGTTGTCGGTCGCCGCCGCCGCGGTGCGCATCGAGCGCGTGTTTCATGCGGCGCAGCAATTCGCGGCTCTCATCACCCTGGCTGACAGCAAGTTCGGTGACGAGCACGTCGAGCGCCATCATCATCGCGTAGCGGGATGACGATGGCTTGTAAATAAAATCGGTTTCGAATGCGACGATCGGAATCACCCAGTCGGCCAGCCGCGCCAGCGGCGACGCCGGAGCGGTCAGCGTAATCAGCGTCGCACCGTAACTGCGCGCAATGCGGCAGTTTTCCACCATCTCCGGCACCCGCCCGGTGGCCGACAACGCAATCACGACACATTCGCGCGATACTGTGCTCGCCACCATCCGTTGCAGCAAGCCGTCCTGATAGGTCGCCACCGGCCGACCGAGGCGCACAAGGCGAAAGCGCATTTCGTCGGCCAGCGCGGTCGAACCACCGCCCATGCCGAACACGTAGATCATGCGCGCCTCGCGCAAGGCGGCGGCGGCCTCGGCAACCGGCGCCTGGCACAGCAGCTGGTGGTTGTGGGTGAGCGCGGTCTGCACTTCGTCGAACACACGGGTGGCAAGCGGCTCTGGCGTCTGTCCCGACGCACCGCTTTGCAAAAAACGCTGACCAACCGCCGCTGCCTGGGCAAGCCGCAGCTTCAGTTCGCGCACGTCGCGGCAACCCACGGCCTTGGCAAAGCGCGTGACCGTCGCGACGCTGACGCCGGCCTGCTGTGCCAGTGCGCCGATGCTGGCACGCGATGCGCCGGTCAGATCGTCGAGGATCAACGCGGCTACCTTGCGCTCGGCCGAACGCAACTCCGGCGCGCATTCGGCGATGCGGGCGACGATGTCGAAAGTAAGCGGTTCAGCGCTGGAGTTCATGAAGGAACAGAATGATCGTGGAGACCGTTGCGCCGCCCGAAACGCCGCACGCGGCACCTTGTACCAGCCGGCCATGCCGCCGTGGTACTAAATAACATTTCAGGAAACATCCTACTTTCGGTAACATGTGAAAGTCAACTTCGCTGCAATTTATCTGGACGATGGAGCAGGATTACATGAAAGTTACAAACTATCAGGGCGCGACGATTGATCCTTATAGCAAGGGCTTGGGCATGGTTCCGGGCGCTAGTATCCAGCTGATGGACGCCGGCCGCCTTGAATGGAATCTGCTGAACGAGGACGTGAGTCTGCCGGCCGCCGTGCTCTACGCGGATCGCATCGAGCACAACCTCAAGTGGATGCAAGCGTTTGTCGCGGAATACGGTGTCAAGCTCGCGCCGCACGGCAAGACCACCATGGCGCCGCAACTGTTTCGCCGCCAGCTCGAAACCGGCGCATGGGGCATCACGCTCGCCACCGCTCATCAGGTGCGGGCCGCCTATCACGGCGGCGTGTCGCGCATCCTGATGGCCAATCAGCTGGTCGGCCGCCGCAACATGCTGATGATCGCCGAGATGCTCAGCGATCCGGAGTTCGAGTTTTTCTGTCTGGTGGATTCGGTTGAAGGTGTCGAGCAACTCGGCAAGTTCTTCGGCTCGGTGCGCAAATCGCTGAACGTGCTGCTCGAACTCGGCGTGCCGGGCGGACGCACCGGCGTGCGCGACGAGGCGCAGCGCAATGCAGTGCTCGAGGCGATCGCACGCTACCCGGATGCACTAAAGCTTGCCGGCGTCGAACTGTATGAGGGCGTGCTGAAGGAAGAACAGGAAGTGCGCGAGTTTCTGCAGAGCGCCGTGGCCATTACGCGCACGCTGGCGAACGAGGGACGCTTTGCGCGCACGCCGGCCATTCTGTCCGGCGCCGGCTCGGCCTGGTACGACGTGGTGGCGGAAGAATTCGTGAAGGCGTCACAGGCAGGCCAGGTTGAAGTCGTGCTGCGGCCGGGCTGCTATCTGACGCATGACGTCGGCGTCTACCGGAAAGCGCAGACGGATATTTTTGCGCGCAATCCGGTGGCCAGGAAAATGGGTGAAGGGCTACTGCCGGCGCTGCAATTGTGGGCTTATGTGCAGTCGATTCCCGAGCCGGACCGCGCCATCATCGGACTAGGCAAGCGCGATTCCGCTTTCGACGCAGGCATGCCCGAACCCGCCCGTCACTACCGTCCGGGCAACGAAGCGCCGCGCGAAATCGAGGCCAACGAGGGTTGGGAGATTTTCGGCATGATGGATCAGCACGCGTATCTGCGGATTCCCGCCGGGGCGGATCTGAAAGTCGGCGACATGATTGCGTTCGACATCTCGCATCCCTGTCTGACTTTCGATAAGTGGCGCCAGTTGCTGGTGGTTGATCCGTCGTATCAGGTCACGGAAGTGATCGAGACGTTCTTCTGATATGGCGGCTTGCGAGCGGCACGTGTGAGGCTAGCCGCTCGCGCTCGACGGACATTCGGCGCGGCCGTTAGCGGTCGCGCCAACGGTCTCCTTCACAGCCGCCGCACGCCGCTAAGCTGCCCTACTCAGCTCAGCCCGTCTCCTGCCCCTGTCCCGCCCGCGACCACTTCGCCAATGCGTGCCTCCAGCATTCCCAACGCGCCGGACAGCGCAGCAAGCGTATCGTCCGGCAACGCAGCCATGGTGTTATGAAGGAACGCGTTGCGGCGCGGCAAGCTCTCTGCGGTCGCGGCCATCCCGGCTTCGGTGAGCCGCACGTTGGTCACACGGTTATCGCGCTCGTCCATGCTGCGCGAAATCCAGCCCAGCGCTTCAAGTGCTTTCAACTGCCGGGTCAATGCGCCGGGATCGACCCGCAGCCGCTCAACAAGACGCTTCTGCGAAGACTCTCCGCCCTGGTCGTGCAACGCCAGCATCACGCGCCAACGCGGCAGGGGATGCCCAACCTGCGCCTCGAACGCCGACATGAACGCCCGATACGTGCGGCCGAATTGCTGAAGGATGGCGACGCGGTCCTGATCTTCCATGGTGTTCCGTTGACGCTCGTGCTCGAAAATCAATCCGCGTGAATAACCGGCTCAACCTGACGGCGGAGCCTGATAGGCGGCACGCGGCGACTCTGCCAGATCGACACGACAGCGATGACGGCGGCCAGCGCGAGACCCAGATGAATGGCCGAGACGAGCGCTTCGCGTGCTGACTCGAGCAGCATCGCCCCGTTGTGACCGGCATGCGTCAACTGCCCTAGTAGCGTAGCTTGCGCGTCACGATTGATGAGGATCTGCGGGTCACCGAGATCGGAGAACCAGTGCGTGGCCCGATCGTGCTCCAGCGCGCTGCGCACGCCGCTCGCGTACATATGCGTCACGAGCGTGCCGGTCAGCGCCGTGCCGATCATGCCGCCGATCATCCGCAGCGATTGCAGCAACGCCGTCGCGATACCAAGATGTTCGCGGCCCGCGGTCTGCTGCGCGAAGATCGTCAGGTTCGGCATCACGAAGCCGAGACCGAGACCGCCGAGCACCATGAACGTCATCAGGATCCATTGCGGCATCGCGCGGGTCGCCACCACCACGCCGAGACACGCCAGCGCAAGCAAAGTGAAGCCGATGTACAGCATCAGGTTCGGATTGCGCACGCGCGAGACGATCCGGCCGTTGGCGATGCTGCCAATCGTAATGAACACCACCAGCGGCGTGATGACGAGGCCCGCCTCCTTCGGCGACATGCCGAAGCCGCCCTGGAACAGCAGCGGTGCGTAGAACAGCAGCGAGAACATCGTGAAACCACCAAGCACGGCCAGCGTGAACAAGGCGGCGAGACTGCGGTTACGGAACATGTCGACCGGCAGAATGGCCGTCGGGCAGCGCTGTTCCCATTTCCACAGGGAGTAGGCCGACGCCACGCTCGCTACCAGCAGGGCGGCAGCCGTGAACGTCACGCCGTGCTTAGGCAGCATCTCGACGAAAAGTTGCAGCGAGCCGAGCGAGATCGCGATCAGCAACGCGCCGGGCCAATCGAGGCGCATCTTGCCTTCGTGCTCGACGTGCCGCAAGTGTGGCAGGAAGCGCCACACGAAGAACAGCGACAACAAACCGACCGGCAGATTCACATAGAACACCGAGCGCCAGCCGTAGTACTGCGTGAGGAAACCGCCGAGCGACGGTCCGATTGCGTTGGCAATGCCGAACGCCGAACTCATCAGCACCTGCCAGCGCAGGCGCACGACAGAATCGGGGAAGAGATCGGGAATACAGGCAAACGCGGTGCCAACCAGCATGCCGCCGCCGATACCCTGCAGGCCACGCGCCAGCACGAGGAACAGCATGCTGTTGGCCATACCGCACAGCACCGACGCGCCAGTGAAGACCACGATCGACGCAATCACGAACGGCTTGCGCCCGTAATAATCACCGAGGCGACCGAAGATCGGCACCGTGATGACCGAGGTCAGCAGGTAGGACGTGGCGACCCATGCGTAGAGCTCGAAGCCTTTGAGCTCGGCCACGATCGTAGGCAGCGCAGTGCCTACGACGGTTTGGTCGAGCGCGACGAGCATCGTCACGAAAGAAACGCCGAGCATCGCCATAAGCGATTCCCGGAACGGTAAGACTTGCCCACTCGAGTGGTGGGCGGCGGTATGGACGGCCATTTTTTGATAGCGCAACAGTTGACGCGTCAAACAATAGGGAATCATACCATGTTATGGCGCTCTAAACTGCGAGTGGCGGCGCACATTTCAGTTTGCCGCCAACCGGCTATCTACAGAAATTGCCCGCACCAGGGAGGCACATGGAGTCCACTTCGCTCGCCGAACAGAGCTTGTCCGTCGAAGATCTTGCCGCGCTGCGCCGCGCGAAACATGAGCTGGAAAGTCCGGCGCTGGCGATGAAACTCGCCGGTATCGTCGGTGCGCCGCTCGAAAAGCTGCTGTCGCGGATGCCGGCCATCGCCAACGAAAAGGTGAACGACGCAACGCAGCTCGCGTTGCGCAAGTGCCTGCAGATCGCGCTGCGCACGCTCGGCCGCCAGGACGCCGCCGTTCCGCTCGCGGCGCCCGACAAGCCCAGCAATCTGCTGCACAAGTTCGCGGTTGCGACCACCGGCGCGGCGGGCGGGGCATTCGGATTGTTCGCGCTGCCAGTGGAATTGCCGGTCACGACCACGCTGATGTTCCGCTCGATCTGCGACATTGCCCGCAGCGAGGGCGAAGACCTGTCGTCGATCGACACGCAATTGCAGTGTCTGACGGTGCTGGGGATGGGCGGCACGTCGAAAGCCGATGACGACGCCGACTACGGCTACTTCATCATGCGCGGCGCGCTGGCGCAGGCCGTCTCGAAAGCGTCATCGGAGATCGCGACCAAAGGTTTCACCGCGCACGGCTCGGCTGCGCTGCTGCGTCTGCTCAACACGATCGCCTCGCGCTTTTCCGTTCAGGTGAGCGAACAGATCGCAGCCAAGTCGATCCCGGCGATCGGTGCCGTGCTGGGCGCCATGGTCAATACGGTGTTCATGGATCACTTCCAGCTCGTGGCACACGGCCACTTCACTGTGCGCCGGCTCGAGCGCCAATACGGAACTGAACTCGTCAAGTCGGCCTATCAGACCATCGACATCGCGCTCGACGGCTGACTGCTGCGCGGGCTCGTCACCTGGCGCACAAAAGCAGCGGCGCCATCGAGCGCGCGACGTGCCTCGGGGATGAACGGCGTGAAGATCTGCCAGACGTGCGGCATGTTCGGCCAGATCTGCAATTCGACCGACACACTCGCCGAGCGCGCGCTCTCGGCCACGCGCCGCGCATCGTCAAGCAACACCTCGGTGCTGCCGGCCTGAATGAAAAGCGGCGGCAGGCCATGCAAGTCTGCATAGACTGGCGACGCGTACGGATGAGTCGCAGGCGTATCGCCAAGATAGACCTTCGCGGCCCGGCCGATTGCGTGACCGCTGAACATGGGGTCGACGCCATCGTTGGTGCGGATCGACGCGCCGCTCGCGCTTAAATCAGTCCACGGCGAAAACAGCAGGCTGCCCGCCGGCAGTGGATCGCCCGCATCGCGCAGTGCGACGAGGGTCGCCAGCGCAAGACCGCCTCCCGCCGAGTCACCTGAGATCACGATCGATTGCGGCGGCGTGCCATCAGCGAGCAGTTGCCGGTAGGCGGCCAGCGCATCGTCGAGCGCAGCAGGAAAACGTGCTTCGGGGGCGAGCCGGTAATCGAGCGAGAACGCGGGAGCGCGCGAGCGCGTCGCGAGTCCAAACACGATTGAACGATGCGAACGCGGCGAGCAAAAGTAATAACCACCGCCGTGCAGATAGAGGATGGTGGGCGTGCCGGCGGCGCGCGCTGCGCCGGTGTCAGAGGGTTCCAACCATTCGCCGCGCAACGTCTCGCCAGCACCGTACTGTTCACGCAAGCGCCAGCCAGCCGGCACTTTCGGTGACCATGCACGCTTTGCCGTCAGGGCGCGCGCAGCCTCGACATTGATCTCCGTCCTTTGGGTGGCCGGTCGAAACTGGCGGCGCAGATACCAGCATGCGAGAGCACTCTGCCAACTCATCGGAACCCCCTTGCCGTCCGCGCCCCTTAGTTGGAAGGCAACACCTGGCCGCGAATCTCGCCCATCGGATTCTGTGCGGTGTGGATGTTGAAATACCATTGGCCCGCCATCAAGTCGGTCACCTGCTGATCCGTCAGCGTCGCTGAGCCCTTGATGGGGCTCGCAAGTGCGCCCTTCTCGATGGGAATCTGGATCTTTGCGTTCTGCCCGACCGGCGCCGGGCCGTGGAAGTGGGCCGCCGTAGTGGCACTGGAGAGGCTTTCGTACGTGATCGTCCACTGCAACGCCTTGGTCGAGGTATCGAAGGTGGCGTTGACCATGCCGTGCCCGTGACTCACTCGCGGCGGGACTTCACTTGACGGCTCCAGGTCCGCCTTGAGCGCTACCGTATCAGCAAAGGCGATCCCCGATGCCAGCGCCCACAACACGACCCCCAGACTTACCTTCCGAATCGCAATCATATTTTCTCCGGACTTGGTGCACCGCCGCACCAACGGATAGGCTGCGCACGGAGCCACCACATACTAGTGCAATTCGCTGGCCGATGTCCGTCTGACTGGACCCGCAATCTCACTGCGCGGGGTCGCGCCAATAAAAAAGGCACCGCGAACGGTGCCTTTCATGATCCGGCAACGATGCGGTTAGAAGCGGTGACGGATACCAGTGCTCACCACCACCTGGTTCCGGCCGGACGCAGGTGCGTCGGTGCCGAACACTTGGGTGTCAAGCGCGTTGCCGTTCGCGCCGACGTGCACCACGCCCTCGGCATACAGGTCCGTGCGACGCGACAGCGCATAGTCGGTCTGCAAGCCGAACTGGTTCCAGTGATTCGAACCCTTCGCCGTGTCGGGCGTGCGCACCACAGCTTGCGTGTAGGTATAAGCCGCACCCAGCGAGAACGCCGGCGTCAGGTTGTAGCGCGCATTGACTTCATAGTTGTTGAAGCGCAGCGAGCCATCGCCCAGCGCGAACTGGTAGCGGGTTTGCGTGAACACGGCACCAACCACAGCGGGGCCGAACGTGTAGCTGCCACCTGCACCCCAGGTACGCTGTTTCTGGGTGGTGCCAGCGACACCGAAGTCCGGTGCGTCGTCCTGGATTGCACCGTTCGCGCTACGGTCGAGGCCTTGCGCCTGCAGGTAACCCGCTGCCAGCTTCAGGCCACCGTTCGCATACCCTGCACCCACGCTATAGGCGCGGTCATTGGCGAAACCGCCGGCCTGATTCGAGAAGCCATACAAACCGCTAAACGACAGACCATCGTAGTTCGCACTCTGAAACTTCACAGAGTTGTTGATGCGCACAGAGTCGTTCGCGTTGTCGTTGTCACCGGGATGGGCGAAGTACGTGCCGCCCCAGCTTCCGGTTGCCGTCAACGGACCGAGATAGTCGACCACGGAGTCGTACTGCCGGCCCAGCGTGAGCGTGCCGTACGGACTGGAGATGCCAGCAAACGCCTCGCGGTTGAAGCTGCGGCCGCTTTCATCGGACCGGCCGTTGGCCACGTCGAAACCGCTTTCGAGCGTGAAGATTGCTGCGAGACCGCCGCCCAGATCTTCCTTGCCACGCAGGCCCCAACGGCTGCCATCCACGTTGCCGCTCGTCAGTGCATAGGCCGACTTGTGACCACCGTTTGCATTGGCTTCGTTGTTCACATAGGTGAACCCTGCATCGATAACGCCATACAACGTCACACTGCTTTGTGCGTAAGCCGCACTTCCAAAGCTCGCAGCCACAGCCGCGAGAATCAGCGTCTTTTTCATGTTGCTCCCTAAATACCGTGTGATTTGAGTCTTCAGACTCGTTTGATTGACCGCGAGACAGCAGTCCGAGCGCGGGTAGCCTCACCGCGCCGGCTTTCACCGGACGCCGGTTCGATCTGCAGCGCAAAGTGTAGGTGGGCGACTTTCGCGATGGTCACGCGATTCGCACAAAAGATTTTTTGAATTATTCAAAAATAGCCCCTCCATCCGGCTGCACCCCTTGATTTCCAAGGGCCGTGTTTTATCTCGTTTTATAGTTAGCGTTACTTATCTATTTAAAGCGTTGCCAGCCTGCCACAGCGTCGAGGTAAAACTATCTGAGGGAGAATTCAGACCGGTCTCACGCCTGCACAGGTCAAGAATCGTTAACATGCGGAACTCAGGTATTTTCCATGCCCCGCACACCTATCGCGGCGCGCGGCAATTGCGGCTCGTTCCCACTCTTTCCTACACTTCTCCGCTCGTTTCCGTTTGAACCGAAATTAACGATGAACCATTTGCAGGCCATGCGCGTCTTTCTGAAGGTCGCGGAGAATGGTTCGTTCGGGCGTGCCGCAGCGAGTCTGGATTTATCCAACGCGGTCGTGACACGCTACGTCGCGCTGCTTGAGACGCACCTCAATACCCGGCTCGTCAACCGGACCACGCGCAGCCTGTCGTTGACCGAAGCGGGATTGGCCTATGCGGAAGGCTGCAGACAGACCCTCGAGCAGCTCGATGCCATGGAGTCGAGCATTTCGCAAAGCGCCACCCATCCGGCAGGCACACTGAAGCTCGTGGCAGTGGCCTCGTTCTCGCTATTCGGGCTCACGCCTTTGTTGCAGCGGTACCGTGCGCAGCATCCCAAGGTAAAGTTGTCGGTGACACTTCTGCATCGGCCTGTCGATCTGATCGAGGAAGGATTCGATGTTGGCATCGTGGTGCCGGGACAGGTCAGCAGCGGCACGCTGATCACACGCTCGCTGTTCAGGGTCCGCGCAATAGCGGTCGCCTCACACGGGTATATCGGCGCCAACGGCATGCCGGTGACGCCGGCGAGTCTTTCTGAGCATACGTTCCTCGCGCCCTCGGCTAACCTGCACAATTCTGACTGGAGTTTTGTCGCCGAAGACGGCCACGTGGAGACGGTTACGCTTGAGCCCGCCTACTCGGTCAACAATGCGGTGATGCTGCGCCAGGCCGCCCTCGCCGACATGGGCATTACGATTCTCCCGGAAAACCACGTTGCCGCGGATTTGTCGGAGGGAACGCTGGTGCGGGTATTGGCCAGTTACCAGATCAAAGGGGCCGACAAGGAAGTGTCGCTCGTCTATCCGGGACGCCGGCACGTTTCTGCAAAAACCCGATCGTTCGTCGATTTCACGGTCGACTACTTCCGGTCAGAATCCGTGCCTCCATTTCCTGCAATATTTCAAAATACTTAATTGCACAATTTGCACTAAATCGACGCGCTATGCGGCGTTATGCTTCAGTCAGCGAGAAGTGACTCCTTCATCGAAGGATGTCTCCAATCTTCAACGCGGCTTCGGCCGCGTTTTTTTTTAAGCGAGCAGCGCAGCCTGCTCTTCGATTCCATCGAGCATGGCTTGGCATTTTCTGACAAGCGCTAGCCCGTCCGCGCGCAGTGCGTCGGGTGTCTTGACGGTCATGCCGGCCCGGTATTGTTCCAGCGCGGCGAGAAGCGGCGGATACTGCAGCACGCCAACCGCGCCCGCCACCCGGTGATGCCATTCGCGTAATTGCGCAACATTCGCGTTATCGAGCAACGGCGGCAACGCCCGGACGTCGTCCCGTACAGACGTCACAAACGAGTCCAGCAACGCCTTCACGGTCGACTCACTGCCCCATAGTTGCGTCATGTGTCCCAGATCCACGGGCACGAACGGCTCGACGGACTCCTGGCCTTGCGCTTCCGCAGCAGGCAAGGCGGCGTTGACCGTCTCGGCCGGCATTGTGGCCTGGCGCGCCCCGTCCGCGCCGAACCAGCGGCTCAGATGCTCGCGCAACGTCGCCAGACGGGTGGGCTTGACGAGGCAATCGTCCATGCCGGCGTCTCGGCATTGGCTCAAATCCTCCGGCGCAGTGTTGGCAGTGATACCGAGGATCGGCAGATGCTGCGCGCCTCCTTGCGGTGCCTCTTCAGCTTCGCGCACCCGACGTGCCAGTTCGTAGCCGGACAGATTCGGCATGTGGCAGTCGGTGATCAGGCACCCGTAGCTCGTCTGCTGCAGGGCGGCGAGCGCCTCCACACCGTCGTTGACTACATCGCACGCGAACCCAAGTAGCGTCAACTGATGACGGATCAGTTCCTGATTGACCGGATGGTCCTCTGCCACCAGGATCAAGCGGCCGCTGGCAATGGCGCGCTCCCGGTCCGGAGGAGCTGAGCCGGCTTCGGCAATGCCGCGTGGACGTGGTGGACGAGTCGGCAAGCCGGTCAACGCCGCTGCACACGCTGCACCGAGTCCACGCCAGGAAATGGGATTGATACTGACGCGCACGGTGTCCTCAAGAATGCGGTAACCGGTCGGCTTGGGTTTCTCCGTCAGGCAGATCACGCGCGAACCGAGGCGCGCGGCGCCCGGTATTTCAACTCCCTCGCTCAAGAAAATCAGGTCCGCGTCGGCCAACGCCGCGGGGTCGCTCAACTCCGCCGTGCCCAGCCCTACCCTGCGCAGGTCGATGCCGAGCGCCTCGCCAAAATGCACCAGCGCCTGAGCGACGCGAGCGTCGGCCACAGCGACGACGCCGCGCTTGCCGCGCAGACCGCTTACCTTATAGCGCTGCGCCTCGACGGGCATCACGAGCCGCACGGTCATGCGGGTTCCCACGCCGGGCGTGCTCTGCAACTCCAGCGCGCCGCCCATCAGCGCGATCAGCTTGCGGCAGATGGTCAATCCAAGCCCGGTGCCGCCGAAGCGCCGCGTTGTCGACGATTCGGCCTGCACGAACGGCTCGAACAGGCGCGCTTGGACATCCGGCGCGATACCGATGCCGGTATCTTCAACCGTCATCTCGAGCGTCTGCGCCGCGTGGGTCTGCCCGGTGACCGCAACCCGCACGTCGACCTCGCCAGCCAGCGTGAACTTGATGGCATTGCCGAGCAGATTGAAGAGAATCTGCCGCAGGCGCACGCTGTCGCCCCGCAAGCTCGCCGCCACCTCGGGCGCAATGTCGACACGCACCTTCAGACCCTTCTCGTGCGCGCGGCCCGCAAGCAGGCCAACGGCGTTGTCGACCAGTTCGCGCATGTCGATCGGCTCCGCCTCGATCGTAAGCCGCCCAGCTTCGATCTTCGAGTAGTCGAGCAGGTCGTCCAGAATCTGCAACAAGGCGCCAGCGGACTCGTGGATCATGCCGAGCATTTCGCCCTGATCGGCATTCAGGTGCGTGCGCTCCAGCACTTCGACCAGCCCAAGCACACCGTTCATCGGCGTGCGGATTTCGTGGCTCATCATCGCAAGGAAGTCGTCCTTGGCGCGTGATGCGGCTTCGGCGAGATCGCGGGCGCGCGCCAGTTCCTCGGAGCGAGCGTGTTCCGCGCTAGCGTCCACCCAGTAACCGCTCCAGACGACGCTGCCCGCCGGTTCGCGACGCGGAACCAGTTCCGCCCGCACCCACCTGAGGCCATCGGCCGCGCTGAAGCGGAACTCCATATGAATCGGCGTCTCGGTGCGTGCCGACCGCTCGAGTTCCGCCAATACGCGCGGCCGGTCTTCCTCCCATACACGCTCGAAGTCGATTGCGCCGCGGCTCGTGAACGCGCTACTAACGCCACCCAGCAAGTGCTGCGTGTCGCCCCCGATATAGGGAAACGAGTAGCGACCGTGCGCATCGCGCCGCAACTGGAATACCACCGCCGGCAGTGAACGCGTGACGTCAAACAGTCGCCGCTCGGTCTCACGGGCAAGCATCTCCGCACGCCGGATGTCCGTGATGTCGACCATCGTGCCCAGCACGCACGAGGGTTTGCCGTCGACACCGCGGCAAAGCCGGGTCCAGAAGAGACCATGCCGCCCTTCGCCATTGGCGTCTGCAAACTCGAGTTCGAGTTGGACACGCTCGCCGGTTTTCAGCATCTCACGCGTTGCGCTTTCGAGTCTGCGGCTGTTCAGGGGACCCCACGCCTGCACCTCCTCGCTGGTCAGTCCCATTACCTGCTCGCGCCGCAAACCCGAACTCTCTTCGTAAGCGCGATTGATGGCGATGTAACGCCCTTCAAGGTCCTTGGCGACGAGCGGATACGGCACCGTCTCCATCATGGTTTGCTGGAAGTTCAACTGCGCGGCCAGTTCCCGCTCCGTCTGCTTGCGCCGTCGCACTTCGCGCTGCAGCAACAGGTAGGCACGCAGCGTCACCGCCAGCACGACGGCTATGCCGATCAGCAACGGCAGCAGACGCACCGCCGTCACGCTCCAGGCGCCGTGCTCGCTCGCACTGCCGGTCACCCATTTCTGACGGATGCGTTGCTTTTCTGCGGGCGGCATCGCCAGCAGCGCGCGATCGATCAGCCCGGCAAGCGGCGCCAGATCGGCGCGTACGGCAAAGCTCAACGAGTCGGATTCGCCGACTGTGCCAAGAATCTTCAGCTCGCCCGCGTAGCGCTGCTTCAAATCGAGATCGACGGCAGCCACGTTGCCTACCAGCACATCGGCCTTGCCGTGCGCGACCAGATCCAACGCGTCTTCAAGACTCGGCGCGACGGTTACATTCGCCGCCGGCACGTTGTATGCCGACAGCGGAATGGAACCGGCAATATGCGCGGATACGGCGATGCGGCGTGTTGCGAAATCACTCAGACTCCGCGCCGCGGGCTCGTCTTCACGCCCCACGATGACAAGCGGATAACTCTCATAGGGACGGGTATTTACCGCATTCTTCAAACGCGGGTCGCCGCGCGATGAAGTGGCCAGAACCGCGAGGTCGCCGAGCTGAAAGGCGTCTATCGTCGCGGGCCAGTTCGTAAGCGGTGCCCGCGTGAACTGGATGCCGAGCGTGCGGCTCAAATAGTCCAGATACTCAGCGGCGATGCCGCTCGGATGTCCCGCACCGTCGAGATAGCTAAACGGCGGCCAGCCGCTGTCAAAGCCAACGGCGAGAGGTTGCAGCGAATGCAGCCATGTCTGCTCGGCAGGAGTCAGCACCAGCCGTTTCGCGGGATAGATGGACGGCGAATCGAAGCTCGCGCCGAGCCAGCGCGCGCGAATGGCAGTCTCGTCCGAGGGGTACATCACCGCAAGCGCACGATCGAGCTGATCACGCAGAGCGGCGCGGTCCTTCGAAACGGCGAAGCGCAGTTCGCTGGGCCTGGCGCTATCCTCGAAGGCGATGCGCAAACCCCGAAACGCCTCGTTCGCGAGCGCGTATTGAACCGCGGGAGTGAAGCCCAGATAGGCGTCCGCGTCGCCCTGCGCGACGGCTCGCAACGCCGAGCCCGTGTCTGCGAACGAAACGATTTGCGCGCGAGGAAAGCGTTCGCGCAACACGCGCTCGAGCGCGAAGCCTCTTTCAATTGCGAGACGCGCATTGGCCAACTGCCCGGGGCCGTTTGCAACCTTGTCGTCAGTCTTCACAACAACGGATGTGGATGCCCGGAAATACGGTGCCGTGAAGCTGAGACTGTGCTCCCGCTCCGGCGTGCGGGCGACACTCATCAACAGGTCGACCTTGCCGGCCGCAACGGCCGCGAGGAGTTGGGGCATGTCGGGAAAAGTTCTGGGCTCGATCACGACGGCCGGGCCGACGAGCGCCCGCAGGTAGTCGGCGCTCAATCCGGTCAGACGGCCGTCTGCCACTTCTTCGAAGGGCGCCCATCCGCCCGCGAGCGTGCCGACGACGAGCTTTGCTGGGACAGCGATAGCGCCGCTCGCCGGAGCCACGGCGGCGCTCGCTGGCGTTGGCGTTACTGCAAGCGCGAACTGCGTGACGAGCAGCATGAGCAGAGCCGCGAAGCTCTGCGAAAGGCGTCGCGCTGCTTCACGCACGTTGCGGATACCTGGAGTATTCATGATGGAAGAGCAGACCATGTCGGGGAACGCCACTCAGGCGGCTTCGCCGTGTTTCCCCACTGTGCCGCCATGGCTTGCGCGCGGTTTGCCCCACAGGAGCGCGTGCAGGGCGCCGGCGGCGATGCCGCCGGCCATCGGTGCGGCCCAGAAGAGCCAAAGCTGATCGAGCGCCCAGTCGCCGACGAACAATGCCGGACCGGTGGAGCGCGCCGGATTGACCGCCCCATTGGTGACCGGCAGCGCAACCAGATAGATCAGCGCGAGGCAGGTGCCCTTGACCAACGGGGCGACTGAACGTGAGACGGCTCTACGTGACATCAGCAGATTGGCCATCACCAGGACGAACGACATCACCAGCTCGATCGCCAAAGCGGAGTGGAGTTGATAGTCCGAAGGGGAGTGGTCTCCAAAACCGTTCGCGCCGAACTCGCTCGCGGCGAGATCGAACCCGGGCCGCCCGCTCGCCACGTAGGCGAGTAGCGCGGTACCCGCAACCGCGCCCAGGATCTGAGCGGCAATATACGGAACCAGATCGCGGATGGGGAATCGGTTGGCGACGGCGAATCCGACCGTCACGATGGGGTTGAAATGAGCACCCGACAGGCGCTCGAGTGCGTATGTCGCCGTAGCAAGTGCAAGGCCGAACGCAAGCGCGACTTCCAGCACGCCATAAGCTGGCTGCGGGGCAGCCCCATTCAGAACGATGCTGCCGCATCCCACGAACACCAGCCATGCCGTGCCCGCACCTTCGACCACTAATCGCTTACCCAAGCTTGTCATTGCGCCCCTCACTGTCCGAGTTACACGGTGCGAAGGCGCGCATTGCGCGCTGGACGCTGCCATGCAGATTCTTTAATCAAATTTGCATGCCGAATCGTTTATTCGTGACAGGTCGTTGCAACCATCACTGAACCGCATGCCATACGGAAGTATGAGACGGCGGTGCGGCCCTACTAATCAGACGATTCCGAAATCAGCGAAGATGCCCGACGGAACGTAGGAATATCTCCCGCAGGTGCTCAGGTCAGACCTAGCTGCTGTGCGTATTTGATCAGCGCGGTGTCCGAATCGAGTCCCAGTTTGCGCATCGCGCTGCGCTTTTGCGTGCTGATCGTCTTACTGCTGCGGTTGAGTCTCATCGCAATCTCGCTGATGGGCATCCCCTGTATATAGAGGCGAAACACCTCCCATTCCCGCGCACTCAGAACACCCGCGCGAGGTTGTGGGAAAGAGTCCATCTGGTCGAAGGCTGATTGCACGCTCGCTGACAGAAACCGATGCCCCGCCACCGCGGCGGCGATCGCGTCAGGGAGCGCGTCAACGGTGTCGCGCTTGTCGACAATGGCCGACACACCGAGGTGCAGCAGACCTGACAGCGTCGGCGGATGGCAGATCATAGTCAGCACCACGACGCGCGGATGCGGCGGGTGCCGCAAGACACGCCGCAAGGTCGGCGTCGCGTTTCTAAGGCCGTCGATGTCCGGCATGCCGATATCGGACACGACGACGTCGCACGGGCAGGTGTCGACGAGTTCAGCCAGCGTTTGCGTGTCGTACGCCTCGCCCACGATCGACACAAACGGCACTGCTTCCAGCAGACGCCTTACGCCAAGGCGCACGCAGCTATGGTCGTCGGCCACAATCACTCGGGTAATCGGTTTCATCTTGTTGTTGTGCTATTGACGGACATTCCTTGCACACAGTGCATCCCCAGGAATTGCCCGATCATATTTCTGACTGTCGCGCCGGTTCGTCGTACGCGACGCCCTACCGGATCAGCGCCGGTGTTTCGGCATGTCGTTCGGCAGCAAGCCGTGGTCGGCCGCAAACTTGAACAACTCGGTGTCGCTGTGCAGAGCGAGTTTGCGCATCGCCTTGCATTTCTGTGCGCTGATTGTCTTGACGCTGCGGCCGAGGCGGTTGGCAATTTCCGTCACGCCGATGCCCGATGCGTATTGCCTGAGGACCTCCATTTCGCGCGGCGAGAGCAACTCGCGCACGAACTCGAGTCGTCGCGCGACGGTGGCATCGGCGAGTGCCGCGCGCACCGCCGGACCGACATAACGCTCATGCGCGAGCGCATTGACAATCGCCACATGGATCAGGTCGATCCGGTCGCGCTTGCTCATCACGGCGTCCACGCCAAGCGAAATCAATCGCTCCAATACCTCCGGCGACGTTTCCATTGTCAGCACCACCAGCGCGACTTTGGGGTGCCGCTTGCGAAACTGCCTCAGTGTGCCAAAGGCGTCTGCGTCAATACTTCCTGGCATGTACAGATCAATCACGGCGAGATCGCATTCGACACGATCGGCCTCGGCAAACAACTCGGCCGAGTCGCTGGCCCGACCTACGATCTGCATGTTGGGGAAACCCGTCATCAGATTCTCGACCGCCAGCAGGACAAGCGGATGATCGTCCGCGATGATCGCCCTGACGGGCGTGCTTACGTCGACGCTTTCATTCATTGTGTGGGGGCCCACTCGTTTATCGGATTCGTGCCGTTCTCTTGCAGAGCAACCAGCCTAGCGGCGAGCATCAAACATTTGCGATTCCACAAACATAAGATTGCTCCGAAATGCCAGTCGAAGGTTGCTTACAAATCGCTTTTACTTAGTTATCCGACACAATTGTCAGATCGCGCCGTGAGCCCTGACATACGCAAATAGACCAGGATCGTTCGTGACACCGAGCTTCGTCATCGCGAAGCGCTTTTGTCGGCTAACAGTGCGGACATCCCGTCCGAGGGCACGAGCGATTTCAGATATCGACTGACCTTGTGCGAACATTCCGATAACCTCGGATTCTCGCGGCGACAGACGTCGCATCTGCAGCATGGCGCCCGGGTCGCTGTCGAGTCTGGCGAGTGCCTCGAGGATTGACCGGCTGATGTAGGTGCATCCCGTACTCGCGGAGCGGATCGCGGCGACCAGTTCGGTCATCGGCTCCGTCTTGTTGAGCATGCTTACCGCGCCGTCCGAAATGACTGACCTCAGAATGGCGGTGTGCGTCAAACTGGTGAGTACCACGATACGCAGCGTCGGCCATTGGTCGCGGATCCGGCGGATGAGCCGCAAGCCGTCCTCCGCCGTGCCGTCCACCTCGGGCATGGTCAGATCGGTGACGAGCACATCGCAAGCAACGCGCTGCAACAGGTCGATAAGGGCGGCGGGACTCGCCGCCTCGCCGGCGATCATGATGTCGCTATGCGCGGAAAGTGCGGAGCGGACTCCGAGCAGAACGAACGGATGATCGTCTGCCAGGATGACTCGAAGGTTCACCATGGATATCTCTCGTTTGTTTGTTGTATGTGTGCGCGCGTCAATCGCTTCGATGGAGCGCTGTCAGGCGCGCCGCTCGCGAGGCCGAGCTTGCGGTCTCTCACAGCTTGGAAACGGCGCGGCAGGCGCCTCCATAAAATCACTTTTCTGACAAAAATAGAATCGGAGGTTTCCGAATCGACTCGTCAATGTCGATAATTTCGGTTAGACCATAAGGAATGCAGAATTTATATGTGGGAATAACCGAAGCGTGACCCTTCTCCTCGCACTTACGCCGCGTTCTGGTCGCCGAGTGAGCGACTGACTATCATCACGCTACGGCTCACAACCTACCCGCGTCTATGCCGCCGCCCGCGCCACCTTGGCCGCAATGGCGCGCGGGAACACCGGCAACGCAATCAATGCACACACACTAGCGACCGCCCACACCATCGGCCATGATCCGACGGCGAGCAGCGGCGGGATCGCCAGCGGCGTCAGGAACAAGGTCAGAAATGCAAACGTGTTGCCCATCGCGAGCGCGGTACCGGCACGACGAGTGCCGGCGAGCGTCGCGAGTTCGGTGAACGCGACGCCGTGCCAGGCTGAAGCGCTTACGCCACCCACCACAAGCAGTCCTGCAAATGCGGCCGTCATCGCCGCGTGGTGCGGGCCGATCAAACCCGTCACTAGAGCGAGCAGCGCAAAGAGCAATGCGCTAATCAGACTGCAGCCCCGCATATACGCTCGACGATTGCCGCGCCGGTCGGTCCAACCGCCGCTCCAGACGCGGGCAATCGCCGCACCGGTTTGCACAGCGGCCATCGTGGCGCTGATCAGCAGCACACCGGCATGATTGAAGTCATGCAGAAACACAGTGCCGAACGTCAGCACTGCGAGCTGCGGCACGCACAGCGCGCCGATGCCTAGCGCGACCCGCCACACGCGGATATCGCGCAGCGGGCCGGACCTCGCGTTCGTTGCCACAGCCACCGCGCCGGCGTCGCTGCGCTCGGCATCCGCATGTTGCTGCGTCGCTGGTTCATGCAGCCAGCTCCAGGCGAAGGCAGCCGTCACTGCGCAGAGCAGGGCCAGCACGCCGTAAACACTGGCAAAGCCAAAGTGCGAGGCAAGCGCCGGCAACATGAGCGCACCGAGACCGCCGCCGGCAGGCACCGCCGTCTGGCGAATGCTCATCGCCAGTCCGCGCTCGCCTTCACGAAACCATGCCATCACCGCGCGGCCGCTCGAGCCGTTGACGCTGCCGCCCAGCAGGCCCACCAGCAACAGTCCGAGCGCCAGCATGCGCAGACCGGGGATATACGCGCCGTGCGGCACGGCGACGAACGCCATGCCTGCGAGCGCTGCGGCCGTAGCACCCAAACCGAGCAATAGAACCCGCCGGTCGCCCCACCGGTCGGTGAGCAGTCCCCACGGCAGTTCGCTGACGGCGATGCCGAGTCCGAGCATGCCGAGCACCAGTCCAAGGCCGCTATTGCCGATGTGGTAACCGGAGCGCAGAAACACCGCTGTGGTCGGGATACCGGAGAACGCCGCGGCAAAGCTGGCGTTAGCGGCAAAGCCGACCCCCAGCACCTTCCACCGGTGATTGGCGCCGCTCGTGCGGCTTCCTTGTGCAACGGATAGAGACTCGCTTCCCATGATGCCCTCAGCCAAGATGAATTGAGGCCATCGTACGGCTGGACTAACTATCGGAAAAGCCGGAAAATCAGATCACTTCCATCGGAGATTCCGAATCATGAACTGGCGTGGATTCGATTTGAGCCACCTGCGCAGCTTTGTCGCCGTCGCCGAGGCGGGCAGCGTATCGGCGGGCTCGGAGCAGGTGTTCCTGTCGCAGTCATCGGTCAGCGAGCAGTTGAAGAAGCTGGAGGAGCGCGCCGGTCAGCCGTTGTTCGTGCGCAGCAAGCAAGGCGTGACTGCCACGCAGGCCGGCGCACGGCTGCTCGATCATGCGCGGCGGATCCTCGCCATGAGTGAAGCCGCCTTCGACGACCTGCAAGGCCATTCGCTCGACGGCGAACTGCGTATCGCCATCACCGACTACTACCGTCCGCACGATATCGCCCGCATTCTGAAAACGTTCTCGGAGCAATATCCGCGGCTCAAACTGCACGTCACGGTTTTGCCGAGTGCCGTGATCGACGACAGCGCTGGTGGTGACGCGGCTTTCGACATCGGCCTGTCGTTGCGTCTCGTGACGCCCGGCAACCGGCGCGGCGCCGTCGGCAGTGCCCGTGCGCAAGGCATCGTGGTACGGCGCGAGAAGCTGCTGTGGGCGATCTCAGCCGATGCGTCTCCGCACGTAAGCACGCCTTTTCCGCTGGTCCTGCTGCCGCCCACCTGCCAACTGCAGCGCTTTGTCGTCAAACGGCTCGACGAACTCAAAGTGCCCTATCTGATCGCGCACTCGGCGTCGGGCGTCGCGGGTCTGCAACTCGCGTTGAAAGCGGGGCTTGGGATTGGCTGCCTGAACGAATCGTCGATCGGTCCTGGGGTCGTCGCGTGTGCAGCGAGCGTCGGCCTGCCCGCACTGCCCACGGTCGAATTTCATCTGCTGCCAGGGCGCACCGGCGAAAGCGAACGCGTCAGCAATGCGCGCGCCGCTCTGGTGCGACTGTTTAGTTGAGCTGCCTCGCGCGCTTACAGCAGCGTGACGCCCATCTTGCCGCCGCGCGAACACGGGTTTGAAAGCGCCCACGATGCCGCCTATGATTAACCGGTGTCCGCAGGAACGGCCGGGGCACGCGAGTTGCCGCTGGCGGTAAACGGAGGTAATCTGGCCTTGCACAGTTGCCGCGGTCGCCGCTATTGCGATACCGCACGATACAACCGGACGTGCAAACCCGAAGCCTTCATCGCACAGGCATTTCGCGCGAACAACTGCCCTGAAAAGTAAACATTCGATCTTATTATTTTGCACTACGCATCACATTGACCAAAACCGTTCTGATTCTCCGTTTCATTGTCGCGTTCTAGAGCAGGTTTGAAGGGCTGTCATGCATTCGCGTTCGCATGCATGAGAGATATGCGTCACCAACGCGTTCTCCCCGACGAGGCTTGGCGTGCATTGCAGAACTATCGGATCCTCTATTCTCTTTGTAATTTGCAGCGCGTGGGCTTGCGTGACTCTTGCCGCCGCATCCGACGCAGCCGCACCCATGCCCTCTGCCATGGACGAGCGTGTACGAGCCTGTACGTCCTGCCACGGCGTGCAGGGCCAGGGGCGCAATAACGACTACTTTCCGCGCATCGCCGGTAAACCTGCGGACTACCTGTTCAACCAGTTGACCTCGTTTCGCGACGGCGGCCGCACTTATCCGCCCATGGGCTATCTGATCGCCTTCCTGCCTGACGACTATCTGCGCAAGATCAGCCAGTACTTTGCCGACCTGCAACCGCCCTATCCGAATGCCGACACCGGCGACGTTTCGCCCGCGGTGCTCGCATATGGCCAACGGCTCGTCACGCACGGCGACCCCGCGCGCAAGCTACCCGCGTGCGCGGCCTGCCATGGTGCGCGGCTGACCGGCACGCAGCCCGGCATCCCAGGTCTGCTCGGTCTGCACGCCAGTTACATCGCTGGACAGATGGGGACCTGGCGCTCCGGTACGCGTCATGCGATCGCGCCGGACTGCATGCATTCGATCGCCGTCAAGCTGACCGACAAGGACATCACCGCGGTGTCGAGCTGGCTCGCGCGCCAGCCGCGGCCCGACGATCCGCGACCGGCGCCTGGGACCAACGCGGCGTTGCCATTGGCATGCGGGAGTCGACCGCAATGAGGCCGATCCTGTTTCGCTTCGCGCTAATGTTGGCGCTGACCGTTGCGCCCTGGTCATCAATGTCGCGGGTGTTCGCAGCAACCGGCGCCGACCCGTCAACCGCAGCCAACGCAACCCCCGACACCCGCCCCGACATCGTCAAGCGCGGCGAATACCTCGCGCGCGCCGGCGACTGTATCGCCTGCCACACCGCGCCGCGCGGCAAGATGTTCGGCGGCGGCCTCGCCATGGACACGCCGTTCGGCACGCTCTACTCGCCGAACATCAGCCCGGACGCACAGTACGGTATCGGTGCATGGAGCCCGGACGCGTTCTTCCACATGATGCGCACCGGCATCACGCCCGACGGCAAGCTGCTCTACCCAGCCATGCCAATCGCGCAATACACCAAGGTCACGCGTGAGGACTCCGATGCGATCTTCGCCTACCTGAAGTCGGTGCCGCCGGTGCGTGAACCGAGTCACCCGCAGGCGCTGAAATTTCCCTTCAACCA
Organism: Paraburkholderia sp. EB58; assembly: GCF_050436665.1. NCBI lineage: Bacteria > Pseudomonadati > Pseudomonadota > Betaproteobacteria > Burkholderiales > Burkholderiaceae > Paraburkholderia > Paraburkholderia sp. EB58. The sequence continues at coordinate 26,940 of NZ_JBNDMQ010000006.1, read as the reverse complement.
GCGCAAGCTGCTGCTCGGCTGGCGCACGCTGTATTTCCACGAAGGCGAATACAAGCCGGACCCGACGCGCTCGGTGGAATGGAACCGCGGCGCGTATCTGGTGGAAGGGCTCGGCCACTGCACGCTCTGCCACACGAAGATCAACCTGCTTGGTGGCTCGTCGCGGCGCGACCAGTTTGCGGGTGGCCTGATTCCGGTGCAGAACTGGTACGCGCCGTCGCTCACCTCCGACAAGGACGGCGGCCTCGGCGACTGGAGCGTGAAGGACATCGTCGATCTGCTGCAAGCCGGCATCTCCGATCGCGGCGCGGTGTACGGCCCAATGGCCGAGGTCACCTATCACAGCCTCCAGTACATGACCGACGACGACATCAAGGCGATGGCCGCCTATCTGAAGACGCTGCCGGACAACGATCCCGGCCGTAAGTCGGGGCCGTCCGCGCCGACCAACACCAAGGTGTTCGAACTCGGCGGCCAGATCTATGCGGACAAATGCGCGCTGTGTCATGGCCAGAACGGCGAAGGTCACGTGCAGCATTACCCGCCGCTCGCGCGCAACCAGTCGATTGAAATGAATTCGGCCGTCAATCCGATCCGCATTGTCCTGAACGGCGGTTTCCCGCCAGGGACGCAACGCAATCCCGAGCCGTATGGCATGCCGCCGTTCGGGCAAGAGTTGAGCGACACGGACGCCGCCGCCGTCGTGACCTATATCCGCACCGCCTGGGGCAATCATGGCGCGCCCGTGACGGAGCGAGAGGTCAACGAACTGCGCAAGGCGCCGCTGCATTGAGCCATACGCTGAACCAGCCACCAAAACGGCCACGAGCCTGCGTGAACTGTTCCAAACGTTGTTCCGGAGATCCATCAGATGGACGACAAAGACAACCCGAGCGCCCCGCCGCCCTCCGATGACGAGGTCGAACGCGTGGTGGCGGCCGGACCGCATGGCGCGATAGCCGTGGCCGGCGTTGCCACGCTGATCGTGATGGCGATCTGGGTCGGCTTCTATCTTTTCGTCTTTTTGCCACGCGGGATTGTTCACTGATCATGGCGACGCCCTCCCCTGACCATCCGGATAGCGGCCACGCGGTCGCCCTGCGTGCCGAACGGCGCTGGGCCATCTTCGCGACGGGACTGATCCTGTTCATGCTGGTCGTGGTCGTGTTTTCCGGCCTGCATTGGGCCATGATGCCGCCGTCGCGCGTCGAGACTGTCGATCCGACGCGCCTGCAGTTATCCGGCGAATTCGTCGAAGACAACCTGGGCTCTGCAGTCGAAGCGGACGGCTCGGTCGTGGTGCGCTTCATCGCGCAGCAATATTCGTTCACGCCGCAGTGCCTGCTGGTCCCCACCGACACGCCGGTCACCTTCCGCACCACCAGCGCGGACGTCGTGCACGGGCTGCTGGTCACGGACACCAACATCAACACGATGGTCGTGCCGGGCTACATCTCGACGCTCGCCACGAGCTTCGCTCATCCCGGGGATCATCTGATGCCATGCCACGAATTCTGCGGCCTCGGTCATCAAACCATGTGGGCGCACGTGAAGGTTATCGACAAGGCCGCGTTCTTCGAGCAGGCACGACAATCAAGGAGGCTGAGCTGTGTTTCTCGCTAAGCGACTCGTTCTTGCGCACTTCTGGCTCGCCTTTATTGCGCTTCTGCTGGCGCTCTTTCTTGGCTCGTGGCAGATGCTGGTGCGCAGCCCGCTATTGCCGTGGGTGGGCAATCCCGAACTCTACTATCGCTCCGTGACCGCGCACGGCACGGTGATGGGCTACGTGATGCCGACCCTCGTGGCGATGGGCTTCGGCTACGCAATCGTCGAACTCGCGCTGCGCCAGCCGCTGGTCGGACTGAAATGGGCGTGGGCCGCGTTCTTCGTCCTGGCGGTGGGCGCAGTGGTCGCCATAATTCCGGTTGCGATGGGCGAGGCATCGGTCCTGTATACCTTCTATCCGCCATTGATCGGCAATCCGCTCTATTACATCGGCGTGGTGCTGGTGGTGGTCGGTTCGTGGATCTGGGTCGCGCTAATGCACGTGAACCTGCGCGTCTGGAAGCGCGCCAATCCCGGCAAGCCGGTGCCGCTTGCGATGTTCGCCAACGTGGCGGGCGCGTATCTATGGGCATGGACCGCGGTCGGCGCGGCGCTTGAAATCCTGCTGCAGATTCTGCCGGTCGCACTCGGGTGGAAAACCACCATCGATGCCGGCCTTGCCCGCGTGCTGTTCTCGTGGACGCTGCATGCCATCGTCTATTTCTGGCTCGTTCCCGCGTACATCGCTTATTACACGATCGTGCCCGGCGCGATCGGCGGGCGCCTCTACAGCGACTCGATGGCACGCGTCTCGTTCATCATGTTCCTGATCTTCGCCATGCCGATCGGCATTCACCATCTGTTTGCCGATCCGCAGGTCGGTGCGGGCTTCAAGTTCCTGCATGCGGTGTTCACAGGGATGGTGTCGGTGCCGACGTTGCTCACTGTGTTCACGATCAGTGCATCGGTTGAAATCGCCGGCCGCCTGCGCGGCGGCAAGGGCGCGTTCGGCTGGCTGACCGCGCTGCCATGGCGCAATCCGATGATGCTGGTGCTGGCGTTTTCGTTCGTGATGCTGGGACTGGGCGGCGCGGGCGGGCTCATCAACATGAGCTACCAGTTGAATTCGTCGGTCCACAATACGCAATGGGTCACCGGCCATTTCCATCTGATCTTCGGCGGCGCGATCGTCATCATGTATTTCGCCATCGCCTACGAACTGTGGCCGCAACTGACGGGACGCGCGCTGTGCTCGCTGAGTCTCGTACGCACACAACTCTGGTTGTGGTTCATCGGCATGATGGTCGTAACGCTGCCGTGGCACTACGTGGGCCTGCTCGGCGCGCCACGGCGCATGGCCTACTACGATTACAGCGCGCCGGGCCTGGATCAGCAGGCCATCTGGGTGGCGATGTCGGCGATCGGCGGCTTTGTACTGGTGATCTCCGGCGTGCTGTTCATCTACATTCTCGCGAAGTCGCAGTTCGGACCGCTCGCGCAACCGAGAGAATTCCGCTTTAGTCTTCCCACCCATCCGGTGGATCACGTACCCGTCGCATTGAATGGCTTCGGCCTGTGGGTCGCGCTGATGATTGCGCTGACGGTTGTCAACTACAGCGTGCCGATCTTCCAGTTATTGCGTCTGCCGCAGACCTCCGTGCCGGCGGTCGCCGTCGGAGCCCAACGATGAATCACGAACGCGTCTTCAGCGTGCGCAACCCATGGTTCGTGACGAGCGTGGGCGGCATCGTCACGATCGCGGTGATTGCTATTCTGATCGGCTTTATCTGGCTGCCGTCGGCCAACGGCGACTTCAGCGGACACGGCTTGTGGGCGACTATCTGCAGCGCTGCAGGCGCACCGTCGAGCTGGTACGGTGGCGGGGCGAACGTTGAGGGCCCGGCACCGAGCGAGGTCGTCGTGCTGCCGCCGCCGCGGCATGTGAGTGCGGACGCGGGTTCCATCGGCCGCGGCGCGACCATCGCGACGCAGAACTGTTCGATGTGTCACGGTGTGCTCGGCACTGTGCAGGTCACGGCGCCGGCGCTTGCCGGTCAGTATGCGGATGTGATCTACAAGGAGTTGCGCGACTACCAGAATGGGCTGCGCACCAGTGCCATCATGCAGCCGATCATCCACAATCGCAGCGATCAGGATCTGCACGATCTGGCGGCGTACTACGCCTCACTGCAGCGGGCTGCGCCGGCGGAACCCGGCGCCACCGACGCGGCGCAGGAGGCGGATGCCGTCAAGCTGGCGATGCAGGGCGACCCGATCCGCAACATCGCGCCGTGCGCCGCGTGTCACGGCCAGCTCGATCGTAAGGGCGCCGCGCCGTGGCTCGGTGGACAGTCGTCGATCTATCTGGCCGCGCAAATGCAGCGCTTTGCGAGCGGCGAACGTCACAACGACATCAACGAGCAGATGCGCAATGTTGCGCGGCATCTGACCCAGCAGGAAATTGATGGGCTGGCGAAATACTATGCCGCGCAGCCTTAGCCGCGAGATTGACGAACCGAGCGAAGCGCACGGCTTGACTGGAACTCAGCGCTCCCCGGATGCAAACCGTAACGGCTTGAACTGACGTCTCCCGAACGGCCAGCAGGAGCTAGCCCTTCAGAACGAGGCTATCTACACCGCGACCGGCTCCGCCCGGCGCGCGCCTGCACGCACATTGCCCGCTACCGGACGTACCCGGCCATCCGCTGTCGCGGAATCGGTGCGGAACACTGCAACGGCCGCCGTCAAGCGACGCGCCTGATCCTCCAACGAACTCGCCGCAGCAGCAGCCTGCTCGACGAGCGCGGCGTTCTGCTGCGTGACTTCGTCCATCTGTGCGACGGCGAGGTTGACCTGATCGATACCGGTGCTTTGTTCGGTCGCCGCCGCGGCGATCTCAGCCATGATCGCGCTCACGCGCGCGATTGCGTTGACGATCTCGGTCATCGTCGAGCCCGAACGCTCGACCAGTTGCGCGCCGGATTGCACGCGCGCATTCGAATCGTCGATCAGCGTCTTGATCTCTTTGGCGGCGCCCGCGCTACGCTGGGCAAGCGAGCGCACTTCGCTCGCGACTACCGCGAAGCCGCGGCCCTGCTCGCCGGCGCGGGCTGCTTCGACCGCAGCGTTGAGCGCGAGAATATTGGTCTGGAATGCAATGCCTTCGATCACGCCGACGATGTCGGCGATACGGCGCGAATCGTCGACCATGTGATTCATCGTGCCGACCACCTGCTGGGTGAGCTCACCGCCCTGTGCCGCCAAGCTCGAGGCGCCTTGCGCGAGCGAGCTTGCCTGCTTGGCGTTCTCGGCGGTCTGCTTGACGGTGGAAGTCAGCTCTTCGATGCTTGCCGCGGTCTCTTCGAGCGAAGCGGCCTGCTCTTCGGTACGTTGCGACAGATCGGTGTTGCCGGCGGCAATTTCGCTGACGCCGGTATCGATCGATTCGGTACCCTGCCGAACGGTATTGACCGTCGAGATCAGCGAGTCCTGCATCTTGCGCAGCGCGGCCGCGAGCCTACCCATTTCGTTGTCGCTGATGACTTCGATGCGGCCGGTCAGGTCGCCCTCGGCGATGCGCTGAAACTGGCCGATCGTCGCATCTACAGGGTGAACGATCGCCCGCACCAGCACCAGGCGCGCGAGCCACGAAAGCACCAGTGCCAGCACCATGCCCACAGCGACCGCGACGCTAATCGCAAAGAAGCGGTCCTGCGCGTCCTGATAGCGTTGCGCGCCATGGTCCAGTTGCAGTTGCTCCAGCGTGAGCATGGCCTTTTCGTACCCGTTGTAGAGCGAAGGCAGCTTATGCGCTTGCAGTTGCTGGAAGGTCGCCTTGTCGCCCGACTTCAGCGCGGCCATCGCCGGCTCGACCCCTTCGTGCAGGAAGATGTCGCGCTTGTCCTGCATATCCTTGATGAGATGCTGTTCTTCGTCGTCCGAACCAGCGCGGCTCACATAGTGAGCAAGGCGATCGTTCGACACCTTCAGATACTGGTCGAAACGCTGCAGAACCGCCGAGGCGCCGTCCTGGTCGTTCAGGTCGACCAGCGACGCGTACGTCGCCAGCGCGAGGCGCAGGCGAAGCAACTGGCCGGCGCTGCCTTCGAGATCAGCGACCGCAGGTGTGTCCACCGTGTACATCTGCTGCAGCGAGTCGTTACTGGCCCGCAGCGAGAGCAACCCGGCCGCCGCTCCGATCAACAGGACGACGCCGAAGAAGGCGACCATCAGGGTTAGACAGGCGCGGATCGACAGCTTGTTCAACATGGGCAAATCTCCGTTGGGCGGCCTGACCGGCAGTCAGCGAGAAGGTCCGGACAGGCATGCTGCGCCCAAGCCCATTGGCCAGGTCCGCAACTTGATGATTAAAATTTAAGCGAACGCCACACAGCTTGGTCTACGGCCAAATTAAAGAAAACTTTATGGTGTGGTAAGACAATTCACCCTTACATTGCTTTGCCGCAGGCCGCAGGCCGCAGGCCGCAGGCCGCAGGCCGCAGGCCGCAGGCCGCTGTGCGCCGTGCGCCGTGCGCCGTGCGCCGTGCGCCGTGCGCCGTGGGCCGTGGGCAAAGTAGGTATGGCCCTGAACTCCCGGAGGTTGTCCTCGCGTGCGAGTTGGTGGAAAGTAGCGAGGCGACGTTCCGCGGAGGCACGCGCCATGTACGAGATTGGATCAGCGTTGCTGGTATTCGTGCTGCTTTTGATCGGCACGGGGGTGGGCGTGGTGGTGAAACCCTTGCTGCCGGAAGAGCACAAGGCCCACGAGACGGTGCAGCTCATCCAGTTGGTGATCGGCATGCTCGTCACCTTCGCAGCGCTCGTGCTGGGACTGATGACGGCCTCCGCCAAAAACAGCTTCGATATGGTCGGCGACGACTTTCGTACCTACTCCGCCGACCTGATCCAGTTCAATGCCACCTTGCGGCAATACGGACCGGACGCGAACGAGGTGCGCCAACTGCTGCGCGCCTACACGGCAGCGGCCATCGCCAGCACCTGGCCGTCCGAGCCGCACCCCGCCGGCGACTACTATCCGAAAGACATCCCGGCGGAGAACAACCTGGAAAAACTGGAAGATACCCGGCTCGGCGACATGCTCAATCTTGCCGGCCAGAAACTGCGCCAGATGTCCGCGCCGGATATCTTTCACCAGCGGCTGCTGGACCAGAGCATGAAGCAGTTCGAAACTGTCGTGCAGGCGCGCTGGAAACTGATTGAAGAAGCGCACAGCAAGATTTCCCAGCCGTTCTTCAAAACGCTGACGTTCTGGCTTTTCGTCATCTTCCTGAGCTTCGGCCTGATTGCGCCGCGCAACGCCCTGGCGCTGGTCATGATCACGCTGGGGGCGTTGTCGATTGCGTCGGCAGTCTACGTGATCGTCGATCTGGATACGCCGTTCACCGGACCCATTGTTATTTCGAGTCAACCGATGCGCGACGCGCTGGCGCATTTGAACCAGTAGCGGCCGGGCATCGGTGCGGTGAATGCGGGAATCCTCGCGTCAGCAAGCCACCATCTTTTCGCGAGCCCACGCCACCGCGGCACGCGCCGGCGCGATGCCGGTTGCTTTCACGCGTTCCGCCAGTTCGAAGACGCGCGGGCCAATCTTCGCGACTTCTGCGAGTACCGACTGCTCTTCGCCCGAACCCTCATATTCCCGCACGCAACTGATGATGCCACCCGCGTTCACGAGAAAGTCCGGCGCGTAGAAAATGCCGCGTCGATGCAGGACGTCGCCTTCGGCAAGCGAAAGCAACTGGTTGTTCGCGCCGCCCGCCACCACCTTGAACCGGCACTGCGCCGCGACCGATTCCGTGATCGATCCGCCGAGCGCGCAAGGCGCGAAGACGTCTGCTTCGACACCTGTGATCTCCGCCGTGGCCACCACGCGCGCGTTGAAGCGTTGCTGCGCGAGCGCGGTTTTGGCCGCATCGATGTCCGACACGATCAGTTGCGCGCCCGCCTGATGCAGGCGCTCGCACAGATCCCAGCCTACCGAGCCTAGCCCTTGCACCGCAACCGAGACGCCGTCGAGCGTCGTACGCCCGAGCGCCGCTTCCACGGCAGCCAGCAGGCCGACAAACACGCCATAGGCAGTGCGCGGCGATGGGTTGCCGCCATACACGTCGTTGGCGCGCGGAATGCCGCTCACGTAGCCGGTTTCGCTTTGCACGGCGCGCATATCGTCAGCCGTCGTGCCGACATCCTCAGCGGTGATGTAGATGCCTTCCAGCGATTGCACCAACCGGCCGAACGCCTTGAACAGCGCCGCGCGGTCGAGCGCTTCCGGGCGGCGCAGGATCACGGCCTTGCCGCCGCCGAACGGCAGGTCGGCGAGCGCGTTCTTGAACGCCATGCCTTGCGACAGACGCAGGGCGTCGTTGTACGCTTCGTGGTCCGATGCGTATTGCCAGTAGCGGCAGCCGCCGAACGCGGGGCCGCGCGCCGTGCTGTAAACGGCAACGATGGCTTGCAGTCCGGAAGCGGCGTCGGTGGCGAGCACGATGCGCTCATGGGCGGGTTCGCCATGCAGTCCGAAAAGCGTGCCGGCAGCGGTAGTCGTCAGTCTGTCCATCGGTATTCCTTCCTTGTGGGCGGAGAGTTCAGCGTCCGCGCGAAGCGATGGCTTCGCGCCTCACCGCATGCGGTCCGGATCGCGGCAGCATGCGGAGTATGGGCGAGGCGCAAAGACTGCAGTTCGGGTGCGCCTCGACCGCAAGAGTGTATGCGGCCAATTCTGGGGATTTCTTCTATTTATCTGGCATCATGCCGAGCCGCGGCAGAAGCAATGACCATTGAAACTGCAGATTAAAGATGAATCGTCTCCCCATATGCCGCGTAGTGGGAGCCATCGGAGGACGACATGAAGCTCGACGCCATCGATCAGCGGATCCTGCGCGAACTGCGCAGCGACGGCCGCCTTTCCAACGCCAAACTGGCCGAGCGCGTCGGCCTGTCGGCGACGCCTTGCTGGAACCGGGTGCGCGCGCTCGAAGACGCCGGCGTGATCGAAGGCTATGCGGCACTGCTCAATCAGAAAGCGCTTGGCTTGCCCGACACCGTCATCATCGAAGTGACGCTCGACAAGCACGACGAACGCACGCTGGAGCGCTTCGGTGAGGCGCTCGCGGATCTGCCGGAGGTGGTCGAAGCATTCCTCGTGTCAGGCGAGTACGACTATCTGATCAAGGTGGCCGTGGCGGGCACCGAAGGCTATGAGTCGTTCCTGCGCCGCAAGCTGTACCGGCTGCCCGGCTTTCAGAACAGCCGCTCGATCTTTGCGCTGCGCTGTCTGAAGCGATCAATTTCGGTTGAGCCGTAAGGACGTTGAAGGGCCGCTGAAACCTCCGGTTCGAACTAGTGCACGCACTGCACCAGGATGCGATAGATCATTCCCTCTAGTTTCGGTGTTTACAAAAACGCGAACTCTTTCGGCGTGATATAAGCGCGATACCCTTTCGACCGTGTGGGTACCGATGGATGCCTGAGCACGGTTGCCTCCGACGATCGACGGGGATCGAGCCGCGCTTTGGCACAGCTTCTGCTTGGTGTGCCGTCGCCTCAAACCAGCGTGCTGCCGACACAATCGGCATTGCGTGCTGATGGGACTTTCGATAACGAATGTTGCGCGTCAACGGCAAAACGCTTGCCGGACAACGCGCATGTCTGCTGGGCGCACGGCTCGTGCGTCGCTGCGCAGATCGTCCATGGTTGTGGCTTCAACGACAGGAAGAATCGTAAGTGAAACGTATGCAAATGGTATCGGCCGCCGGGCGACGAAACGGCGGTACGCCCATAACGATGTGGCAAGACCTTGAGCCATCCATGACTGCGATGGCAGCGCGGCACTCCGATACGAGCGAGCCGCCGGTGCGCACTGCAGAGCACGTTCGATCGGTCCGCGAGCTTGCGCGCCACCCCCTGCCGCCTGACACCTCATTCCCTTTCAGACGCCCACGCCCCCCTGCGGGCTGGGACGGTTCGCCGCGCGATCTCCGGTGAACCTCGTCGTGCTGTTACGACGCCGGACTTTCCTCTCCGCCCCCTCTCGTGCCGCATCACGGGGCGTGATTTGCTCTTGAACCTCTTCTTCTAAACAGGCCATGAAACTGTCGCATTCCCTTACCGCGGTGCTCTCAGCGATCTCGCTCACCTTTGCCGGCGCAGCGTCGGCGGTCACAGTGTTACCGGGCACCTCTCTCGCCGCCAAGCAGGAATTGACGCGACAGGTGCCAACCGAAGTCGAATCGCTCGATCCCGCGCATATCGAATCGTGGACAGGCGACACCATCGGCCTCGACCTGTTCGAAGGCCTTACCCGCATCAGCGCCTCCGGCGCGGTCGTGCCGGGCGTTGCGGAGTCGTGGACGCGTACTGCGCCCGACACCTGGGTGTTCAAGCTGCGTCATGACGCAAAGTGGAGCAATGGCCAGCCGGTAACCGCGGCAGATTTCGTCTACGCGTGGCAGCGCGTGCTCGATCCGAAGACGGGCTCGAAATATACGATCCTGCTGGAATTCGTGAAGGGCGCAAAGGCGATCCTCGCAGGCAAGGCGCCGCTTACTTCGCTGGCCGCGCGTGCGGTAGATCCGTACACGCTCGAGGTCAAGACTGAGGTTCCGACCGCTTTCTTCACCGAACTGACCGCCATGCCGGCCATGGCACCGGTGAACAAGGCGACGGTGGACAAGTTCGGCGATAGCTGGACACGCCCGGGCAACATGGTGAGCAACGGTCCGTACGCGCTAAACGATTGGGAACCGAATAACCGCATCGTGCTGGTCAAGGACAACAACTACTGGAATGCACAACATGTGGTGATCACGAAAGTCACCTACATGCCGGTGGAAAGCGACGAGACGGCGATGCGCATGTACCAGTCCGGCCAGATCGACTACACGTATTCGATTCCGTCGGGCATCTACGCCCAGGTCAGCAAGCAGTTCGGCAAGGAACTCCAGACCGGCGTGCAGCTTGCAACGTACTTCTATAGCCTGAACAACAGCGATCCTGCATTCCATGACCCGCGTGTGAGACAGGCGCTTTCGATGGTGATCGACCGTGACCTGCTCACTTCGAAACTCACGCAGGCGGGCGAAGTGCCGATGTACGGGCTGATCGCCAAAGGCACCAAGGGTGCCGCCGTCTACACCCCCGACTGGGCGAGCTGGCCGATGGCCAAACGAGTCGATTACGCACGCGGCCTGCTGAAGGCAGCGGGCTATTCGGACGCGAAACCGCTCACCTTCACCCTCACGTACAACACGAACGATCTGCACAAGAAAGTGGCGCTCTTCTCCACCTCGGAATGGCGCACCAAGCTGGGCGTGAATGCGAAGCTGGAGAACGTCGAATACAAGGTACTGCTGAGCGAACGCCATGCGGGCAAGGTGCAAGCCTCGCGCGATGGCTGGTTCGTCGACTATAACGACGCGATGTCGTACTTCGATCAGCTCCGCTGCAGCAGCGTGCAGAACGACCTGCACTTCTGCGATCCGAGGGTCGACGCGCTAATCGATCAGGGTAACGCTCAACTCGACGACCAGAAGCGCACCGCGTTGCTCACGCAGGCGCACAATCTGGCCATGAGCGAAACGCCGCTGATCCCACTGTTCCAGTACTCGGCAGACCGGCTCGTGAAGCCGTACGTGGGCGGCTACCAGGCGACCAACTATGTCGATCAGCGTGCCTCGCAGGACATGTATCTGCTGGCGCACTGAACCCCGACCACTTACCCTTGACCACTGAATGTTGAAGTAACGGAATCCGCCATGCTCGCCTACGCGCTGCGCCGCACTCTATGGGTCATTCCGACCGTTCTTGCCGTGATTACGGTGTGCTATCTGATGTTGCACGCGACGCCCGGCGGTCCGTTCGACACGGAAAAACACCTGTCCGCGGCCACCCTCGCAAACCTCAATGCGAAGTATCACCTCGACCAGCCGCTCTGGAAGCAGTACCTGCTGTACCTCAACGCGCTGCTGCATGGCGACCTCGGGCCGTCGGTCCGCTACGTCGACTGGTCGGTCAACGATCTGGTGAGCAAGGCGCTGCCGGTGAGTCTCGGCGTGGGTGGTCTTTCGGTGCCGATCGCGCTGGTGATCGGCGTGCTGCTCGGCACCGCGGCCGCGGTGCGCCGTGACGGCATCACCGATCGCATCGTGATGCTGCTTGGAAACGTCGGCAACGTGATTCCGCCGTTCGTGCTCGGGCCGGTACTGGTGTGGGTGTTTGCGATTCTTTTGAAACGTTCGGACGGTCACGGCTGGCTGCCTGCGGGCGGCTGGGGCGACGGCGGGTGGCGCTACCGCGTGTTGCCAATGGCGCTGCTGGTGATCATCAACGTTTCGTCGATTGCGCGGGTGATGCGCGGCAGCATGATCGAAGTGCTGTCGGGCAACTTCATCCGCACCGCACGCGCGAAGGGCATGCCCGGTCACGTGATCGTGCTGCGGCATGCGCTTAAACCTGCGTTGATGCCGGTGGTATCGCTACTCGGTTCGATCTGTATTTCGTCGATTACCGCCGCCGTGGTCACGGAATCGGTCTTCGCGCTGCCGGGTCTCGGCCAACTGGTGGTGGACGGCGCCATCAACCGCGACTACACGCTGGTGCTCGGGCTCGTCGTACTCACGACCGTCGCGGCCGTCGTGTTCAACCTGCTCGTCGATCTGGCGTACGCGTGGCTCGACCCGCGCATCCGCTACTGAGATTGCGTGAACGGATCCCGCCTTGATCATCGAACTTCGCTTGAGACAGACAGAGACACCATGAACACCTCCCCTTCCGCCGCTGCGTCTACGGCTACCGCCGCCCCGCGGCGCTCGCGCAGTCCGCTCGAACTTGCCTTCAGGCAGTTTCTCCGCAACCGCGCCGCGCTCGCCAGCCTCGTGATCCTCGGGCTGATCATCATTGCCTGCTTTGTGGGCCCGCTGTTCCTGTCCAACGACCCCGCCGCCAACGACTGGGGCGCCATCAGCATGCCGCCCACGCTGCTGGGCCAACACTGGTTCGGCACCGACGAGCTTGGCCGCGATTTGCTGGTGCGTACGCTCGCCGGTGGACGCGTGTCGCTCGAGGTCGGGCTGCTTGGCACGCTGGTGTCAGGCTTGATCGGCGTCGCGTGGGGCGCTACGGCCGGCTATATCGGCGGACGCACCGACGCAGTGATGATGCGTATCGTCGACATGATGTATGCCATTCCCTACATGCTGATCGCCATCCTGATGATGACGCTGCTCGGCCGCGCCTTCTACCTGGTGGTGCTGACGATCAGCGCGTTCTCGTGGCTCGACATGGCGCGCGTGGTGCGCGGCCAGACGTTGTCGCTGCGGACCCGCGAGTTTATCGACGCCGCGCGCGCCACCGGTGTGAGCACACCGGGGATCATCCTGCGGCACATCGTGCCGAACCTGCTCGGCGTGGTGGTGGTGTACGCGACGGTCACGGTGCCGGGCATCGTGCTGACCGAATCGGTGCTGTCGTTTCTCGGCCTGGGCGTGCAGGAACCGATGACAAGCTGGGGCGTGCTGATCAACGACGGCGCGCAAAAACTGGAGTCGATGCCGTGGCTGCTGCTGTGCCCGGCGGTGATGCTGTGCGTCACGCTGTACTGTGTGAACTTTGTCGGCGACGGGCTGCGCGACGCGCTCGATACCAAGGAGCGTTGAGATGGCGTTGCTCGAAGTAAAAGATCTGGGCGTGCGCTTTACACGACGCGACGCTTCGCCCGTGGATGCGGTGCAACGTGTGTCGTTCACGCTCGAAAAGGGCAAGACGCTGGGGATTGTCGGCGAGTCAGGCTCGGGCAAGAGTCAGACCGTAATGGCGCTGCTCGGACTGCTGCCGGGCAATGGCCAAACCTCCGGCGAAGCGCTCTACGGAGGACGCAACCTGCTGGCGCTGAGCCAGCGCGAACTGAACCAGATTCGCGGCGATCGCATCGGCATGGTGTTTCAGGATCCGATGACCTCGCTCAATCCGTTTCTGACGGTCGAGCGGCAGATGACCGAGGCACTGCAACTGCACCGCGGCATCTCGCGGCGCGATGCGCGCCAAAAGGCCATCGAGGCGCTGCAGCGTGTGTGGATTCCGGACGCGGCACGCCGGATCGATCGGTATCCTCACGAGTTCTCGGGCGGCATGCGTCAGCGCGTGACGATCGCCACGGCGCTTCTCACCGAACCTGAGATCCTGATTGCCGACGAGCCGACCACGGCACTCGACGTGACGGTGCAGGCGCAGATCATCGAACTCCTACGCGAGCTGAACCGCGACCTGGGGACGGCGATCATTCTGATTACGCACGACATGGGCGTGGTAGCAGGGCTCGCCGACGACGTGATGGTGATGTACGCAGGCCGGACCGTGGAGCGCGCGAGCGCGCAGGCACTGTTCGAGAACCCGACCCATCCCTATACGCGCGGCCTGCTCGACGCGCTGCCGCGCATTGACGACGGCGACGGGACCCATGACATAGACGCGCCGCTGCGCACGATTGCGGGCAATCCGCCGGCGCCGGGTGAGGCCATCGAAGGCTGCGCGTTTGCGCCGCGCTGTGCGCTGGCGAAAGAAGGCTGCCACGGCACGCGGCCTGAACTGGAGCCGATCGCCGGTGTGACGGACGGCTGGCGTGCGTGCCTGCGGCCGGTCGGCGAGATGATGGAGGTGGTGCGGTGAGTGACACGGCGACACAAAAGACGGTGGGTATGGGTAACGGGACGACAGGAAAGCCGCTCGCCGGCGGCGCGGCGGGTGGCGATGCCCGCGCTAACGCAGTGGGCGAGCCCGTGCTGACGGTGCGCGATCTCAAGGTGCACTTCCAGGTGCCGCGCGGCGCGTATCCGTGGTCGTCGAAGGCGACGCTGCGCGCGGTGGACGGCGTGTCGTTCGACGTTCGGCGCGGTGAGACGGTGGGGCTCGTGGGTGAGTCGGGCTGCGGTAAGTCGACGCTGGCACGCGCGATCATTGGGCTGACGCCCGTGACGGAAGGTAGCGTGCGTTGGCGCGATACCGAGACCGTCACCGACGGACGACGGCCGGCTGCTGCGATGGAGCGGCTGCGCAAGGATGTGCAAATGGTGTTTCAGGATCCTTTAGCTTCGCTGGATCCGCGGATGACAATTGAGCAGATCGTCACCGAGCCGTTGAAGGTGCAGCGTCCGGGTATGGGGCGTGACGAGACGCATGCGCGGGTGGTGACGATGCTCGAGCGCGTGGGGCTCGGCGCGCATCATCTGTCGCGCTATGCGCATGAGTTTTCTGGGGGACAGTGTCAGCGGATCGGGATTGCACGCGCTTTGGTGGGTGAACCGCAGTTGGTGATTTGCGACGAGCCTGTGTCGGCGCTGGATGTTTCGATTCAGGCGCAGATTGTTAACCTCCTGCGTGATTTGCAGCGGGAGTTGCACCTTTCGTTGCTGTTTGTCGCCCATGACCTCGCCGTTGTTAAGGCGATCAGTCAGCGCGTGCTGGTGATGTACCTCGGGCGCGTAATGGAGCTTGGAACGCGGCAAGAGGTGTATGGATCGCCGCAGCATCCTTATACGCGGGCTTTGTTGTCCGCAGTGCCGAGGCCTGATCCTGCGACGGAGCGCACGCGTACGCATGCGGTGCTGACCGGGGAAATGCCCTCGCCGTTGAATCTGCCTTCCGGCTGTGCGTTTCGCACGCGGTGTCCGGAGGCGATTGGGGCGTGTGCGGAAGAAGTGCCGCAGTCGATCTCGCGCGGGACGGGCGATCGAAGGGTGGCGTGTATTCGGGTAGCGTGACCGGTGTCTCAAGGCCCAGGCGTCTTGCGCGCGTGGGCGTCATCTTGACGCTCCTGCGCGTACGGGGCCTCTGACCTGGATTGTTCGACAACCTGGAGCAATGTGCGTGCAAAGAAGCAGCCCATGACTGCGGACAGGATAATGAAAATCGATGCCGCATCGACCAGCAATCCGAGACGCACGAAAACAAAGAAGCAGCACACAACATTCAGTAGATGCAGGAAGACGCCCAGGACGGTGGAAGCCCTCGGGACGGCTCTCAGGAATAGTGCAAACCGCGATCGGGGGCGGGGCACGTACCAGATAATCAGCAGTCCGAACGCCATAATAAAGGCGCTTTCCGCCCATTTCAGCCAGGTGGGGCGGCGCAGGAATCGTCCCTCGACAATCGTCTCAATGACTTGCGCCTGAATCTCGATACCCGGCACCAGTTCCCCCAATGCGGTCGTGCGCATGTCGGTCACGCCGCTGCCGGTCAGGCCTACCAGCACCAGTTTGCCGCGGATCCGTTCCGGATCGACTGTGCCCTGCAGAATGTCGCGCGCTGACACGTAGCGGCTCAGCGTCGTGCGTATGGACGCGAAGTGCAGCCAGATATCGCCGCCTGGTTGCGTCGGCACCTGCACGTCCGCGACACCCACCGCCTGCACGCCCGATGTGTCAGCGTAGACGTCGATCGCCGCTGAATCCGTGGCGAGGCGAAGCATTTCCATCGGCAGCCCGGGTACCAGCTTGTCCCTCAAACCCATGATGAGGGGAATATGCCGGACCACGCCTTGTTCGAGCGAGACGCTCAGCATTGCCTCACCGTGGGCCGCCGCCTGTAATTCCGGCAGACTCGCGAGCACAAAGTCGAACCGTTGCACGTGGTCGAGTGGGTCGCTGCCATGCACGAGGATCGGAGCGCTTCGCAGATCCGTACTGGCGGCGAAGACGTAATGATCAAGCGCCGCGGCACCCAGGATGGTCGGCGCAGCGCGCAACGAACTGGCGAGAATGGCCTCGTGACTGGGCAGAGCCCGCAAGCCGGCAGCGAGGCCCGTGGCCGCCTTCGGCAGATTGGCGGCCACCTTGTCGGGCGAAGTCTGATCCGGCTCTGGCATATAAATGTCGAGACCGATAGCCAGCGGTTTCAGTGCCGCAATCGCATCGATGAGGTTCGCGAGTCGATTTCGCGGCCAGGGCCATTGACCGACCGTCGCCAATGTTTCCTCATCAATCTCGACAATGGTCACCGGCTGAGCCGTTGGAACGCGTGGAAAGCGGCGTTGATACTGGTCGAACAGAAGTTGCCGGGCCGTTTTGAAGGAGTCCGGAAGCGCCTCGTCCATCGCACCCACGAAAGCCGGACGGTGTATGTCGCTCGGCCATTCGCTGGACAGGTTGATGAGGCTCAGGCCGAACAGCACCACCAGTGCCACCGGGCGCCCCTGGGCTGCCCTCACCAGACTCCTGATGCGCGCAACCCACCGGTCGTAATAGCGTTTCATCGAGGGAAAGAACATACCGCGTCGATGATCGCCGCCGTCATTGGATGGTGATGACGGTGCGCCGGTTCATGCGATTGGGAACGCCATCTGCCGTAGGGACTAGCGGCTCGCGCTTGCCGCGGCCCGCGGCTTCAATCTGGCGGGCAGGTATGCCTTCCTTGACCAGGAACGCGGCAACTGTCTGCGCGCGCCGCAACGACAGTTTGTCGTCCCACTCCTGAGAGCCCGCCAGATCGGTGTGTCCGACCACCAGCACCTCGGGCGCGGGCCAGGTCGCCAGGACGGCTTTCAGCTGTTTAACCGTGGCGGCTGACTCCGGGGCCAGGTCGGTTGCGGAGTCGAACAGGAAGAAAATCGTGAACGTCACGGGGCGAGGAGGCCGCGCCGCGAGTACCTCGGCATAGCGGGTCTGGACGGCTGCCTGGCTATCCATCGTCGTTTCGATGGCACCACTGCTGGTGACGTCGACTCCGGCGTAAGCCTTGTTGATGGTTTGCTCACCGGTGGCGCTATGGACAATGACCGCTCCAACTTTGCCCTCCGGATCCGGCAATAAAATAATTTTGTCTGGGGGCGTGCTACAACCGGCCAGGAGAGCCAGCAAGACGAATGCCGCTCCAGCTACCAACGCGCGACTTCGGATTGCAGCCTTCAATGTCCGCTCTCCCCTTTCTCGCCGACTTCGATGATAAATTCTGTGCCGCGTACGCCCAGCGTGGTGGTCGGCGTGCTGAAACGGACGGCATCCGGATTCGCCTTCGCCAGCTTGCCGGAAATCACAGCCAGGGAACCGCGTTTGACGGTGGCGTCCAGCACCCCGTCATGCGTCGTGGTATCGAACGCGAATTTGTTCAGTTCGAGAGTGGTATTGGAGCCGGCCGACAGTTGAGTGCTGTCACGCAGCGTGATACCAACGGAGGATTGCGGGCCAGTCACGATGCGATCGCTGCCATACACCTCACTGCCGACGGCCGCGCCCGCATTTCCTGCAGCCCGCTCAATCTGCACCTTGCCTTTTAGGGTCTTGACGACGCCGGCCGCATCGGCGGCACGTGCATCGGCAATATCCATGCACCCGCATGCGAGTATCACGGCATAGCTAACGGCTTGGAGACGCATCGGTGGCACCTGATTGCGTAAGCGCCGCTTTGCGCCGGGTAGCGCGGCTCGGCGATGTCGGCCTGGTGTTCCTGCGAGTGATCGTTCCCCGACTGCTCGGCAGCTGGGGCGTGTGAAGGACCTGCAGAAATACTGCTCCCGGAAGCCAGGCAGAGGCGTTTCTGCGGTGCCGTACAGCGTAGGGTCCCGCTCCGAATGCCTCTGTGCGTTTCCGCGCATTTCGCCGCTAGATAGTACGTCTTTGTCAGCCGCTTTGCGTCACCCGAGTTCGATCGGCTGCCCGTGCGGGGTATAGCGCGCGGCGACGTCCCACGCATTGTGACGCTGCCGGAGCGTGTCCTCTGTCACCAGGCCCTTGATGGTGCTGATGCGCTCCAGCGCCGTCAGCCAGTGACTGTAGTAAGTGTTGCCACGGTCCGGGTCGCCAGCGGCCTGTGCATCACGGATTGCCCGACTCAGACATTCGGCCCATTCCGCCCAGGTGAACATGCCGCGCTTGTGCAAAGCCACTGTCATGGCAAACGCCTGGGCTTCCCACGGAGCACTAAAAACGGGCCCAGCGTCGTCGCAAGGCAACGCCGGCAAGGCGGCACGCAGTTCAGGCAGATTCGGTCGGGCGGAAGTCATGTCAGGTAGATCCGGCGTCCGGGTCGACGAGATACGGCTCCCAGCAATCGACGCAGACCGATGCCGCTGTCGTATCCGTCCCCCAAAGTTCAGAGGCATCGAAGCACACCGTATAGAGCCATTGCGGTTGTTCGCCAAGCCCAACTGCGTTGGTATCGGGAAAAACGTGCGCGCCGTGCACGGCGAGAATGCGCCCTCGCTTGCCGCGGCAGTAGCGCGGCAAACGGGTATGGGTGGACGGATTCAACTGACGGGTCTGCACCCTGTCGCCCAGCTTAAAGCGTGCACCAGCGGCCGCGGCGCGATTGACAGGGCTGCCCCGGAGCAGCGCAGCGGCAACCTGGTCGGCCATCAACACGCGAGGGACCGACGCCGCCGCACTCGTCGACTCGCCGGTGCCGATTTCCTCCGCCGTTGCCAGCCCCGTACTCAGCAGCAGCTTTTTTAGTCCTTCGAACCATATCTGGTAGTAGCTGCTGGAAAGGTATTGTGCAGGCGGCAGGCTCTCCCGTGCCGCACGAGACATGTCAATGTTCCATTTGCCGGTTGCGCCCATTGCCAGCGTGATCGCCAGCACCCGGCGCTCCCAGTCGGCGTGAAAGAGCGAGGCGTCGGCTTCCGCCTGTACGAGGCCGAATGCCTGCATGCCGCCAAGGTCCTGTGCGCCGTTCATGCGGGCCCCCGTATCGATTCCGGTGTCTTCGGCAATCCTGTGCCGATCATCGAGTCACGTGTCACCAGTTCAGCGAGCGCCTCCTCAGAGAGGCCACTGGCTCCGGGCGGCTGCATGGGTAACACCAGATAGCGAACCTCTGCGGTGGAGTCCCACACGCGAAACTCCACTTCGGCGGGCAATTCGAAGCCGAACTCCTTCAATACACCCCGCGGATCGATCACCGCGCGCGAGCGGTATGGCGCCGACTTGTACCAGACCGGCGGAAGCCCAAGCACCGACCAGGGATAGCACGAACACAGCGTGCAGACCACCATGTTGTGCAGCACAGGCGTGTTCTCCAGCGCCACCATGTGTTCGCCTTGCCTGCCGGTATAGCCGAGCGAAGCAATCGCTGCGGTAGCGTCGTCCAACAGCCATTGCCTGTACGCCGCGTCGCGCCATGCCTTCGCGACTACGCGCGCACCATTGTGCGGCCCGACCTTGTGCTCGTATGTCTCGATCAGGATCTCCAGGGCACGGGGATCGACGTACCCTTTCTCTACTAGGAGGGACTCCAGCGCACGCACGCGCAGATCCATCTCCGACAACTCACTACCGTTGTGGTCGTGAGCGTCGCCATGTGCATGCTCTTGCGGGTCGCCTTCAGGATCGTTTCGGCTCATCGAAGTCCGCTCGGAAGATTGCCAGACAGAACCAGTATGGTTCGTGCAGGACGCAAATGCAAAACCAAGGGGTGTCCTACGCAAGCTTGTAGTTGACGCAGGTTGACCCAGGTTGACCGAAGCGGGCGGCAGCACGGCATGCTGCTCAAGTCACTCAGACGCCGTGCCGCGCTCCCTATTTCCACTTCGCGCCAAGCGTTTCGAGTCCAGCTTTCTTGAGGTCATCTGCCACCATCACCACGCGAAACTCGCAGTCGGCATTGAACGAAAGAAACCAGGGTTCCGCGAACTTTGGAATCTGCGACGGCTCCTCAAGGTTCACGATGAGGATTGCTCCGCGTGTTCCGTTCTCCGAGGTAAAGTAGGCGGCTTCCGGTTTCATCTCTGCGAGAATCCTCTCCATTAACGCTCCGATGGTGCCGTCGCGCACAAAGGTGTTAAATGGCTCGTGAGGTATTCGTATGTTCAGAAGCATGCGCATGGTCTTCCTCCTTGATTGTGTCCGAATGGACTCTTCAAGAATAGGCGTTCACCGCGCTATTGGATGTGGCTATTCGACAAAGCGGCACCGGGACTCGACGGTTCGCTCAGCCCTTCGATATCGGCGCTGTACGCTAGCAGCAGCTTGATCATCGGCAGATCGCCCTTGAAGGCGGCGCCTGCCAGCGGCGTCTGTCCGTTGCTGTTGCGCAGATCCGGATCGGAGCGATGCCGAAGCAGCACGCGCACCGTTTCCAGATGTCCGTGATACGCGGCGAGCATCAGTAGACTGTCGCCGCGATGATCTCGCAGGTTTGGCGGCAGGCCTTTGCCAAGTAGCGCGCCAAGCGTTTCAGAGTGGCCTGCGCGCGCGAGATCGAATACCGTGTTCGCGAATTCGAACGTATCTTCGTCGAGCGCGCTAGCGGGAGGGGCATTGCGGATTTCAGGTTGCACATTAGCACTCCTCTACACATGGTGGACAGAAAGTGACTTTTGAATGCTTCCAAACTATCGAAACCTGCGGGACGCGACTAGCTGACGCCAGCGCAGGATTGCATCATTCGATGGCTTCGTAGGGCAAGCCGACGTAGTTTTCCGCAATCGTGGTCAAGCCGGCTTGCGAGCTCGTCAGATAGTCCCGCTCGATTTCCTGCATCTTGCGGCTGAACGCGTCGCTGTCGGGAAACTCGTGCAGCAGTGAAGTCATCGACCACGAAAAGCGGACAGCCTTCCAGACCCGGCGCAAGGCGATATCCGAATAGCGCGCCAGCAGATCCGTGCGCCGTTCACGGTAAGTCTTGATCAGGATTCCATACAACGTGCTCACGTCGCTCGCGGCAAGATTAAGACCTTTGGCTCCCGTGGGCGGCACGATATGCGCGGCATCGCCGACCAGGAACAGGCGTCCATACTGCATCGGTTCGGCGACGAAGCTGCGCAGCGGTGCGATGCTCTTTTCGAGCGAAGGCCCGGTAACGAGCTGATCGCCGAGATGGTCGGGCAAGCGATTTTTGAGTTCGCTCCAGAATCGGTCGTCGGACCAGTCCTCGGCCTTTTCTGTCAGGGGTACCTGCAGGTAGTAGCGGCTACGGGTGCGCGAGCGCTGGCTGCACAGCGCAAAGCCGCTCGGATGATGCGCGTAGATCAGCTCGTGATGGACCGGCGGGGTATCGGACAGCAGGCCGAGCCAGCCGAAAGGATAGATGCGTTCGTAGACGCGCAGGACCTCGGCGGGAATCGTCTGCCGCGAGACGCCATGAAAGCCGTCGCAGCCCGCCACGTAATCGCAGTGCAGCGTGCGCCGCTCACCGTTACTCTCATAAGTCAGATAAGGGGAGGCGCCGGTAATGTCGTGAATCTGGACATTTGCTACGTGATAAATGCTCGTCGCACCGGACCGCGTGCGCGCTTCCATGAGGTCTCGCGTGACTTCGGTCTGGCCGTAGACGGTGACGGTTTTGCCGCCCGTCAACGCCTTCAGGTCGATGCGTACGCGCCGGCCCGCGAAGGCGAGTTCGACGCCCTCGTGCACGACGCCATCCTGATCCATGCGGGCGCCGACCCCGGCTTCGCGCAGCAGATCGACCGTGCCCTGTTCGAGCACCCCGGCCCGAATACGGCCTAGAACGTACTCGGGCGTTTGCCGTTCGAGGACGACGTTGTCGATTCCGGCTTGCGTCAGCAGCTGGCCTAGCAGCAGGCCGGAAGGGCCTGCGCCGATGATGGCGACTTGGGTTTTCATTGCGTGCCTCCAGGTTTTTCACCGCCTCGTGCGAATGCGACGGACACGAGGTTTCGTTTTCTGATGTCGGCATTCTTTAACACTGCGGATCTGGCGGGAAGGGAGGAATCGGCGTTAAATTTGGACTTTTGGAAACTCCTGAACCAGTCGGGGGGCGGGATGGGGAAAGTACTTCATCGGCCATTGGGCGGAACCGGCGTCCCGGTATTCGAGCTCTTCGGTGAACGGCAGACGTGGCCCACGCCGGATCTCCTGCACTGCGAGTCGATACCGGAGCGCAGCCGCGTGCACGACTGGGAGATCACGCAGCACCGACATGCGGATCTCGGCCAGTTCGTGTACGTGCAATCCGGTCATGCGCTGCTCGACGTGGAGGGCACCGTCAGCGAAATCGACGAGCCGGCCGTGCAGGTCGTACCGCCGATGTGCGTGCACGGCTTTCGCTTCAGCCGCAATATTGCCGGCTACGTGATCACACTGGCGCTGCCGCTGTTCGACTGGCTGCAGGACAGCCTGGGCGATGCCGCCCCTGCTTTGTTGCGGGCAGGCTGCCATGAGGTCGGTGCCGACAAGCCCTACATCGACCAGTTATGCCAGCGGATCGCCTGCGAGTATGGCAACGTAGCGCCGGGGCGCGATTTCGTGCTGCATTCGCTGGTCGGCGCGCTCGGCAGTTGGGTTGAGCGGCAGCAGCACGAGCAACGAGAAGCCGAATGGCGGCCGGATCGAGGACAGCAACATACGGCATCCTTTTCCCGGCTGGTCGAGCAGCATTTTCGCGAGCATTGGTCCGTCGCCCAGTACGCTGCGGAGCTTGCCATTACGGCGGCGCAACTCAACCATGTCTGCCGCCGGTCGCTGGGATGCACGGCGCTCGAGCATGTACACCGTCGCGTTCTGCTCGAGGCGAAGCGCAATCTGATCTACACGACCATGTCGGTCGCCCAGGTTGCCGATTTGTTGGGTTTTTCCGACGTGGGCTATTTTTCGCGCTTCTTCCGGCGGCTGGAGCAGGTGAGTCCGCGTGATTTTCGGCAGCAGCAGGCGTCGCATGGGCGAACGCCCGCTTGAGGGGAGGAGCGCCTGCGGGCGGCGTCACGGATGATGCCGGCCAGCGCGAGCTCAGCGAATTCGGGGGAGCGGCTCGGCGCGATGGGCAAATCACTGCACGCCGTGAATGGCCGATTGAAAAAGAAAACCCCGCTAAAAAGCGGGGCTGATGTTTACACTTTGTGGTTACAAAACCTCAGAACGGAATATCGTCATCCATCTCATCGAACCCGCCGCCGGCTGGCGCGCTCGGACGGCTTGCACCACCGCCGCTACCACCACGCGAAGCGCCACCACCACCCGAAGCTACACGGCCACCACCGCCGCCGCCACTGCGCTCCGACGGCTCACGGCTATAACCACCTTCATCGCCACCACCGCCGCCCATCGAGCCGCCGCGGCCACCCAGCATCTGCATCTGCTCAGCAACAATCTCGGTCGAATACCGATCCGTCCCATCCTGCGCTTGCCATTTACGCGTGCGAATGCGCCCTTCGATATAAACCGACGAGCCCTTCTTGAGGTACTCGTTCACGATCTCAGCCAAACGCCCAAAGAACGAAACCCGGTGCCACTCGGTAGCTTCCTTCATTTCCCCAGACGTCTTGTCCTTGTACCGATCCGTCGTCGCAAGGCGGATGTTCGCCACTGCGTCGCCGCTCGGAAGATAACGGACTTCCGGATCGGCTCCGAGGTTGCCGACGAGAATGACCTTGTTCACGGATGCCATGAGTTTCTCCTGTTGATTCCGTTGCAGGTGGCGCGGCAACGCACGTTTAACGTCTCAGAACCAGCTGGCCCGAGAGGAAAACTGCGCCTCAGCCGGCCACCGGTGAGTTCTATTACGCCTTCCTGACCGGCGGCTGCTTCATGTTTGCCGCGATTATAAGCCAGCAAAACACAAGCCCCGAGCAAGCGAAAAATACCGCGCTCTGTCCGTCCGCTTTCAGCAGCACGCCGCCGATCACGCCGCCAATAGCCAGGCCGATAGACTGCGTCGTGTTGTACACGCCCGTAGCCGCGCCTTTGCGCGAGCCCGGCGCCAGTTTCGACACCAGCGAAGGCTGCGACGCTTCAAGAATATTGAAGCCGAGAAAGTAGATAAACAGGATCCCGGCCACACTCAGAATGGTATGGGGCGCGACGCCAAGCAGCAACTGTCCGATCAGGATAAGACCAATCGCACTAACCAGCACTACCTTCATCTTGCCGCGCTTCTCCGCTGCGATGATCGCCGGGACCATCATCACGAACGACAGCCCCATCACCGGCAAATACACCTTCCAATGCGACGCGACCGGCAAACCGCCGGCTTCCAGAATCCGGGGCACCACCAAAAACAGCGCCGTTTGCGTCGCGTGCAGCACCAGCACGCCAAAATTCAGGCGCAGCAGTTCAACGTTGTGAAGCACTTCCGAAAACGGCGCACGCACATGAACGGGCATCGGCGCATTGGGCACAATCCAGATCACCACGCCAATCGCCAGAATCGAGAAAATGCCGACCAGCGCAAACAGGCCGCTCATGCCGACCCAATGGAACACGATCGGCGCACCGACAATCGCCACTGCGAAAGAAATGCCAATGCTGCCGCCCACCATCGCCATCGCCTTGGTGCGATGTTCCTCGGACGTGAGATCGGCGATAAAGGCGAGTACGGCGGACGACACGGCGCCCATCCCCTGAATCACCCGGCCGACGATAATCCACGTCATGTCGTGCGCCCCCGCCGCGACAAAGCTGCCGAGCGCGAAAATCGCAAGCCCGGTGGCGATCACGGGCTTGCGCCCCACCTTGTCGGAAATCCAGCCGTAGAAGATATACAGCAGCGATTGCGTCACGCCGTAGGCGCCGAGCGCAATGCCCACCAGCACCACGTTGTCTCCGCCAGGGATGGTTTTCGCGTAGATCGAGAACACCGGCATGATCATGAAGAGACCGAGCATGCGCAGCGCAAAGATGCCTGCGAGCGACACGGTCGCGCGCAGCTCAGGCGCGCTCATGCGTGAAGATGTTGCGGACGGAATGGACATCGGGAACGTGTTTTGAATAATCTGGACGGCCTGGGGCCGGGCGACACACCGTCGGGCAGCATACCTCGGGCGGCCCGCCGCGAGCGACCCGCGACCTGCGGCATAGTCTCACAGGTGTCTTGCAGTCGCGCAAAAAGGCCCCACCTGCAAACTTTTCTCATTGCGCTAAACCGCTGTATTACAGCTCGCTGCGCGCCTGTCGGGCGCTGTCAGGTAGTCGTAACAGCGGTCTTGGTAGGGTAGCCCTCCTTCCTTGCGGAAGAAGGGCCCCCTAAGAACCGTACGTGCGAGTTTCCCCGCATACGGCTCAAGCCTACAAACAAAATCCTGTCTACTACAGGACCGGCTTAGCCACGGCGATGTTACCAGAATGTACCTGGCGATGACATTCCGGGTGAAGCAGAACCCTGTTGGACAGCGCGTCGGTCCCACCGTGCATCCGATATTCCAGATGATGGTCGTGCCAACCCGTTTCGTCCGTCAAGGCGCAGCCACATTGCGCGCAAAGCCCGCTTTGTGACATGTACAGCGTCGCCCATTGCTTCCTGTAGCGCATCGATTCCCACATGCGCTCCTGACGCAACTGCTCGCTGTACTGCTCCCACTTGGGATCAAAAGGATTGAAATCCCCCTTGATCTTTTTGTGCCGTTTGATGACCGTACTTCCGGCCTGATACATCTCAAACAGTCCCTTACTGCCGTCTTGCCAGACCACGGGAGCAGCAAACACCCAATTCCGTTCACCGACCGTGTGAAAATATTTCTTTCTCACCCAGTCCGCGTTCTTCTGCGGGTGCCGCCGCTTCGACCACCGCCAGAGCCTCCCGAAAAGCAGATGCTCCATACGGCTGTACGCCTGTTTGGCAACCACGGGACTGTGATACTGCGCCCAGCCTCGTAGCATCGGATTCAGCAAGCGAATCAGATCCTCCTGCCTTACCGCCTTGTTGCTGCTGATCGTATCCGCCACCTTGCGATAGAACGTTTGCACGTTCTTCTTGCTCGGCTTGATGAGCAGTTTTCCCGAATATTTCCGAAAATTCCACCCAAGGAAGTCGAAGCCTTGGTCAATGTGCGTAATCCGTGTTTTCTCCTCGGACAGTTGCAGTCCTCGAACAGCGAGGAATGTCTCCACCCAAGGTCGGACCTCGCTTTCCAGCATCTCTCGCGAGTCGCCAGTAATCACGAAGTCATCCGCGTATCGCACCACATGCACCTTCAGCTTCTTCGCCTTCGCAATCCCGAATTTCGCACCGAGGTGCGCGATCAGTTCACGTTCCAGCCCGTTCAGCGTCACATTTGCCAACGTTGGGGAAATGATGCCCCCCTGTGGCGTACCGGCCTCAGTCGCCTGAAGCTGACCTCGATAAATCAGGCCCGCTTTCAACCACTTCCGCAGGATCGTCGTGTCCATCGGGACATTTCTTTCCAGCCAGTCATGGTTGATGTAGTCAAAGCATCCCTTGATATCCGCTTCCAGTACCCAATGAGCAGAGCCCTTCTGAGACATGGCTACGAAAATCTGCGACATGGCATCAGCCGTCGAGCGGTTTAACCTGAACCCATACGAGTTGGGGTCGCTCGTCGATTCCGACACCGGCTCCAACGCCAGCAGATACAGAGCTTGCATCGCCCTGTCCTTCATGGTCGGGACGGTCAGCGCGAACTGCACACGTGCTCAACGAGCATTTGGGTTGGGCGGAGATCTGTCATCCATTTCATCCGCTTAAGGGCCAACGGTT